>JBOHJQ010000013.1:0-44665 GCA_050728655.1 Methylocella sp.
GCTCTCCCGTGTGACCCTAAAGGACGCGAGCGGCGGATCGCACGAAATCCCCTGCCAAAGGCTCATCCCGTTTTTCGGGCTCACGATGAAGCTCGGTCCGGTTGCCGGTTGGGGGTTGAACCTGCACGAGAACCTCGTTCCGGTCGATGCCGGAACCTTCGAGACCAATGTCCCTGGTATTTTCGCGATCGGCGACATCAATCATTATCCGGGCAAATTAAAACTGATCTTGTGCGGTTTCCACGAGGGCGCGCTGGCTGCGCAAAAAGTCTACCACTATATCTACCCAGGTAAGAGGCTGACGTTCCAATACACGACGTCTTCCACCTCCTTGCAAAAAAAGCTCGGCGTGAATTGAAACCGCCCGCGGTATCGCGCTGGCGAGGGAGAGAGCATGATCCGCGTCGCCCTTTATGCCGGTTCCTTCGATCCCCTGACCTTCGGCCACATCGATGTCATCGAAAACGCCGGAACCGTGTGCGACGAGCTCGTCGTCGCGATCGGCACACATCCGGGCAAGACCCCAATGCTTGGCGTAGAGGAGCGCGCGAGCCTTGTAGAGAAGGTCTGCCGAGACTTTCTTGCCGCGCGCGCGTGCAAGCTGTCGGTGCGCGCTTTTTCTGGCCTCGCGGTCGAGGCCGCGCGCGCCGCCGGGGCGAGTGTGATGCTGCGCGGCATTCGTGACAGCACGGACCTTGACGCCGAGATGCGGATGGCGGCGATGAACGCAACGATGGCACCGGAGATCAAAACGGTATTTTTCGCGGCTTCGCCCGCGGTTCGTCATATTAGCGCGACATTGGTGCGGCAGATCGCTGGGCTCGGCGGCGACGTGTCGGCGTTCGTGCCTGAGGCGGTTGCGCTTGCGCTCGCCAAACGGCGCGCGCCCAAATGACCTTGCGGCTTGCCTCTGTTTAAAAGGATCGGACCAGAATGACGCTTCAACGGATGACAAGGCGTGCTGTCTTGGGCCTGGGTTTTGCCTTGGGTCTCGCCTTCGGGTTTGCCGCGTTTTCGCATGGGCTTTCTGCCGCGCCAATGCAAGACCTCCAGCACACGCTCTATCTCGACACCAAGGACGGCCGTGTCACGATCCTGCTCCGGCCCGATCTCGCGCCCAAGCATGTCGCCCAAATCGAGGCCTTGACGAAGCGCGGCTTCTATAACGGCCTCGTCTTCCACCGGGTCATCGACGGGTTCATGGCGCAGACCGGCGATCCCACCGGCACCGGGGCGGGCAAATCCGATCTTCCCGATATCCCGGCGGAATTTTCCGCCGAGCCATTTACGCGCGGCACCGTCGGCATGGCCCGCTCGCAAGATCCGGACTCGGCCAATTCGCAGTTCTTTATCTGCTTTGCCGATGCGGCGTTCCTGAACCACAAATATACCGTTGTCGGCCAGGTGGTTTCCGGCATGGATGTCGTCGACAAGATCAAGAAGGGCGCCAAGGAAGACAATGGCGCGGTGACCGGCCCGGATAAAATCGTTAAGATGCAAATCGCCGCCGGCGCGGCTTCGGGCAAGAAATAATTTGGCGTCTTGTCGAATCGCTTATCTCGGCAGAGCGGAACAGCGTAGAGGCACTCCCACGAGCTCGGCCTGGCGGCGTGTCTCCGTTTTGACGAAGATCGATCTCAACTGGGCGCGGCGCGTGCCGGGGCTAGTACCCGGAATCATTAGTCCGCGAAACGTGCCTTGAGGCGCTTTTGATGGACTTGGGATTTTGTCCCGGCGAAGGGCTTGGCATTTTCGTTGCTGGCCTCGATGAAGGCAGCCCTGGATCGAGGGCTTTTCGTCGACACTGATCACGATGGCGTTCTCCGGCGGCGCCAGATAAAGCCCGACGATCTCGGCGGCCTTGGTGGCGAAATCGGGATCATGGCTTTCGCATCAGGACTTGCGTGCCGAAAGATTGATCTTATCAGCGCGCGGGAAGCGCCAGACATACTGCACATCGACGTCACCCACTGCTGCCGCGACGCGGGACCGGTCCACGGCGCGTATCCCGCGGGAACCGGACCATCCAGCACGGCCAGGATGCGCTTATTCGTCTCGGCCGCGTATTTCGGTTCCGCGCCGCGATTGATCAATAAATGATTTGGTAAATAGCAAAAATCAGGCTTCAGATTTATATTCTTCCGCCGCGCGCTCGAATTCCGTGCGAATACCTCGGTCAGGTCAAGGACGTGCCCGATAATCTTGGACGTTGGGTCACAAGTATCCTATGAGAAACATGAAATATTTCTCCGCCGCCACCCGGCCTATCGCCTATCGGTGGCAGGTCCGCCGTCGCCGAATTCGACGAGGGTCTGTTGTCGTCGGACGGTGGGAATTTGGTGTTGGGAGAGGTGGATCGGCGCTAAGCTTCCCAGCGAAAACCAGTTTTCCCCAATACTTTCGATCGACTCGGCCAATTCCAGCCGAAAATCGGCCAACTGGTGAAAAAGTGGCTTAAGTTGCCGGGCGAATCAGAAATTGATGGAGTTCTCGAACCGCCCTCCGGTTTTTTCAAGCAAAGCCCAATCCCGGCGGGTTTGGCGGCAAGGCCGGACCCAAACTCGAGCCGGTTCGATAAAGATTGCGTGGGCCGCTTGACGGAGCGCGATGGTTGGGGTTCCGTCATGGCAAGCTCGTTTAAGTAATGCGAGCCGGAGGCACTGTCGCGCCGGCATGTGCTCGCGCCAAAATCCATGGAGGCAAAGCGGATGACGAACTCAGGTAAAAAAGCCACGCCCGGCCAGGGCGCGCCCGAAAAGGGCAAGACTCCCAAAGCGCCCGAGGCAGAAAAGGCCAAGCCCGTGGCAAGTGCCTTCACCAAGCCCTTGCGGCCTTCGAAGGAACTCGCGGCCGTGGTCGGACCGGACCCTTTGCCGCGTACCGAGGTCGTGAGCAAAATGTGGGAGTACATCAAGAAGCACAAGCTGCAAAATGAAGCGAACAAGCGGGAAATTCTCGCCGATGAAAAGTTGGCCGCGGTGTTCGGCAAGAATAAAGTGACAATGTTCGAGATGAACAAGTTTCTCGCCCAGCATCTCAAGTGAAGGGCACTACTGCCATGTGACAGAGTGCCATGAAAGCATCGAAAAAGGGGTTCGGCGATTGATCGCTGAGCCTGAGGCTATTTCGATTTCACTGTCTTTTGGCGGCTTCCGGTATTAGGAATAGGGTGCTCTCGCTGGAGAAGGTTTGGCAGCTGCCAAGCGAGCGTCACCCTTCGGCGGCCTCCGGGAAACCGGCGGCTGCAGCTTTGGCGCTGTGAGCTTTGTGCAGAGTCTGCGCAAGCCCTGGACCGCGCTAAGCGGGCGAAAGCAACAGCTTGCGCGAACGCCAGCGAGCCCAACATCCGCCAAAAAGACGGCGCTGCACTGACCGATGAGGGGGTAGCTATGGTCCCGCATGTTTGGTTTTATTCGGACTTCAACAGCCTATCGTCCCGGCCGAACGCCAAATAACGACCTCCGCGTGGCGCTAAACTGCCCCATCGGGAAGGGCCGTGGGAAATATTATGGGAGGAGATGGCGTGCTTAAGGAATTCAAAGAATTCGCCCTGAAGGGCAACGTGGTCGACCTCGCTGTTGCGGTAATCATCGGCGCGGCCTTTGGCAAGATCATCGGCTCGCTCGTCGACGACCTCATCATGCCTATCATTGGCGCCCTCTCCGGCGGCCTTGATTTTTCCAATCATTTTCTCGGTCTTTCCAAGGCTATCAATTCGCCCGTTTACACCGAGGCGAAGAAACAGGGCGCCGTTCTCGGCTGGGGCAATTTCCTGACGATAGCGGTGAACTTTCTGATCATTGCTTTCATTCTGTTCCTGGTTATTCGCGCGTTGAACACGCTGAAAAAGTCGGAATCGCCCACGCCGCCGCCGCTTCCCTCGCGCTCGGAGGCCTTGCTCGAAGAGATCAGGAATGCCCTTGTTGCAAAAAATGCAGATGCGCGCGAGGGCTCGCTCGCTCCGCAGCGCTCCGACGCCCTGCTCGCGGAAATCCGAGATCTGCTTGCAAAGCAGTAGTGCCGCTCGCATAGGGAAACTATTTCGCTCTCCCGGGGCGAGCTTCTGGTTCGAGATTAATTGGGGAGCTTCGCGTTGAAATACCGCCAGCTTGGTGCCAGTGACCTGCGGGTTTCGATCATTTCGCTTGGCTCCTGGCTGACTTTTTCGGGCGGCGTCGAAAAGCGCCAGGCGCTGGCCTGCGTCCATAAGGCGTTCGACCTTGGGATCAATTTCATCGATACCGCGAATGTGTATGGCCGCGGCGCGGCGGAGAGCGTGCTTGGCGAGGCGCTGCGCGGCATCGATCGCGGATCATATATTTTGGCGACCAAGGTTTTCTTCCCGATGAGCGACACGGACCGAGGGCTGTCCCGCGCCCAGATCGTCAAGCAGCTCGACGCTTCCCTGAGAAGACTTGGGACAGACTATATCGATCTCTATCAATGCCACCGCTATGACGACGAAACCCCGCTCGACGAGACGATGGAGGCTTTGACCACGGCCGTCCGTCAGGGCAAGGCGCGCTATATCGGCTTTAGCGAATGGCCGCTCGACAAGATCGAGGTTGCGGCGAAAATGCCCGGCGCCGCGCGTTTCGTGTCGAGTCAGCCGCAATATTCGATGCTTTGGCCCGCGCCGCAAAACGAGATTTTTCGGCATTGCGCCGCGCTCGGCATCGGCCAGATCGTCTGGTCGCCGCTCGCTCAAGGCGTGCTGACCGGCAAGTACACGCCTGGCGCGCCGCCGCCGACGGGGTCCAGGGCCGGACATGCGTCAATGGGCGCGATGCTGCCGCAATGGTGGCTGCGGGCTCCCGTGTTAAAGGCCGTGCAACAGGTGAAGCTCTTGGCCGAGCGGGAAGCCGGCTTGAGTTTGGCACAATTTGCGCTTGCCTGGGTGCTGCGCAGGCCGGAAGTATCATCGGCGATCGTCGGGGCAACCCGTCCCGAACAAGTAGCAGAGAACGCCGCGGCGGCGGATTTCGAGGTGGCGCCAGAGCTTTTCGCCAGAGCCGAGGAAATCCTGGCTCCGTTCCAGCGCGCCCCTTCCGAGGTCTATTCGCGTCTTAGAAAGCATGTTCCGGAACCAGCTGTCCGGGCACTCCGGTTGTTGCGGCAGGCCCTTTTCCCTGCAAAATTTAAGGTGCTTTGATCTCCATCGACGAAGATACGAAGCTTATCCGCATCTTCGTTCATTTAGCCAAGAATTTTGGCGCGCCCGCGCCGCGATCGGCCGGTTTTGACCTGCAAAGACCGGCGGCCCAGTGGCTTGATTTGCGCCGGGGACTTCACGCGATTTGGTTTAATGTTCCCGGCGCCGGCGGCAACAAAGCGAGGGCCTCGTCTTCCTTCAATAACGTCCCGGTGCACCGGAGCGTCCGGGCGAGCGCCATGATGGCACGGATGCGCCGGCTCGCCTCGTCCAAGGAAAGGCCATGGCCGCCGATATTCGAGACGCAATTGCGCTCGGCGTCCTTGGTCACGCCCGGCTTCGGGCCGAAGGTGATATAGGCGCCCACGCTGTCGCGGGAGGAAAGGCCTGGGCGCTCGCCGATGAGCACGACGGCAAGCACCGCGCCTTGTCTCGCCGCGATCTCGTCGCCCAATGCGACCCGCGCCTGAAGCGCCACGACGGGAGGGGCGAAAACGAAATTTTTTGCCGCCATCAGCATTTTGCACAGCAACCCGGCTTGCGCTTGCACCGCGCCTGCGGACAGCCCGTCGGCGATGATGATCGTGGCGTCATACCTGCCTGGCGCGAGGTTTTCCGCGCAGTCCTGCGCGAGGCGGCGGCCAAGATCCGGCCGCTGGAGAAACGTTATGCGGTCCTGGGCCTGGCTTCGGACAAGAATAGGCCGCCACTCCGCAAGCTCCGCCATCAGGGTTTCATGATCGAGACTTGCCTTGACCGCATCACGGGCGCGGGCATGCGCGAGCTCGAATTCGAGCACGCGGGCCGTGGGCAGGCCATCGCCCACGCGGCCAAGCGCGATGCGGGCGGGCGTCGCGCGGCGCAGAAAATCCCAGAAATCGCTTTTCGGCAGAGTCATGGCGACCGAGTCATCGCGGCGCCGCCGCGAGGAGACGCGCGGCGCCCGAACGGCTTGGCCGCACCCGCGCATGCGCGTCCATGATGCCGAAGGCTTTGAGCCAGGCCTCGAACTCCGGCGCCGGCCGCAAGCCCAACACGGAGCGCGCATAGAGCGCGTCATGGTAGGAGGTCGATTGGTAGCCGAGCATGATGTCGTCGGCGCCGGGAACCCCCATGACATAGTTGCAGCCGGCGACGCAAAGAAGCGTGAGGAGATTGTCCATGTCGTCTTGGTCGGCTTCGGCGTGGTTGGTGTAGCAGACATCGACACCCATCGGCAGACCCATCAGCTTGCCGCAGAAATGGTCCTCGAGCCCCGCCCGGATGATTTCCTTGCCGTCGTAGAGATATTCCGGGCCGATAAAGCCGACGACCGTATTGACGAGCAAAGGCGCGTAGCGCCGCGCCACCGCATAGGCGCGCGCTTCCATTGTTTGTTGATCGACGCCGTGATGCGCTTGCGCCGACAGCGCCGCGCCCTGGCCGGTTTCGAAATACATGAGGTTGGCGCTAGGCGGAGCGCGGCGCAGCGACCTTACGCCGTCACGGGCTTCGTCGAGAAGAGCGAGGTTCACCCCGAACGCTTGGTTGGCTGCCTCGGACCCCGCAATCGACTGAAAAACCAGATCGACCGGACCTCCCCGCTGCATGACCTGCATGGTTGTCGTCACATGGGCGAGCACGCAGGATTGCACGGGAATTTCGAAACGCGACCGCAGCTCGTCGATTCGTTCAAGAAGAGCCAAGGCCTGCTTGGCGCTGTCTGATGCCGGATTGATCCCGATGCAGGCGTCGCCGCAGCCATACATGAGGCCGTCGAGGATCGACGCACCGATGCCCGCGAGATCGTCGGCCGGGTGATTGGGCTGGATGCGCACGCAGAGGCAGCCTGGCAAGCCGATCGTGGTGCGAAATCGCGTGACCACCGAAATCTTTTTCGCAACGGCGATCAGATCCTGGTTACGCATGAGTTTTGACACCCCCGCCGCCATTTCCGGCGCGATGCCCGGCGCGATGCCCGCAAGCATTTCGTTGGTTGCCGCGTCGGAAAGCAGAAAATCGCGAAACTCCCCGGTCGTCATGGCGGCGATTGGCGCGAAGGCGTGCGCGTCATGCGTATCCAGAATGAGCCGTGTCACCTCGTCCGACTCGTAAGGCACCACGGGGTCGTCGAGAAAGCGCGCAAGCGGCAAATCGGCGAGGGCCATGCGCGCGGCGACGCGCTCTTCGCCGCTTTCCGCGGCAAGACCGGCGAGGCGGTCGCCGGCGCGATCCGGCGAGGCGCGCGCAAGAAGCATGCGTAAATCCGCAAAGACATAATGCGTGCCGCCGACATTGCATCCATAAGGCATTCGACTTCCTGTTCACCAAGTCGTTATAATTTCCATATTAGAATAAGCTAGATCGGACCGATACGCCCGCAGCTGGGCGCGCGCCTCGGTCCCCCGTCGGGTTCAGCCAACTGCAAAGGTCAAGCTGGTAACGCGAACTTGAATGAGAGTTAGCAACCTTTACCGCAGCCAAACATTACCTATATCAAGGTGAACAGTAATTTTTTTGAGAGAGGAACGATGAGCGCTTCAATGGAATCTTCCAAGAAATCGTCGGTTTCGACGCGGGGCTTCGCCTCCATGGATCCCGAGAAGCAGCGGGCGATCGCGCGCAAGGGCGGCGAGAGTGTGCCACACGAAAAGCGGAGTTTTTCGCAAAACCCAGCGTTGGCCGCCGCGGCCGGGCGCAAGGGCGGTCAGAGCGTCAATCCCAACAAGCGCAGCTTTTCGCGCAATCACACGCTTGCATCCGAGGCCGGCCGCAAGGGGGGCCATGCCTCGCATGGCGGCCCTAAAAAACCCGCGAGCGAGGGTTGAGAGCAATAGCCAATATCAAAAGAGGCGCGGCGGTTGATTCAAACCGCCGCGTTTTTTTCAACTAGAACTGTAGGTTAACGCCGTCGTCCCTGAAACGGGCCGCGGCGCGCCGGAAAACCCGAATATCCGGTTATAATTTCTTCAAAGTGAGACTTTTGCCTTCCTTTGGGTCTTTTTTCCAGGTGCCATCCGGTTGCGCGTCAAGGTAGGTTTTATGGCCCTTGCGCGCTGTCAACACGAGACGGCCGTTGACAATTTGCCAGCCGGCCGGATCGAAAATCACGATCCCTTGGTCGCGACAACCGGGCGCGAGCGAAGCCTTTTTCCTGCCCGGCGCCTTTCCTTGGTTGTCCAAGGTCAGCATGCATCCGCTATCCTTGCCGCCGTCGCGCAGGATGGCGTAACGCCCGGCCGCGTCGGCTGGTGCGGCCGCCGGGGAAGCTTGGGTTGTTGCGAGGTAGGGGGGCGCGGTGTTTCCGCCTTGGTTCCCGGCGGGTTTGTTTTCTTGCGCGGCGTCATCTATCTCGGCGAGCCGGAACGTCTGGCCTTGTGGGCCGCAAGCAACGAATGAGGCACCGACGGTTGGCGCGATATCGAGCCGCGTCCGGCCGGTGCGGCCGGAGCATTGGAGGCGATCATTGCCGGTCAGGCTCCGCGTATCGACGTAGGCCAGGACTGGAAACGCGCTAAACCAGACCCGAGGGATCGTGGTCCGCCGATACGCGGCAGCAGAATACGCCGGCCGCGGTAAAATCCGGCATTTGGTGTTCGTGCCGTCGACCGATAACTCGCATAAGCCGGCGAGGACCTGGACCCGTGGCAAGGGCGCTGCCGCCCGCACGCCGGCGCATCCAAATACGCTCGCCGCTAGAACAAGCCAACCGTGCCCCCACCGCATGTTTGCCACTTGGAAACCCTTTCGCGCCGGCGTCGGCAATCCCCGACCCTCCAGATCGAACAATAGCCTAAATCCGGTCTCGCAAGGCAAGCATGTGAAGAAAACGTCCGCTCAGCGCGGAAACCGGTGCGGGCGCTGGTGGCGCGGCAATGGCATTTGCACGCGATCCTGATATGATGCCACCCTGGGCGATGCGATTCGCGGGCTTTCGAGCCATGAAAGCGGCGGATTTACGAGGTGTTCTTGTTTTTGTTAGCTGATCGCGGGTGCTGAAATGACTGATTTCAAGGGGAAAGCACGCGCGCTTCTTGTTACGCTCAGTCTTGTTTGGTTGCTGATTGGCGGCCCTTGCATGGCTTTGGCTCGCGCCGATGAATTCCGGGCGCGCTACACGGTCAGCCTGATCGGCTTTCCTATTGGGGAGGTGGCTGCCGCAGGGTCGCTCGGTCCCGTAAGCTACCGGATCGATCTCAATGCCAAGCTCACTGGCGTCGCGGCGATGGTCACGAATGTCAAGCTGGCGCTCGTCGCGACCGGCGCATTGCGCAGAGGCGGCATCGCGCCTTCCACCTATGCGACAACGTCCGCCAGTTCGCAAGGGAGCCGGACGGTGCGGATGTCGCTCGATGCTGGAAACGTCAAGGCCGTGGAGATCTTCCCGCCTTTCGAGGACAAGGAAGGAAGGGTGCAGGTCACCGCGGCGAACAAGCGCAACATTCTCGATCCGGCGACCGCCCTGATCATGGCGGTTCCCGAGGGCCAACCTCTGGTCGGTCCGGCCGCGTGCAACCGGACGATCCCGGTCTACGACGGCTATCTCCGATTCGATATCACGCTCCACTATGTTGGCGTAAGAGAGGTGGCGGTCGATGGATACTCTGGTCCGGTTTCGGTCTGCGCCGCGCGCTACATGCCCGTCTCCGGTCACAAGCGGGACTCGAAATCGACAAAATTCATGGCTGAAAACAGGGACATCGAGGCTTGGCTCGCGCCAATCGAACGGGCGCACGTTGTCGTGCCCTTCCATGTCGCGCTGATGACCCTGGCCGGCGCCGCCGTCATCGACGCGGTCGAATTTTCGGTCGAGCCTTCACACCTGACGACGACCAGCACGCATTGATGAATTCCGCGGCGCGGCATCGAATGAGAGACGGAGCCCACTGCCATGATCACGCTCTACACGTTTGGGCCTTTGTTCGCGCTTCCAGATCCCAGTCCTTTTGTTATGAAGGCCATGCTGCTCTTGAAGCTCGCTGGCCTCGAATACAGCGAAGATCGCGGCGGGTTTCGCAAGGCGCCAAAGGGCAAGCTGCCTTATATCGATGACGGCGGCCTGTTCGTTGCCGATTCGACGTTCATCCGCTTTCATATCGAGAAAAAATACGGTTTTGATTTTGACGCCGGCTTGCCGCCAGAGCAGAGGGCAGTGGCCTGGGCGGCCGAGAAAATGTGCGAGGAACATCTCTATTTCGCTCTGGTGGCGGCGCGCTGGCTCGACGACGCCAATTTTGCCAAGGGGCCGGCCCAATTCTTCAAGGCCGTGCCCATGCCGCTCCGGCCGGTGGTCCAAGGCCTGATTCGCCGCAAAGTTGCGAAGAGATTGAAACTGCAAGGATTTGGCCGCCACACGCCGGCCGAGCAAGACGAGCTCGCGATTGCCGACGTCGAAGCACTCGCGACCCTTATCGGGGATAAGGCTTTTTTGATGGGCGAAAGACCCTGTGGGGCGGATGCGGCGGTGTTCGCGTTCGTCGCGGGTTTTCTGACCCCGGTGTTCGCCACGCCAATCAGAACCGCGGCCGAAAAGCACAAAAATCTCACCGGCTACCGCGACCGGATCATGCGGAAGTACTTCGAAGGGTAGGGCAAGGGACGGCGGCTCACTTTTTCGCGCGACAAAATTGCTTTTCGGCGGTTGACATAGAGAGCCTCCGGAGTCCATCCGGGTCCCGCGTGTCAAAGCTTCGCGTTCCGGCGGGAATCCGAGTTTTTTACTATCGGTAGCGCTTCGAGTGCCCTCCTCGCCGACATATTGTGGTGAACAAACAAGGATTTACGGCAGGTCAGCGATTCGGGCGCGATTCGTTCGTCTCCCGTTCGAACCGGAAACAATGTGCCAGCGGCAGCCTCTTTGTGATACATAAAAGCGCCGTTATGATACAACGGCCAAAGACGGAAGGTGAGCACGCAAGTCTTCCTGTCGGCGCGCAGCCGTTCCGATCGCGGCCTATTGGCTGAGCGGCGATGGGCCCAAGACGATGGGCTCTTCCAGGCGAATCTCGCTGTGTTGCAGCCGGATAACCAAGAACCGTCACCGCTGCCGCACGCAGCTGATCGTTATTCCGCGCCGGTTAACCAATGAACATTTCCTTTCCGGCCGCCAAAGCCTATTCGCCGGACCGCGCCAGCGGAGTGAACGTGCTGCTCGGCCCGACCAACACCGGCAAGACGCATTACGCCATCGAGCGGATGCTTTCCTATTCCAGCGGGATGATCGGCCTGCCGCTCAGGTTGCTCGCGCGCGAGGTCTATAACCGCGCCGTGGAAAAGGCCGGCCCGGCCGCCGTCGCGCTCATCACCGGCGAGGAAAAGATAAAGCCGGAGGCGCCGCGCTACTGGGTTTCGACCGTCGAGGCGATGCCGCGCGACCTCGACCTCGCTTTCGTGGCGGTGGATGAAATTCAGCTCGCCGCCGATCTCGACCGCGGCCATATCTTCACCGACCGGCTGCTGCACCGGCGCGGGCGCGAGGAGACCTTGCTGATCGGCGCCGCGACCATGCACCGCGCCGTGCGCGAGCTTTTGCCCGGCGCCCGCTTTTTTGCCCGCCCGCGCCTGTCTAGGCTAAGTTTCGCGGGCGACAAGAAATTGACCCGCCTGCCGCCCCGCAGCGCGATCGTCGCCTTTTCCGTCGAGGATGTCTATGCGATCGCCGAATGGATCAGGCGCCAGCGCGGCGGCGCGGCCGTCGTCCTCGGCGCGCTCTCGCCCCGCACCCGCAACGCCCAGGTCGACATTTATCAAAATGGCGATGTCGATTACATCGTTGCCACCGACGCGATCGGAATGGGACTCAATCTCGATGTCGACCACATCGCCTTCGCGGCCGCCCGGAAGTTCGACGGCTGGCAGCACCGGTGCCTGACGCCCGCCGAGTTCGGTCAGATCGCCGGCCGCGCGGGCCGCCACCTCCGCGACGGGACTTTCGGCACGACCGGGCGCTGCGCCCCCTTCGATGCCGAGCTTGTCGAGCGGCTGGAGGAGCATCGCTTCGATGCGGTGCGAACGCTGCAATGGCGCAGTACGGACCTCGATTTTTCCTCTATTGCCGGTCTCGCCGCCTCGCTCGACACTTTGCCGAAGGAGCAAGGCCTGATCAGAGCGCCGCTTGCCGAAGACCAAATGGTGCTCGAGGTCGCCTCCCGCGACGAAGAAGTGGTGCGGGCGGCGAAGTCTAGGGCCGATATCGCGCGCCTTTGGGAATGCTGCCAAATCCCCGATTATCGCAAGCTTTCGCCGGCGGCGCACGCGGAACTCGTGCTTTCGGTCTTTGCCTTTGTCGTGCGCGCGGGGCAAATCCCGGAGCAGTGGTTTGCCCGTCATGTCGCGGCGCAGGACCGCGTCGACGGCGATCTCGACAATCTGTCGGCGCGGCTCGCCGAGATACGAACTTGGACCTTCATTGCCAACCATTCTGGCTGGTTGCGCGATCCCGCCCATTGGCAGAATGCCGCGCGTCGGGTAGAGGACAGATTGTCGGACGCCTTGCATGAACGTCTCGCCCAAAGGTTCGTTGACCGCAGGACGAGCGTTCTCATGCGCCGCCTAAGGGAGAACGCCATGTTGGAGGCCGAGGTCACTCCGAGCGGTGATGTGCTGGTTGAGGGCCAGCACGTCGGCCAGCTCAATGGATTTCGCTTCACGGCCGACCCGGAGGCGGCGGGCGAAGCCGCTAAGGCTCTGAACGCCGCCGCGCAAAGGGCCTTGGCGAGCGAAATCGAGGGTCGCGCGGGACGGGTGAGCGAGGCTGTCGACGAAGCTTTCCTACTTGCCAATGACGGAATCATCCGCTGGCTCGGCGAGCCCATCGGCAAGATCTGCGCGGGCCCGCATGTGCTCGAACCGCGGGTGTCGATACTGGCGGACGAACAATTGACCGGCCAGGCGCTCGCAATGGTCCAGCGGCGGCTCGATGTTTGGCTTGCCCAGCATGTCGCAAAGCTTCTCGGGCCGCTTGTCGAGCTCGAAAAAGGCGAGGGGCTCGATGGCATCGCGCGCGGCATAGCGTTCCAGGCTGCCGAATCCCTCGGCGTTCTCGATCGCGCGCGGGTGGCCGACGCGGTGAAGAGCCTTTCCCAGGAGGCTCGAGCCGCGCTGCGGAAATTCGGCGTCCGCTTTGGCGCCTACCATCTCTATCTGCCGAATTTGATAAAGCCCGCCCCGCGCGCCCTCGCCGCCCAGCTTTATGCCTTGAAGCATGGCGGCGGCGATGCGGTCAAGGGCCTCGACGACGTTCTTCATCTCGCCGCTTCCGGGCGCACCTCCTTAGCCGCCGGCAAGGATGTTCAAAAGAATTTGTACCGGGCGGCTGGGTTCCGCGTTTGCGAGGATCGCGCGGTGCGCGTCGATATTTTGGAGCGCCTCGCCGATTTGATTCGTCCGGCGGTAAGCTATCGGCCCGGCGTCAGTCCGGGCGATCCGCCGCCGGGCGCGGCCGATGGCGATGGCTTTGTTGTCACGGTCGCGATGACCTCGCTTGCCGGCTGCTCGGGCGATAGCTTCGCCTCGATCCTTCGCGCGCTTGGCTATGTGCCCGAACACCGCAAAGGTCCGCCGATCAGCGTGGATTTGCGCGCCGCGGCCGGAGTTGAGCCGACACCGGAGTGCGGTTTGGACGCGGGCCCAGATCCGCAAGCCAAGGAACCACCGGCCGAACCGGGCGCTTGCAATGGGCAGCCGGACGAATCGGCTGGGGTTGCCATGCCCGGGCTGGATGCCATTGCGGACACCGTCACTTCAGACCTTCCGTCCGCGGCCGCGCTTCCGGATGCGAGGCCGGCGGGCGCAAACGGAGTCGAGACGAGCGAAATTGGCACTCCGGAGGCGGGCGGCGAAGGAAGTTCCTCGGAGCCGCTGCCGGTAGAAGAGCCACTGATCGAAATCTGGCGGCCGCACCGGCTGCATCATCATGCGCGCAGGCACGAGGCGCGGACGCGCAAAAGACATGTCCAGCCGCGCGAAGAAGCGTCCACCGTGGCTCGCGATACCGCCACGCTGGAAACAACCGCACTCCTCGCCATTCCTCGCGACGGGGCGACTGTGCAGTCACCTTATGGCGAGGGGGCCGGAAAGGCGGCGCTTGTGGACGTGCCTATAAGGTCCCGGCGGAACGGTCTAGAAGATCGCCGCAAGGATGGCGGCGAGCAGGGGCGAGGCGAACAGAGGCCGCGCTTTGGAGGCCATCGCGGCCGGAAGCAGGCGGGAGAGCTGAACCGCGGCGGCCCGGGCGATCGCAGCGAAGGACGTCTTGGCGAAAGGGAGAGGAAGCCTCGTGAAAGGCCGCTGGACCCGGACTCGCCCTTCGCGAAACTGCTTGTGCTCAAGGCGCGGCTGGAGCAAAAAAACAACCCGGATAGCTAAACCGCTTCCCGCTTAGGCTGAGCAAACTTGCGGGTCACCGCCACCTGGCGCTCGGGAACTCTACACGGATCCCGCGCTCGGTCGCCGTTTCCAAGTTCAAGTGCCGGTCCCGCCGCGCTCCGTGCCGACATGCGCGGTTTTAAAAACATAATCCCACCAAGGCACGCTCACCCCGAAGCCGCGCGTCGCATCGCGGAAATGATGCAGCATGTGGAGACGCCGCAAAATCAGGCCCAAACGGGTCTTGGGCTCGCCATGATGCAAATAGTAATGCACCATGTCATAGGCGAGATAGCCGATGATAAAACCCATCAACACCGGATACCCAAGGGGCAGCCCGAGCAGGAGTCGCAAGACCGCGTAGGCAAGCAGCATGATCGGTCCGCTGAGCAACACCGGCATGACGAGGCGCAGCGGATCGTTGGGGTGCACGTGATGAACCCCATGGATGAGGAAATGAATGCGCGCGCCGAATCGGCCTGGAAACTCGTAATGGAACAGCAGGCGGTGGCCGAAATATTCGGTCAGAGTCCAAATAAAATAACCAAGCGCCGTGGCGCAAAGGACGAGCCCGGCATCGTAAGCTTTCAGACTCAAGCCCGCGAGGACGAAAACCAACGGCAAATAAACAAACAGCGGCGTGGACCAATGGACGCGCGACAATTTGTCGAGCAGGGCGTTTTCGAACAGCCGCGGCGATGCCCGCAAACTTGCCGCTTCTCGCGAGGTTCCGGTTCCAGAATCGTTTGCCGCTGGCGTCATTGTTGGCGTATCCTCCTCATCGCGCGGCCCAAATCGCCATTCATCGAATTTGGTATTCCCGCATAAATCGAGGCCAATGTTACTCCTGTCTGAAACGGACTCCTGCCGGCGTCAAGCCGTCACGGCCAAAGGCCCCATACGAAGAGCCAAACCATGGCGTTGAATAATTTCGCGCAGCGATGTAAAGTTGTCAAATTGGGCAACCGGCGAAATGACTGGCCGCGAACAGATTTGGCCCAATGCCGCGCCGCGCGCGGCGCGAAGGGCGGCATTTTGGGACGCGTGTGCCATGGCAGATTTTTCGCAAGCTAGTTTTGCGGCGGACGCGCCGCCTAGCAAATACCCGCATAGATCGCTTTTGGAGCGATATGGTCTGCGGGCCACCCGTCAGCGTCTAGGTCTTGCGAGACTTCTCTTCAGCAAAGGCAATAGGCATGTAACGGCCGATACCTTGGCGGCGGAGGCCAATGCTTTGAAAATGCCTGCTTCGCTGGCGACAGTTTATAATGTACTTAATCTCTTCGCCCAAGTTGGCATCGTGCGCGGGCTCGCAATCGACAGTACAAAAACGGTTTTCGATACGAATACGAGCGATCATAGCCATTTTTTGTTTGAAGATACCGGCGAGATCGCGGATATTCCTCTCGCGGGGATGCAATTTGCCGGCGATGTCACGCCACCGGAGGGTTATGAAATCGTCAAGGTGGACGTCGTCATAAGGCTGCGCCGCAAGACGAGCACCAACGTTTAAGCTCGATTCGCGGCGGTCGGGCTTGGCGAGAATTCGTTGCGAATCAGCCGGCGCGAGACCTGTTGGGGACACCGGAACTGGCGCCCAATTCGGCAGGTGACGCCGGCAAGCTTCAGGCTTTGACGAAACGGCCCAGCCTATCGGCCCACTTTGTTTCGATACCGGCCGCCAGCCTACCGGTCCTGGACATGAAGGCCTCTGGCGTATCGTCCTCGGGCTCAGCGTCCAGAAAAATCGCGGCTTGGTTTCCGCGTCCATTATTTGCATATTGGGCATCCGCTTATATGGGCCCCTCGCATCAACTCAACACACATGTCTTCGCCCACCAGGAGGGATGCGCGCGGAGAATTGCTTTTTTCGCTCGGGCCGCAGACCGGCAATCTTGGAAAATGCCAAAGCAGGTTGCGCCGGAGCCTGACATGCGGGCGAGGCGGCACCCCGCCGCGGCGCCAAGCACGGACAGCACGTCGCCGATGACCGGGGCGAGCCGGCACGCGGCGCTCTCCATATCGTTGCGTCCTTTGCGAAGGGCCGCGATCAATGCTTCCGCCGGCATTCCTTTATAAAGCTCGGGGTGTCCGCCGAAACCGGTCTTGCTGCCCTGCGCGATCTTCATCAGCGAGAAAACTTCTCTTGTTGCGACCGGCACGCCCGGATTGACGAGCAGGGCGATGAGCGGCGGCAGCACGAGGAGCGGACCTAGCTCATCGCCGACGCCCCGCATCATCCTTGCGCGCTTCGCGAGACACACAGGCACATCCGCTCCGGTTGCCCGCGCGGCGTCGAGCACCCGCGCGTCGCCGATCGAGATCGCATTGGCCCGCGCGAGCAGCCGCAGCGCCGCCGCCGCATCGGACGATCCGCCGCCAAGCCCCGCCGCCACCGGCAATCGCTTGACAAGACGGAACCTGCCGAGCTTGGCGTCGGGATAGCGCTCAGCAAAATGCCGCGCGGCGCGCAAAACGAGATTATCTTCAACTCTTCCCGTGGCCGCCGCCGCCGGACCCTCGACGGAAAGCGAGAGCGGTTCGCCCTCGGTGAGACTAAGCGTATCGCCTCCGCGCGACAAGGCGACAAAACTTTCGAGCGTGTGCCAGCCGTCGGCGCGGCGCCCGGTCACGTGCAGGGTCAAATTGATTTTCGCGGGCGCGCGTTCGGTGAGAGTTTGGGGCAAGACCGCGGTCAAGGTTCATTGGAAGCGATATCGCAAACGCGTCCGGGCCGTGCGCCTCGCAATATCCCGCGTCGCGCTATGCGGCGCGTTGGGGTTGCGCCCTGGGGAGGCTCGTATTAGCCGCCGTTTCTTTTCGGTTCGGTTTGCGCCGCGGCCGGATGCGTCTCCTCGCCGAGACCATGCTCGATCTTGAGCAGGATTTTGACCTTATCCTCCGGCTCGGGATCGAGGTCGCGCGCGTGATTCCACTGGAAATGCGCCTCGAGTTTGCGTCCCGCACGCCAATAGGCATCGCCGAGATGGTCGTTGATCACGGGATCGGAAGGCTTGAGGTCGATTGCCCGCTCGAGTTCCTTGACCGCCTCGTCGTTGCGGCCGAGCTTGTAATTCGCCCAGCCGAGACTATCGACGATATATCCGTCGGTCGGCCGCAATTCGACCGCGCGGCGCAGCATGTTGAAGGCTTCGTCGAGGTTCATGCCCTGATCGACCCAGCTGTAGCCAAGGTAGTTCAAGACCATGGGCTGATCCGGATAGAGAGCGAGCGCCTGCACGAGGTCCGCCTCCGCCTCCGGCCATTTCTTTTCGCGCTCGTAGGAAATCCCCCGGAAATAATAAATCGGCCAGTTGGCCTTTTCGGGCTTGGCCTTCCCGGCCAGGACAAGCGAATAAGTTTCGATCGCCTCGGCATAGTGCTTGTGCGCGCGGTGCAGATTGCCAAGCGCGGATAAGGCGTCCTCGTTTTTTGGGTTTTCGTCGACGATCCGCTTGAGAAATTTGGCGGCCTCGTCCGGGCGGCCCAACGCTTCGAGAATCTGGCCGGTCTGAATATCGGCCGTGGTGCGCAAGGGATCGTTATCGGGCACCATTTCATACACGTCGATGGCCTGCTCGTTCTGTTTGAGGCGCTCGTAGATATCGCCCAAGGTAATGATGGCGAGGCTGTTTTGCGGGGTGAGATAGAGCGCGAGCCTCAGATAGATCATGGCTGCAAGCTCGTCGCCTTGCTGGCTACCGGCGGCGCCAAGGCCATAGAGCACTTCAGCCGCGCCTTCCCGGGCATCCTTGACCAGCGGCTCAAGCGGTTTGCCGGCCTTGATGTCGGCGCGCGCCGCGGCGATGATTGGATGGTTGGGAAGAATTTGATCGAAGGCCTCATAGGCCCGGAGCGCTTCGTCGCGGTCACCGTGGCGGACCATGAAACGGGCATAGGCATCGACAAGACGCAGAGTGTTCTTATCGGCGGCATAGGCCGCCTTGATTCGCTTCAAGGCCTCTTGCGAATTATGGGCGGCGTCGGCGATGAGGGCAGCATGATAATCCCGGAAAACACCGAAATTTTCGCCGCGGAGCTTAGCGACGAGGTCGAGCGCGCGACGCGCATCGCGGGCGCCCGCATAGGACCAAGCGGTCAGCAGCGTCGCGGTAATGTCGCGCTGCTGGCCGGTGCCGCCCTTCGCGAAATAGGCGCGCGCGGCGGCGAAGCGCCTCGCCTTAATCGCCTTGACGCCTAGGGCGAGGTGGGCCAGGCCATTCTTTGGATCGCGCGCGACCAGACGATCGGCGAGGCCGAAGGCGTCTTGCATATTGCCGTTCGAGACCGCCGCGACGAAGGCGCGCTCAATCAGATTCGGATTGCGCGGATCGGACCGCAGCGCCTCGCGAAAGAAAGTCGCCGCGGCCACGGTATCGCGCTCGGAGCCCGCGACAAGCGCGGCGAGATAATTGCCGGACGGGCTTTCGCCGACCTCGAAAGGCGCTGCTATCGCCAAATTTTCCCGCGCCCGCGCTTGCGCGCTCGCTAGCGCGGCCGGAAAAGTCAACGCCAGAGCCAAGAGCACCACGAATCCGCGCCAGCCACGGCGGCGGCAACACCGGCCACGATCTTTCCGGGCAATCTTTAGCTTGGTCGGCATATAACCGTCTCTCCGTGCAATAGGCGATAGCCCGACCGCCAACGGCGCGATCATGCAATGTCGCGCGACGAACATGGCCGTTTTGCGTTGCCCCGACTAATTTGAACGCGGTTTCACGGTAGGGATTACGCTGCGGTGCCCGAGGCACATCCAAATCGATCGGGTCGGCCAATCGGACAGGTTGGCGCTGAACCGCAAAGGATCAGCTCTGCCCAGGCCTTGGCTTATAGAAAATATGATGCCCAATAACGTCCATTTTTTCAAGTCTTCTCGCCCAGCGTGGCCGGACATAATTGGCATGAAAATGGGTCGAGCCGCCGATATCGGAGACGTAGGTCTTGCCGTTTGTCACTTCGCCGGCGATGCGGACCGCCTGCCGCCAAGCATCGGGTTCGTCGATGCGCAGGGATTTGCCTTCGCAGGCAAAAGAGAACTGGCAAGCGTTGTAATGCCGCCGGTTTTGGTAGACAACACCGCAGATCGTCGGCGGATAAAGCCCGCTTGAGACCCGGTTCAGCACAACCTGTGCAACCGCCGCCTGACCTTCCCCGGATTCGCTGCGGGCTTCGAAATAGATGGCTTCGGCAAGGCAGCGATTTTCCCGCGCCGATTTGACCTCATCGATGCGCGCCGCGTAATTTTGCCGCAGCCCCGTCGCGGGAATCTCGCCCATGCCTTGCGTCCGAGGCACCCCGGCGAGCGCCACGACCTCGACCGGTGCCGAATCCGCCGGGGCGGGTGTGGCAGACCCGAGCGTGATCGCGCGGCGGATCGCGGGCGTCGCTCCTTGCATCTGCCGTTCGTTGATCGCGGCTGGCCGCATCGTCAGCGCGGACCGGTCGTGGCCCGGCGACGCCTCGGCGCTGGACCGCGCCGTTACCGGACTGTCGCCAGCGGGCCATGGCGCGAAGCCGCTGCCGGGACCGGATACTTCGTCGTCCGGAACCGCGAAGGCGCCGGCCGGCTGGCTATCGTCAACATGGAAAATCAGGTCGTCGGCGCGGAAACTGGCGAGGTGTTGGGAATCGCGAAGTCTCGAGTCGAATGCTGGCCGGAGACCGGCCAAGGGATCTCCCTTGTTGCTGCGGTCGACCACAGGAAACCGCCGGGCATCGCGTTTCAAATCGGCGCGCGGTTCGATTTCATCGGGCAGACGCTTGAATTCTTCGCCGCCTCCGATCGACAGACTCGCTTCTCGCAAGACCTCGCTCGCCTCACCCGAAAACTTGCCAAAATCGAGGCCAGGCGCCGGCGGTTGCGCCGGGACCAACACGGCGGGCGGCGCCGGCGCGCGCAAAGGGAAAGGCGCGAAAGACGCACCGGACGCGCCTTCCTGGCCGGCATCCGCGCTCATCGAGACGACAAGCGCCATGCCAAGGCACCATGGCGCAATGGCGCCCGCCGCCCAACCGGTCCGCGAATAACCCATGCGCGTCTCACGCTCATCTGCGGGCCCTGGCGCACTTCGGCCGTCCGCGCGCGACAATTATTGTCGCGTAAGCTTGAGAACAGGTTACTAGAGGGGGGCGAACTGCGTGCCAGAATGGGGCGGCTCGGCGGGCCCGATTGCGCGATTGCAGCGAACAAGGGAGGATCGGCTCTGTATCGGCGAAACGGTGCCGCTGGACCATCAATGGGCGCGGTTGACGCAAAAATCGATGACTTCGCTCAGGGCAAATTTCCACGCCGAGGCGGGAAACAGCTCTAGGGCGTCGCGCGCCATGGCGCCATAATGGCGGGCCCGCTCGATCGTGTCCGCGAGCGCGCGGTGCTTGTGCATGGTTGCAATCGCGGTCTCGAGGTCGCCCTCGGCGATTTTGCCTTGCTCCAGGGTGCGGCGCCAGAACTCCCGCTCCTTTTGCGAACCGCGCCGGAACGACAGAACGACCGGCAAGGTTATCTTCCCTTCCCGGAAATCGTCGCCGGTATTCTTGCCGAGCTTGGCCGATGTTCCGCCGTAGTCGAGCGCGTCGTCGATAAGCTGGAACGCGATACCGAAGTTCATGCCGTAGCCGCGGCAAGCCGCGATCTCGGGCTTCGGCCGCCGTCCGAGCAGGGCGCCGACCTCCGAAGCGGCACCGAACAGGGCGGCCGTCTTGGCCCGGATCACCGCGAGGTAATCGTCCTCGCTCGTCGCGGTATCCTTGGCGGCGGAAAGCTGCATGACTTCGCCTTCGGCGATGACGGCGGCAGCGGACGAGAGCGTATCGAGGCAGGTGAGCGAGCCCACCTCGACCATCATTTTGAAAGCCTGGCCGAGGAGGAAGTCGCCGACGAGAACGCTCGCCTCGTTGCCCCATAGCATGCGCGCCGCGAGCTTGCCCCGGCGCATGTCGCTCTCGTCCACGACGTCGTCGTGGAGGAGAGTGGCGGTGTGCATGAATTCCACCGCGGCGGCGAGCTTGATATGTCCCGCCCCGGCATAGCCGCAAAGCCCGGCGGTCGCCAAGGTCAGCATCGGACGCAGCCGCTTGCCGCCCGACGCAATCAAATGGTTGGCGACTTCGGGGATCATTGCAATGTCGGAGGCCGCGCGGGAAAGGATCGTCTGATTGACGCGTTCCATATCCTGCGCGACCAAGGCGAGAAGCCCGTCGATGCCGGGCACCTGCATTTTTTCTTCGAGTGGGATGACAACGCCCACGATTGAATTCTCCGAATATCGGCGGCACTTATTAGGGCGCGGCTCGGCACTTCTATTAGTATGCGGCTTGGCGCTTCGCAACTAGGAGCGCGATCCGTCCGGTTGCGGCGGACCACTTCTCCCACGCAAAGGGCTGGCGGGCAAACTCTAGATTGCATTAATGCGCAGCATCGAACAAATGCCAAAGCAAGCTCCGCGCGCGACTGATAAAAAGCCCGAAATCGTTACATGCCGGGATGTCGATTCCGCCCGCCTATTTTGGGGGATCTGGAAAACAGAGGGGAAAGCGGATTGATCGAGCTTTTGCGCACCAACGACCTTGTGCTGATTTCGCGGGTTGAAGCAATTCTCGCGGAAATCGGCCTCGCGGTTTTCGTCGCCGACCGGCATATGAGCGCGCTCGAGGGATCTTTGTCCTTTTTGCCGCGCCGGGTGCTTGTCACGGCCGATGTCGCGGCGCGCGCCCGGATGGCTTTAAACGAGGCGGGTCTCGCCGCGGAATTGAACGATGGCTGAGGTATTTGGCGATCGCCCGCCGGCGGTCGTCGCGGATGCGTTTCTCGGCGGCCGGCTCCTGCTTTGTCAGCCGGCCGAGGGCCACCGTTGCGGCACCGACGCCGTGCTTCTCGCGGCGGCGGCTCCGGCCGATTTTTCCGGCCTTGCCATCGACGTTGGCGCCGGCGTTGGCGCCGCCGGTTTGGCGCTGGCGGTGACGCGGCCCGGCGCGCAGATCGGCCTATTGGAGAACGACCCCTTCATCGCTGCATTGGCCCGCGCGAATCTTCTGCAAAATCAGCTCGCAGGCCGAGGCCACGTCCTTGAAGTTAATCTGATGTCGAAGCCGAGCAGGCGCGGCGCGGGCTTGCGCGATGAGAGCGCCGCCCTCGTCATAACCAATCCACCTTTTCTCGACCCGGGCCGGGCGCGGCTTTCGCCTGACCTTCGAAAGCGGCGCGCGCAGGCCATGCCCGCCGAGGGCGCGCTTGCCGCCTGGATCGTGGCGTCGCTGGCTTTGGTTGCGCCCGGCGGATTATTTATTCTGATCCATCGTCCGGACGCCTTGCCTCTTATCCTGCAAAGCATGGCGGGGCGCGCCGGCGCCATCACGGTGCTGCCGGTTTATCCGCGGCGGGAGAGCAAGGCAGGGCGCGTTCTCGTGCGCGGGAAAAAAGGTGCCCGCGCGCCGCTCGAGATCGCGCCGCCGCTCGTCCTGCACGACGGAGTGGGCTTCACAAAAGCCGCCGATGCCATCCATAGAGGCGCGGCGATGATCGAATGGTGACGCGTTTGGAACCGCTAGCTTGCCGAACATGCTGTCCACCGTCATCAAGGTCAAGCCGTCCTAAAGCTGGTGCGCGGACGCCGATAGCGATTCCCCCGGGAGGCCGGGCTCCGGTTGAATTGCCCAATGCCACGAAAAGACGGTAAGGTTCGCGCATGCAAACCTATCTCGATCTTCTCGCCAAGATTCTCAGCGACGGCGAGGTTAAGGCGGACCGGACGGGGACAGGAACGCGCGCGATCTTCGGCTACCAAATGCGCTTTGCCCTGGCGAACGGCTTTCCGCTCGTCACCACCAAGAAGCTGCATTGGAAATCCATCGTCCACGAGCTCTTGTGGTTCTTGAAGGGCGACACCAATATTGCTTATCTCAACGCGCATGGCGTCGGCATCTGGGACGAATGGGCGGACGAGAACGGCGATCTCGGACCAATCTATGGCAAGCAATGGCGGGCGTGGCAGGCCCCGGACGGGCGTGTCATCGACCAGATTTCCTCTGTCGTGGAGGAAATCAAGCGGAATCCTTTTTCCCGCCGTTTGATCGTCTCCGCCTGGAACCCCGCCGATCTGCCGGCGATGGCGCTTCCGCCCTGCCATTGCCTGTTTCAGTTTTATGTCGCGGAGGCGGCGGATGGCAGGAAAAGCCTCTCATGCCAGCTCTACCAGCGTTCGGCGGATGTGTTTTTGGGGGTGCCTTTCAACATCGCAAGCTATGCGCTGCTGACCGCGATGGTCGCGCATGTCGCCGGCCTCGACGTTGGCGATTTCGTGCACACCCTTGGCGATGCGCATCTCTATCAGAACCACCTCGAACAGGCGCGCCTCCAGCTCGGCCGCGCGCCGCGCGCCGCGCCCCGGCTAGAGCTCAACCCGCAGGTCAAATCGATCTTCGATTTCCGCGCCGAGGACATCGTGATCGAGTCTTATGATCCCCACCCGGCGATCCCGGCGCCAATCGCGGTCTGAGGCGGGCCATCGCGAACTAAACCGCGCTCTTTTCATGCGAACCGGCTATCGCGACTCGACATCAGAACCGAGAGACAAGGACAATCCCGGCCGTCATGAGAACGCCGCCGATAACGCGCCAGACGTTCAGGGCGTGCACCGGCATGTTCATCAAGCCGAGGTGGTCGATGGAGAGCGAGGTTAAGAGGTTCGCCGTGATAATCAGACCATTGACCGGCCCGGCCCCGATCTTGTCAATGAAGGCAAGCCCGGCAAAGACAGCGACCGCGCCGGTGAGCCCGGCCAGCGGCGCCCACCAAGGCATGGCGCTAATTCCCGCGATCGTTGGCAGCGGACGCGGTAGAACGGCGAAGAGACCGGCAAAGAAGAAAGCATTCAGCGTGAAGAGCACGGTTAAGGCGAGCCACGGGTTGGTGAGCGAGACCCGCAGCTGCGCGCTCATTACGGCACCGAACGCCTGTAGCGCACCGGCGACGATGATAAAGGGTGTAAACCAGATTGGGCTCATGAGATCGCTCCTCGCTAGCTTGCTTGACTAATTCCGGGTCATAGCCACCAGGCGCCGAACAAGATCGTCAGCAGCGTCAGCGGCGCGCCGACCTTGAAATAGGCCCAGAAGCCGATGGCAACGCCCCGCGCCCGCGCACGCTGCGCGACGATCAGATTAGCGACCGACCCGACCAGCGTGAAATTGCCGGCGAGCGTCGAGGCCATCGCGACGACGAGCCACGCACGTTGCGGATCGGACGACCCGGCGATGAAGGGCTTCAAAACGAGAACGGCCGGAACATTGCTGACGAGGTTCGACAGCCCGGCCGTGACTGCTGCGAGGACAGGCACGCTTTGGAGAGCGCGTTGGCCGACCGCTGCAATCGTTTCTGGAGTCAGCACGCTCGTTTCCAATCCGGTGACAACGATGAAGAGCCCGACGAACATGAGGAGGAGCGGCCAATCGATTTCGCGATAGACCTTGTCGGCCTTGACCCGGCGAGTGAGCAGCAGCGAGGCGCCGCCAACGATCGCCACCTTGGCGACTGGCTGGCCCGCGAAGAACAAGACCATCATCGCGACCGTCACGAGAACCGACTTGAAAACGAGAGGCCGGTCGTAGCGCGCCGGACTCGGGACAACGGCCGCGAGACGCTCGCTGGTCAGAAACTCGCGACGGAAGAGGAGGGCGATGAGGAGCGCCGTGAGGGCGACGCCCACAACGGCCACTGGCCACATTGCCGCGGCGAAAGTCCCGTAAGGGATATGCGAGAGGCTGCCGATGATCATGTTTTGCGGGTTGCCAGTAATCGTCGCCGTGCTGCCGGCGTTAGAGGCCATCGCGGTCGCCAGCAGGTATGGGACGGGATCGCGCTTGAGCCTTGTGACGAGATCGAGCACGAGCGGCGTCATGACGAGGCAGATCGTGTCGTTGACCAGAAAGGCCGAGAACGCGCCAGCCACCAGCACGATCGCCAACAGCAAGACGAGCGGGTGGCGGGCGCGCGCCACGACCCAATTGCTCACCAGCCGGAAGAAGCCCGAAAGGCGAAGGTTGGCGACGACGATCATCATCCCGAGCAGGAGCGTGATAGTGTCGAAATCGATCGCGCGGTAAGCTTGGTCGAGCGAGATGACGCCTAGGCCGGCCATGAGACTGGCGCCGAGCAGCGCCGCGCCGGCGCGGTCGAGCTGATAGCCGGGCAGCTTGCCGATTGCGATGACGAGGTAGGTCGCCGCGAAAACCGCGACGGCGGCGATCGTCGTCCCGTCGCCCCACGCTATTTGCCTCGCCAAAATATCGACGCCGATGCTTCGCGCGGCATGGATTCCCCGTGGGATGAGCGCTGCGATCAAGAGGAGAACCCCTGTCGCGACGAGCGTCCCCGCCGCGACGAGCGCCGTCGCAATGAGCGCGATCGCGAAACGCCTGATCAAATGCGGACGGCTGTTCATCGCGTTCGATTCAAAGGGGCAAGGATTTGGCTCAGGGGCGCGGGCCGCGCTCGCCGGGTGGCGGGCCCGGGCGCTGCACCCAGTTCAGTTGCGTCGGCGACGGTCCGAGCGCCTGAACCTCGACGACACGGCCCATCGGCGTTACGAGCTCGTCACCTTGGAGGGCGATGGCTTGGCCGGGAGCAAGCAGCGATGCAAATCGTTCGGCCTCGGGCGGCGGCAACCGCAGGATCGTGCCGTCGTTCAGCATTGCCCCGTTTACCTCGCCTCGAGGCCCATGCAACGTTGTTTGCACGCGGCGCTGGACGCTCATCATCTGGCCCGGTTGCGGGGGGCCTTTCGATCCGGCGCCGAAACCGGGGCCATTGTCCATGACGCTCTGACCCGAAGCGTCGTTGGTAATGGAAACCGCAGTGACTAGTGGGACGCTGAGCGCCTCGAGACCGCGCACGGTGACCGCGTCACCAGGCTTGACGGCGTAGACGAGCTGCGTCGAGAGATGCGGCGGAAAGCGCACCTCGGTTCCATCAGCAAGGATCAGTCCGTCGACGTCCCCGCGCGGGGTCAACGTGTAGCGGGAGACGGTTCCCTTAATCGCCGGCAGCTGTCGCGGAACGTAAAGCGGAGCGCTAGGGGCTGCAGGGGCAGGAAGCGGCGAAGGCGCAGCGGCCGGCCAAGCCGGAGGCTGCGCGGGCGTTGGTTGCGCTGAGGCAGGGTTGGCGGTGGCGTAAGACATCACCGCCGTTCCGCTAGCAAGCAGAAAACATAGTGAGGATCGTCTCATGGCGAACACTCCAGACGGCTGCCCAAGGCTTGGGCTCTGATTCCGCTCAGCAACGCGCGTGCCAACCATGAAGGGGCTAATTTACTTGGTGTTGTCAGGAGGCTCCAAGCGCAAACTGTCCGGGTTCACGACACTGGCAGTGCGATCTCCGGACGGCTCGGCGGTATCGATGCCGTATTTCTGTGTCCTCGAATAAAGCAGTTGTCGATGGATGCCGAGGCGTTTGGCGGCTTCGGTTCGATTGCCGCCGGACTCTTGCAGCGCCCGGGTAATCATGAACGCCTCCAACCGGCCCAGCGCGGTCGCCAGGTCGCCCTCTGTCCAATCCTGCGCGACAGCTCGCCGCCCACGCGCGCCCCCATTCGACAGAAATTCTAAATCGGGAGCGGTAACGGTGTTGCTGCGGCAGAGGATGGCCACGCGTTCGATCGCATTCTTGAGCTCTCGGACATTGCCTGGCCAGGAATATGCCAACATGCGCGCAGCGGCTTCGCCGCTCAGCCGCTTCGTCGAGTCCGTCGCTTGCCGCAGGAAATATTCCGCAAGCGGCACGATATCTGAAAGGCGCTCACGCAGCGGGGCCAACTGGATCGGAACGACGTTCAGTCGATAGAACAGATCGTCGCGAAAACTTCTGTCCCGGACAAGAGCGGCAAGGTCGCGGTTTGTCGCGGCGAGAACGCGCGCATCGATGCGGATCGGCCGGCCGCCGACCGGTGTCACCGTGCGTTCCTGGAGCGCGCGCAGAATCTTCGCCTGCATCGTGAAGTCCATGGCGCCTACCTCGTCGAGAAACAGCGTCCCGCGGTCTGCGTCGCGAAAGGCACCGCTGCGCTCGGCAACCGCGCCTGTGAAGGCGCCACGCACGTGACCGAACAATTCGCTCTCGAGGAGTTCCGAAGGAATAGCTGCGCAGTTCACGGCGGCGAAGGGCCCGGTGGAGCGACGTCCGTGCCGGTGGATGGCGCGAGCCACGAGTTCCTTCCCCGTACCTGTCTCCCCGGTGATCAGCACCGTGGCATCGCTGTCGGCGACGAGGCCGATCGTCTTCTGTACCACGCGCATTGCGTCGCTCGGTCCGACAAGCTCGTCGTCAGGTTCTGTCATGGCTGTTCGCGCGACGTCGTCGCCGACCCGCGACCGCAACATTCGTGCGATCAGCGATATGAGTTCGTCGCGCGCAATCGGCTTGGTTAGGTGGTCGAAGGCGCCAAGGCGCATTGCCTCGATCGTGTTGCCGGCGCTAGCATAGGCCGTCAGGACCGCAACGGGTGGCGCGCCGGCCGGCACCGCTCGCAAGCGCCGAAGAATCTCGAGCCCGCCCATTCCCGACATGCGAAGATCGAGCAGCACGGCATCCACGCGCTCGCGCGCCGCGACATCGAGCGCAATGCGCCCGTTGGGCGCTGATATCGGGCGGTGGCCGAGATCGGTGAGCGTCTCGGTGAGCCCTTCCTGAAGAGCGGCGTCATCATCAACAATCAGGATGGTCGCCATGGCAGCTCCACAATGAAAGTGGTTCCATCACTGCGATGAATAGCACGTGCGGTTCCGCCATGCGCCTCGACGATCTCGCGTACGACCGCGAGGCCGAGACCTGTACCCTCCGGGCGGCCGGTGACGAATGGCTCGAACAGAAGGTCCCGCAGCGGTTCGGGCACTCCGCGGCCGGTGTCGGCGACCGAAAGGACGAGCCGATCAGCCGACCTTTTTGCGCAAAGCGTCACCCGTCCGCCCGGCGGCGTATTCTGGATCGCGTTGAGGATGAGGTTGTCGATTGCTTGGACGATCCGGCTCCGATCGAATACCCCGCCGCCGCCGCAGCCGCTTACCTCGAGTGCCACCCCATGCGCCGCCGCTTGTTCGCGGAACAGATCGGCGCGCTCCTCAACGAAGGGGTAATATCCTCGACCGGGATTGGTAGCGGCGTGGCGCGCTGAACTGAGGTCAAGAGGTTTTGCAACAAAGCTTCCAAGCGCTCGATTTGTTCGACAATCGCCCGCAGCGCTCGATCTTTGCGTGCCAAGTCGGGACCGGCGGCGACGGCGTTCTCAGCTTTGAGCCGCATGGCGGCGATCGGATTGCGAATCTCGTGCGCGACGCCCGCGACGACCCGTCCGAGCGATGCGAGACGTTTACCCTCGGCCATCTCTCGCATCAGGGCTTCGGCGGCCGAGCGCGCATCGGCAAGGCGGGCGCCGGCGCGATTGACGGCGTCGACGATGCGGTCGAGGTCGCGCTGACCGGTAGGTTCGAGCTTCGGCAACTCATCGGTGCTGAAGGCAAGCGCTGTCTCGAGGCGCCGCAAGCGGCGCGACCAACCCAGCAACAGTCGGCCGAGCCAGGCGGCGGAGCCCAGCACGACGACGAGCAGAACTCCGAGCCCGGCCATCGCCTGGACGTAGGCGCGTCCGCCGGCGGTCACGACACGGGTCA
Organism: Methylocella sp.; assembly: GCA_050728655.1. Lineage (GTDB taxonomy): Bacteria > Pseudomonadota > Alphaproteobacteria > Rhizobiales > Beijerinckiaceae > Methylocapsa. Next base: position 29,156 of record JBOHJQ010000013.1, read on the forward strand.
TCGTCCAGGCAGAGAGATGCGGGATCGGACCCGGCAAAGGACAGGCATGGAGCAGGAGCGTCTGCGAGCGGCCGTCCTGGCGGCGATCAAAGGGAGCACTGTCGAATGCGGCGGCCTCGGCGGCTTCGCGGATGCTCGGCTCCTCAGCCGACGGAAGATCGGTTTTCTCGCCTGTGCCTTCGTAGGTTGGAAAAGCATAGGCGAGTGAGCCCTGGTCTGTTTGCCAGATGCCACCTTCGATTCCCGGGAGGCCGCGGAGAGCAATCTGGACCACCCCGGTTAAGCCTCGGGCAAGCTCAGGCTCGCGAAGATTGTTTGGCGCGCGTGTCACGCCCGCGACAAAGAACTGATAATGGCCCACGATGGCATCGCACCCGTGGGCGATAGCGGCCGATGCGCGGCGCAGCCGTTCGGTCGTCGACTGGCTGTAGAGCGACAGCAGCAGCATGCTGACCACGACAGAAGCCAGGAGGAAGGCACACCAGCAGATAACAAACCAGCCAACGATTGAGCGTGGCACGGCTCTCGCCGCGAGGTCCGAGATTCGAAAGCGCGCTTTTGTCATCGAGGCGCAGGCGCGATAGGCCCTCGCTTGGATGTTTCCCGATCGACGGTTTCAGGCATCCCAACAGCGAAGACGATCAGGGCCACGAGGGCGGCAGCGCCCGATGTGAGAAAGGCTGCACTATATCCGAAATGATCGACAATTTCGCCGGCAGCGAGCCCGCTCAGCGAGGCACCAATGCCCTGGACTGTGGCGATGGCGCCCTGGGCCAAGTTGAAGCGACCGGTGCCCCTCATGATATCTGCGATAACCAAGGGCGCGAGGGCGCCGAAGATGCCGGCTCCGACGCCGTCGAGCAGCTGGACCCCTATCAGCCAGAGGCTGTTGTCGGACAAGGTGTATAGCGCCGCTCGGATCGGCAGGATGGCAACGCCGGCCAGGAAAAGAGGCTTTCGCCCCCAACTGTCGGCAGTCCGTCCGACCAGGAGGGCGATCGGCAGCATCACCATTTGTGCGGCAATGATGCAGGTCGACATCATTGCAGTTGCCTCTTTGGGGTGCGCGGCTCCGAGTTTCTGTCCGACCAACGGCAGCAGAGGTGCATTGGCAAAATGGAACAGCATGACGCACAGACCGAAGATCACCAGCGGCCGCGACTTAAACAGGATCCCATAGCCCGCGGCACCGGCCGAGCTCCCGGCCGTGGCGAGCTTTTGGTCGAAGCCTCTCGCCCGGTCGAAATCGATGGCATGAGATGGAATCGACAGCACTGCGATGCTCGCGAGTGCTGCAAACAGTGGCACCACAAGGAAGACGGCACGTTGTGAGAATACATACCCGACCGCACCCGCCACGACGGCGATGGCAACATTGCCCGCATGGTCAAAAGCTGAGTTCCGTCCCATGCGCCGGGCAAGCTGCGTGCGCGCGTGCAGGCCCAACGTTAGAGCCGCAACCGCGGGACCGAAGACGTCGCCGACAGCCGCAATCAGGCCGTTGGCGATAATCACCGGCCAGAAGTTTGGCAGCGCACGGCCGCCGCCATGGCCAGCACAGCGAGTGCCGGTACAATCGCGCCCCTCTTGGCGCGGGTCTCGTCAATCCAGGCGCCAATCGGCGTCTGGACGGCGAGCCCGAGCAGGCCGCCAACCATAGTTACCAAGCCGACTTCAGACTGGCTCCAGTGCTGCCGGCTGACCAAGAAGACATTGAGATAGGGTCCAAGGGCGCCGCGCACATCGGCGAGCAAGAAGTTGATAGCGTCGAGTGAGAGCGGGTTGAAGGGGCGGTCTTTCAGGTCCGATGCCACAGCCAAAGCCTGAGCGTCCCAATCGCGAGTGTGATGATCGTCGCGGCGCGCTGACCATTGAACCGGCTTCCCCCAAGAGTCGGAGCTTGGACGCTCAGATTGGCTTCATTTGACCTTTTTGGCAAGGCTGAGCGCCCACTGTCATTCGCAACGCCCACTACGTGAGCCATCATGGGCGGTGGCCTGGCGGAATCTTGCAGAAACGGTTGGGATTTGCGAGAAGCCCGTCCATTGACTGGCATTTTGTGCTCTTCTGCTTCACCCGACAGCATCGCGTCATTCGATTGGTGGGCGTTATTTGAATGGGAATGTGCCAAAAGGCGCTAATGTTGCTGATCATGTTGCAGCATCAGGCGGAGATTTTGGACCGCCGCGCCGGAGGCTCCCTTGCCGAGATTGTCGAGCTTGGCGACCAAAATCGCCTGGCCCCTTGAATCGTTGGCGAACACCCGCAATTCGAGTTCGTCGGTGCCATTGAGGGATTGCGGCTCGATCCTTCCTGAAGCTTCGGATGGCATGACCTTGACGAGGGCGCTTGCCGTGTAATATGCGGAGAGCGCGGCCGCAAGATCGGCGCCCTTCGGCTTATGCAGCAGATCGGCAAGAAAAAGCGGCACGCAAACCAGCATGCCGTTCGCGAAATTGCCGACCGAAGGCGCAAAAATAGGGCGGCGCGCGAGCCGGGCATAACGCTCGATCTCCGGCACGTGCTTATGTTCGAGGCCAAGCGCATAGGCTTCGAATGCCGGCGCGGAACCGCGCTCGTAGTCCGCAATCATTCTCTTTCCGCCGCCCGAATATCCCGACACCGCATGGATCGAGACCGGATAATCGGCGGGCAACAGGTCTTTGTCGACGAGCGGGCGCAACAGCGCGATCGCGCCCGTCGCGTAGCAGCCCGGATTGGCGACGAATTTCGCGCGGCTTATCGTCTCGGCCTGGCCTGGCTCAAGCTCGGGAAAGCCGTAGGTCCAGCCTTTCGCCACTCGGTGCGCGGTCGAGGCATCGAGTATGCGCGGGCTTTTTTCGCCGATCGAGGCGGCGATCGCGACGGCTTCGCGGGCGGCCTCGTCCGGAACGCAGAGAACAACAATATCGGCTTGTTGCATCAGCGCTTGCTTGGCGCCCGGATCCTTGCGCTGGCTATCGGGCAGGCTCAGCAGTTCGATTCCGGGGTGAGCCTTGAGCCGCGCGTGAATGCCAAGCCCGGTTGTTCCGGCGTCGCCATCGATAAAGATTTTCGCGCTCATGATGCGGCCTTCGGGCAAGTCACAGGATTGATGATATCACGAAGGCGACGCCTCCTCATCGTGAAGAGGCCCCCAAGGCCGTCTCGAAGGATGGGTGCGCGGCCTTTAAAGTGCCCTCGTGCTTCGAGACGGGTCCCTCGGACCCTCCTCGGCGCGCGGGCTTCGGTTCCGAGCCCGCTTTTGAAACAGCTTTTTAGCGCTTCGAGAATTGGAAGCTCCGGCGGGCTTTCTTCTTGCCGTATTTCTTGCGCTCCACGACGCGCGGGTCGCGGGTCAAGAACCCTTCTTTCTTGAGAACGGGGCGCAGATCCGGCTCGTAATTGAGAAGCGCCTTGGCAAGGCCGTGGCGGATGGCGCCCGCCTGGCCGGAGAGGCCGCCGCCCGCCACGCTGACCGTCAAATCGTACTGGCCGGTGCGCTTGGTAACGCCAAGCGGCTGCTGCAGGATCATTCTAAGCACGGGGCGCGCGAAATAAGTGTCAAGCGCCTTCCCGTTCACAACGGCCTTGCCGGGGCCGGGCTTGATCCAGACCCGCGCGACCGCGTCCTTGCGCTTGCCGGTGGCGTAGGCGCGGCCTTGCGGATCGAGCTTTTGCAGATAGCGGGGAGCCGGCTCGGGGGGCGGCGGCGCCGCCTCCTTCAAATCCTGAAGCGAAGATAAAGTTTCGGGCAAGATCAGACGAGCCTCGCGTTCTTGCGGCTGAGGCTCGCGACATCGAGCGTCACCGGCTGTTGTGCGGCATGAGGATGCTCGGCGCCCTTGTAGACGCGCAGATTGCCAAGCTGCTGGCGGCCGAGCGGACCACGCGGGAGCATCCGTTCCACCGCCTTTTCGACGATGCGCTCGGGGAACCGGCCTTCCAGAATGAATCTGGCCGATCGTTCCTTGATGCCGCCCTGATAGCCGGAATAGTGATAGTATATTTTCTGCTCGCGCTTGCGGCCGGTCAGAACCACTTTTTCGGCGTTGATGACAATGATGTTATCGCCATCGTCCAGATGCGGCGTGAACGCCGGTTTGTGCTTGCCGCGCAACCGCAAGGCGATCAGCGAGGCGAGCCGTCCGACGACGAGCCCCTTGGCGTCGATCAACACCCATTTTTTTTCGATGTCCGCCGCCTTGGCGGAATAAGTCTTGCCGAACATTTGGGATTCCGTGGCAAACAAGCGCACGCCTCCCCGCAACCGCAGGGCGTGAGTGTTCATTGGCGCTCCTTTTATGCACCAATTTCCTATGGGTCAAGGCGATCGTCACCCGCGCACTCCGTTTCACTAGGCAAGACCGGAGCAAAAAAAAAATTTATGCCACGGGCGGGCAAGGCAAAAAGCGGAGGCTATCTATTCCCAGTCCGCAGAATCAGGAAAATCGTTGTCTTCCTTCTGACCCAGTGAGCGCCGTCTCACGCGAGCGGCGAACTCTGTGTAGGGCATTTCCTTGGATGTGAATGCTTCGAGCAAATCCTTGTAAGCATCGAATTTGGCGCGCGCCTCGGGCGCTATCTCCATCAAGTTTTTTGTGATGAACGTCAGCAGCCGATCGTCTGGTTCGTTCCCCGTGCGGATGTCGTGATACCCGAGCAACAATTTATGGCGAGCTTGATCGGCAAGGGCAGCGTCGGCTGCGGGCAGGAGTTGATTGTAGTTTTGGTGGACTATCACCCCACAGGTGGTGAGCAAGATGAACGTGACGTATGGAATGCGGCGGCCGATGAGGACAGGCACAGAGTCTAGCGTAATGCACTTGGAGAGAACTTCATTGATTTCTTGCCGGTCCGGGTAAAGCCATTCCCTGACGTTCTTGCATTCGATGCCGAGATGGCCTGCTTCGGGATGTCGAGCTAGGAAATCAAGACGCTGATCTCCGGACAGCGATCTGCTACCGATGTGTTGCGGCGGCTCCTCTTTCGCGTAGAGGGTGCCATCGTCGTGAGCGTTGAGGTCTTTGAAACGACCGAAGAACTCAGAACCAGACTCCAGCAAGGCTCGATAGGTAGCGATTTCGAGGGTCTGGCCTAGACGCTTCGAAAGCGAGCCATGATTGAGAGCTTGGAACACAGGCACTTGCTCGGCGAGCCGTTTTTGCAGCACGACTACAGGCGTTTCCTTGAGGTGAAACCACGGTACATTGGCTTTTCTTAATCGAAAAAGCCTACCCTCCTTTACCAGAGCATTGCGGACGGAAGTCAGGATGTGAGGGTCAATACGTTGCCCGGACGGGCCGGCGTCACTGATTTTTTGTTCGAGGGTTCTAGCGAGAGCGCCGCCGTGGCGGTTTAGAACGCTGATAAGGCGCTTTCGGGCGATCTTCTCGCGTTCCTCGCGCGTCAGCTTCACTGCGGCAGCGGCCTAGGCTTTTATATATAAATAGGAGTATTTCTATGTTGCGTGTTTTGGCGGCGCGGCACGTTTAACGAGTGCTTGGAGTTATATCAACTCCTTGGCCGGGCCTCGCGTCTCCGAGAGGCGGAGGGATCTCATAGGTGCAAAAATCAAGGCATATGAGCCGGGACGATTACCCCGACGCCTTTCTGCGCGATATTCTGACAGCCGTGAAAACCATCGCTATGGTTGGCGCGTCGGATAAGACGACAAGGCCCTCCTACGGCGTCTTTACCTATCTTCTTGCCCGCGGCTACCACGTGATCGGCGTCAATCCCGGCCTCGCGGGCAAGAGCGTTCACGGCGCGGCGTTTTTCAAGACTCTGGCGGATGTTCCCGAGCCGATCGACATGGTGGACATTTTCCGAAACCCGGCAGCGGCCGGGGGAGTCGTCAATGAGGCGCTTGCGCTCGACCCTAGGCCGAAAGTGATCTGGATGCAGCTCGGCGTCCGCGACGAGGCGGCGGCGGCGCAGGCGCGAGCGGTCGGGGTCAAAGTCGTCATGAACCGTTGCCCCAAAATCGAATACGAGCGCCTGGCAATCGGAACCGCGTAGAGCGGCCTTCAATCCCTGGCTAACGCGCTTTCGAAAGAGCCTCTGCGTGCGCGACCGCCATCCCCAAAACAATCATCGCAAAGGCCTGATGCAAAAGCCCGGCCCAGAGCGGCACTGCAAGAACAAGCGTCGTGATGCCAATTGAAGCTTGCATGGCGACGAGCCCCGCCACCGCCCATGCGCGCCGGACCACCCGGCTTCCCGCAGCAGCCCGCGATGCGTAAAGAGCCTGCGCCAGAGCAAGCGCCAAAAGCGCGTAGCCAACCATCCTATGCTGGAACTGGACCAGCAAAACATTGTCGAGGAAATTCCGCCAGAGCGGCGAGAGAAGTGTCAATGTATCGATAGGCGGCCAAAAATATCCGTCGATCAGCGGCCAGGTGTTGAACGCCTGCCCCGCGCGCAAGCCGGCGACGAGGCCGCCGAGCCCGATTTGCACAAGGACGAGGAACACCATGCCGCCGGCAAACCACCGCAGCCCCGGCGATCTCCGCTGCGGGATTTGGGCCACGCTTCGCTTAAGCGAAGCCGCGAGCCAAACCAGCGCGGCAAAAGTCACCGAGGCCAGCAGGAGATGAATCGCGAGCCGTTCCTGAGCGACTTCGACGCGCTCCGTTAGCCCCGACTTGACCATCCACCAGCCAACTCCGCCTTGCAAGGCGCCGAGCGCCAGGACAAAGAGAAGCTTTGGTTTGAATGAAGGCGGAAGGAGCCCTTTTGCCCAGAAAAAGATCAGCGGCAGCACCATAGCCGCGCCAATCAGACGGCCCAAGAGCCGATGGCTCCATTCAAAGAAAAAAATGAATTTGAAACCGCTCAATTCCATGTCCGGGAAGAGCTGCGCATATTGCGGTATTTTCTTATAATTCTCGAATTCAGCCAGCCATTCGGCTTGGCTCAGCGGCGGAATGACGCCGGTGAGCGGCTTCCATTCCGTGATGGACAGGCCGGATTCGGTGAGCCTCGTCGCGCCGCCGACGATCACCATCAAAAAGACAAGACCGGCGAGGCTCCAAAGCCAAATCGCAACCCCGCGATGGCGTGCCGGTTGCCAGGCGTCTTTTGCCGTGCGACATAGTGCGAAATTGGCTGGCGGTTCGGCCATGCGGGGTTCCTCGAATGCAAGGTCGGATGGTATCGTGCGGCGGTGTATCAGTTTGAAATTCAAGAGCCTTGGCACGCGTCGGTCCCATCTCCGATGCTATGCTAAGCGCAAAGTAGGAGAATTAGCACGATGCAAGTCCATATTTTTAGAGGCACCGGTCGCGTGTTTGCCTTCACGGAAAATGCGACAGGAGCCAACTTGCCTTCGCAGTATGGCCCTTGGAATACCTTCAAGGCTATAAACTTGAGCCGGGATGGGGAGCCAACGGCTGGGGTGGACACCCACGCGTGCCTAGACGACATAGAGAAGCACGGTTTTCACATAAATGATGCACACATTCGTATCACCGAAAGTGTAATCTGATGTCCACCGGCCCTATAGGCGAGCGCCGCTCCGCCGACCCAAAAGCGCGGCCATTACAAAGAAAAGCGTCCGGCGAAATTTCAAACTAAGACGCTACCCTCCGCGCTGACATCTGGCATCAAAGACAGCTATCACGCAGCGTGCTCGGGCTCAATGTGGCGTCGGGATCCGGCGCGAGGATAGAAAGCTGCACCTAGGGCGTAAACCGGCGGCAGATCAACACCTGGCGGCGTGGCGCGGCCACTTGCCAAGTGGCTGGGCAACAGGTGCGTATGTGGTCCATCAGGCGATTGCCCGCCGGGCGGCGGAATGGGAGTATAAATCTCCGCGCGCCCTAAAGGCGATTCGACGACCCTTGCCGGGCTGTGCTTCACGATCGTGGCTCCCGCGGCTTGCAAGACATCTGAGAGCGGCAGGCCCGACGCTTGATTCAACTTGTCCCGCAGTTCAGTCGCGGCAGCACGGACACAGAACCGAAGGTCGGCGCGCCCCACACCGAGATCGAACCAAGGATCGTTTCGACACTCAGGCTGAATCGCGAACGCGTCGCGGCCAAGCGGCGTGAGTGTCGTGGCAACTGGCAAAGTTGCCCGTGCCTTGATGACAACGAGAAAAATGGCCCGACTGTCATGCCGCATGTGATTGGCTCGCAGTCGCAATGCTCTAACTTGCTCGCCTATTGTCAATTGCAGCGCGCCACGATCCGAGACCGCCGTAATTGTCTCGCCAATTGCGGAAACGTCGCATGGTTCGTCATGATCGCAAATGAATTCGGCGGTCGCGCCGTAGCATCCAAGTGCCCAGGTGCCGGATTTCTGGGCGAGGCTTGCAGTCACAAACTCTGCAATCCGGCCATGCGGCCAAGGCAGGCGGGTAATCGAAATGCCCAACGCGTCGATGCGCTCCGGCAGTGCGGCCCAGATCGCGCTGCGGCGGGCATCGTCGGCTGATGGCCATTCGGCGATCTCATCGGCGGTGCGGCCGCAGCCAAGACAAAAGCCCAAGGCGTCGTCCATCGTGCAGATACCGGTACAGGGGCTTGGGACGGCCTTTGTCTGAATGTTCATTCGCTGCGCTAACGCTTGCGACTCAGTAAGCGCGCTCACTTCGTCACCGGCAAGGTGAAAGCCATAAACGCCAGCGGGGCGGATGTCCATGCGCGGCCTGCCGCAAGCGGAAAATGGCGGCAAGATGCGCCGGGGCGCCCGCAAATTCGCCGGCGCGCGCGTGATCATCGGATTTGGGGCCATCTATGCGCCCTTGGCCATGGCTCTGGCGCAGACGCGTCCGCTGCAGCACGCGCCTGGTCTCGTTCAGGCGCTGTGCTATGCGGCCCTCGGCACGGCCTGGATCATGCCGGTGATGCGGCTGATTAGATGGATGGAAAAACCCGATCCGGGAACGTGACTTCGTCGGTCGGTTGCGTCGTCAAGCCGCATCCAACCCGAGGCTCCGCAGCGACTCAGCCGGCAAACCCACGAGCAAAACCTCGCGCGCGCCGTTTTCGATCAGTTGCCGCTCGGCTTCGAACAAGGCGCCGGCGCGCGCCTCTCGGGGCGCCGCCAGAAGGACGAGATCGGCTTTCGCGGCGAGGGTTCCGGCGACGCCGTTCCGGTCGAGAGGCGGCGCGATCGTCACGACGAAATCATAGATTCCGCTCAAGGCATCGAGAACGTTTGCGAATTCGTCAAGATCGAGCTCGCCGTCGCGGCCAACCGGCAGAAAATGAAGCCGCGACGCCGGGTCGCGGCGAATGACTTCGGAGAAAGAGGCCGTGCCGGCGAGAAGATCGCCGAGCACGGGCTCGGCGCCCGGCGGATGGCCATGCGGCGCGCCGGCGGTGGAAGTCTCAAAATCCCATCGACTGGACTCGTCGAGGCCGATGACAATCGCACGTCCTTCTCGGGTGAGATCGCGGGCGAGATCGAGCATCATGCAAGACGCCGCGCCAGTTGCCTTGAGGCTCGTCGCGACGATCAAAGTGCCTTGCCGTGCGCCCTGCCGAATGCCTTGCGGACCGCGCGCGGGCATCGCCAGGATGCGCGCCACGATCTTTGTCATGGCTTGCCCATTATCGGGGTCATCGCCGCCGGTTTCCATCTCCATTGGCGGTGGCGGGTCGATTTTTGGGTTTAATCGCGGACTTGGCCCGGCCGCGTCATTGAAGCGGGCGAAAACGCGAACCTGTCCGAGCGCGCGGGGCTGCTCGAAAGGCGCCTCCGCGCGGAGAGGCAAGCGCCCGCGCGGCAGCACGATCGACACCAAGGAGCCGAAAGCCATGACAAGCATCGCGGCCCCCGACAAGACCAGCAAGGCCTTTTTTGGATAAAGCGGATGTTGCGGCGCGACCGCGCGCGAAACGATGCGCGCGCCGGCGGCGCGCGGCAAATCGGCGGCATGCTTGGCGTCCGCGCGCATTTCGAGATAGAGTTCGGCAATGCGATTGGCGGCGTTCGCGGCAAGTTCGCGATCCTCGGACTGAAACGCGATCGCGACGAGACCGCCCCTGTCCGGCCCGCTCACCCGCAGGCGATCAAAATAGGCTTCGAGGACCCGATCCTCCGGGCTTGTTCGCGTTGGATCGCGCAGGATGCCGAGAAAGATTAGGGCGCGGAAACCCTGTCCGAGGCCCCTCGTCACCGGATCGAATTCCGGGTTGTTCGCGATGCCGAGATCCTTGATCGCGCGGCGGGCGAGATCGCGCGACGCGACGAGCTGCGCCTGGCTAGTGGCGGCGCCAAATCCGCCGTCCAAAACGGCAACGCTCGACCGCAAGCCGATCAACCCCCCTGGCCTCGGGCCGATCTGAACTCGCGTCTCGGCGCTATATACCGGCGGTTGCAGGCAAAGCACGGCGCCGACGAGAACTAGAGCGGCGAGCGGCAATCCGATCAGCCACCGTTCCCAGGCGGCGACCGCTGCGAAAACCAAGGCAAGATCCAACTCGGGGGTACGCGTTGTGCGCAGAGCGTCCCACTCCCGCCAGCTCATAAGTCGACTCCACCATCCAAACAGCGGGATAAGACGCCGCTATGGTTTCAGCGAAGTTAACTTTTGCAATTGCGCACAGGGTTTCACGGGCTCGGCCCGGAGCAGCGGTCAGAAAGGTGGTTTTCGGCCTGTCTTCAACGACGCAAATCTATACCCATGTGCTCGACGAGCGGATGAAAGCCATGGTCCGCGATTTGCACCCGCTGACCGGCGGGTGAAATCCCGCTGGTCAGTTAACCCATTTTTCCATCACGGGATTGGAAACCGTGACTATGGCCACGGGAAGTTGCAAGCCAAGCCAGGGAAGCTCGGCGACAGTGCCTTTGGCTCGCAGCGGCGTCACCGTCACTCGCAGCGAGCGGCGCGGGCCGCGGCGAATCGAAATTTCTCCGCCAGGACCGTTTGGCGCGTGCTCCTTGCGCGCGCAGGAGGCGATCAAATGATGCAAGGTATCCGAGCCGTCAGTGCTGACAAGGTAGCCCCCTTGGAGACTGAGCCCACCGCCAGAAACGAGCAGCGCCCTGGCGCAAGCATTGGCAAACAGCACTTTTGCCGCGCCGTTAACCAAAATCACGCCCTGGCGCAAACCCTCGAGCCGGCCCGGCGCGGTATCATGGTCGAGATCGCGTATGCGAAATTCGCGATGGATGCGAACGGCGCGCTCCACGTGCTGCAGCGCGGCCCTGAAGATTACCTTCTGCTCGCTGCTAATTTGATCGTTCTTGGGCGCATTGGCGGCGAAGAATGACGCGAAAACCTGGTCCTCGATACGCAAATTGGCACCGAGCATGGCGAGCCCCACCTTGGCCTGGCGATACCACTCGTTATACACGGCGGTAGCGGAGAAGTCCTCACGCGGTACGAGGGTATCGAGCGCGAATACCTCGCCCGCCGGCCGCGCGGTAATGAGAGGCCAAAGCGGGTCATGGAAGGCCCAATATTTCTTGTAGCTCGCCTCCATGAGCGGATCGGTGCGCGGGGCAATCGAATCGCATTTCCGGGCGCGGCGGTCCATCGCGGACACGACAATATGGGCTGCCCCAATAGTGTCGGCGAGACTTGCCAGCGCCTTCGGCCAGAGAGTGTCGTCGAGCACGGCCTCGTAGATTAAATCTATCGTGGCATGAAGGTCATCTTCCTTGGTCATCGCAAAAGTCTCGGCCGCAAAAGTGTTTGCAAGAGACGTGGATATCGTTTCGCTCTAACAATACGTCTTAAATCGAGGAAAGTGATCCCGCGTTCACACCTACGGCAGTGTGCAAACGTGCAACCCCGAAAAATGTTCCGTGCTAATCCGCGCGCGTGATGACTCCCGCGATCTTTGCATCTGGGCGCGATGAGCCTAAGCGCGTGCATCGCCGGAAACACTTATGTTTCCCCACGCTGCGCTTCGGCGGCGCCGAGCAGATAACGAACGAGTTCAGCCTGCCGGTGCGTTCCGGTCTTCTCGAAAATCTTCCTAAGATGGGTTTTGGCCGTTGCATCCGAAATACCGCATCGGCGCGCGGCCGCCTTGCGGCCATCGCCTCTTAGAATCTCGGCAGCGAGCGCAGCCTCCGTGGAGGTCAGGTCAAAGCGGCGGCGCAGATTTATCTGCCGCCGCCGCCGGCTTAGATCGCGGTCGGTCACCGTGATAATGGCGACCGGACTGCCAAAGCCGATCCAAGGAACATCCGGGAGCCGCGCGTCGGATCGAAGCGGTGCGATCGTCACGTGGAGCGGCGATCGGGGGAGATCGCGTGGCACTTTGAGTTCCCCGCCAGGACCGCCAATCCCCACGGACCTTCGCGCGCACGAGGTCACCAGCTCTTGCAATGCATCCGGGCTGCCCGCAACGGCAAGACGCCCATCGCACAAAAATATTCCGTCGCGGGCGTCGAGCATCGCTTTCGCCGCGGCATTCGCGAGTACCACTCTCCCCGACGCGTCGGTCAGCAAAGCACCTTCTGGCAGCAACTCGATTCTCTCCGTCGCGGCGAGATTCGCGAGTTCCAGCTTCCAAAGCTGGCGATTTATGCGTACGGCCCGCATAATGTGCGGCAGCGCGGCATCGAAGAGACGAGTCTGTTTGGAGGTCAGAGTATCCTTGCTTGGCGCGTTGAAAAAAGCGATCAATGCCGAAAACCCGTCTTCGACTACCAAATTTGCTCCTATAGCGGCGAGACCGAACCCGGCCCGCCGGTGCCATTCGTTGAAGATCGGCGTGGCGGAAAACTCCTCGCGCGATATGAGGCCGTCGAGAGTATAGGTTTCCCCAGCGGGGCGGAGTATTGCGCGCGCGAAAAGCGGGTCGCGGAATGCCCAACATTCTTTAAAGGATGCAAGCAAATCAGGATCGACGCGCGGCGCAATCGTAGAGACCACGTTGGCGCGCCGGTCCATCGAAGGCATTGCGACCTGCGCCGCACCCAGGGCGTCGGCAAGCTTTATCAGCACGCTCGGCCAGAGATCATTGTCGAGCACGGCCTCGTAGATCAAGTCGATCAGGGCATTAAGCTCTTTGTCGCCGCTCATGGCACCACTCCAGGGGCTCCATTTGCTTAATAGCAAAGCGAAACTCTTGGGCTGGCATTCGCCCAGGGCTAGAACACAGATATCTTGAACCACCAGCGATGCATCGTCAAACTTCATCCGTTAATGATATATCGTCAATCTTCAGTCTATCAAGCGGTGGTTTCGTGTCAATAAGAGAGTCCGCGATCGACAACCTAAAACATGAAAGGTCCCCTCAAAGCGGAACCCGGCGCACCATGGTGCGCGATTTGCGCCCGCCGACCGGCGGGTGACAGGCAGCGAATTCGCGCGCGTTCCAAAGCCTGCAAGCTGGCCGCGTCTGGGCGAGACCCCAATCTCGATCGGGTGCCGCGAGGCGCGCCATGTCCCGCCGCTTATTGTCAAGCGCGGCTGGCCTTCAACAGCGCGGCGCGGAGCGTGTTTTGCATCTGCATCGCGATCGTCATCGGTCCGACCCCTCTGGGCACGGGAGTGATCGCCCCGGCCCGCGCGTGCGATCTCCTCGGCGAAGGCGACATCGCCGGCAAGACCGCGACTTTACGTGCCAATCTTGGTTCTGACTGTCTGATAAACGGTTTCCGTCGTCTCCGCCGCCTGTGCGAGCAGCGCGTTGACCTCCGCGATCTGCTTCTCGGCGAAATCGCGATCCTTGATAGCCTTGGCGTTGGTGAACACATTCAGCGCCGCGCCGCGCAGCCCGGCGTTCGCCGAAAGCACGGCGACCCCGGCATCGCTGATGACCTTGAGATTGCCTTTTTCCGCCGCGGCGGCGGAGAGAAGGATGACCTCGAAACAGGCTTTGACGGCGCGCAAGGGCGCGAGCGTCGCATCCTTCAAGGCGGCTTGAATCGACGCGGCGCGCTTGGCTTCCTCTTCATCGGTCGCGCGTGGAAGCCCATAGGCGCCCATCACGGAATTGAACGCCGCGACGTCCTCTTCGATCGCGCCGGTCAGCTCGGCGCGCAGCGCCGCCGCCTTGGCGTTCACGGCTGCAAGGTCTTCCCAGACCGCTTCGTAGTTCTTTTTGCCGATGGTGAGATTGGCCACCATGGAGACGAGCGCCGCGCCGATAGCACCAGACAGCGCCGCCGCGCCGCCGCCGCCGGGCGTCGGACGTTGACTAGCGAGATCGTCGAGAAAGGCCGCGATAGAACTATCCGTAGTCATGGTTGTCGCGGTCCTCGAAAGTCACGCCAGGGTTTTGGCCTGCGCATAGATATTCTCGGCATCGAGCACCTGATCCGAGCTTTCGAACAGCTGGCCAATGCAAGCGCGATGCAGTTTCAGCTTCAGGCCGCCGAGTCCCAGCGCGCCGATCACGATTTTGCCGTGCCGTTCTTTCGCCTTGTCGATCGCCTCGACGCCGCCGATGCCAAGCGCCGGCTGCGCGTTGCAGTCGGCTACCAGCTCGATCGCCGGATCATTCTGCCAGTCTTTTTCGTCGAGCAACGGGACGCCGATGCCGCCCGCGGCGAACACGACTTGCGCGCCCTTGACCGCCGCCGCGCGGGCTGCCCTATCGAAGGCCTCGATGGGCGTCGGCGCAAAGCCGAAGCGATCGTTGATGGCCTTGGCTGCGGCATCCGCACGCTGTTTCGAGCGCGAGGTGATCGCGACCTCGGCGCCTTCGATATGCAGCATCGCCGCGGCGCGCATGCCGACCGGGCCCGTGCCGGCGAGCACGACCGCTTTCTTGCCGGCGAGCGACTTCGCTTTGGCGAGCAGCGCAACGCCGGCCGCCGCCGTGGTGTTGGAGCCATTGCTGTCCAACATCACCGACACCCGGAAATTCGCAAAGAAGCGCTGCTTCACCGCCTCGAACAAAGCCTCGCCGGCGCTCATGCTGCCGCCGCCGACGAAGATCGCGGTATATTGCTTTTCCTTGGGGCCACGCGTGTAGATCGTTCCGTCGACGAGCGCGGCGACGCTTTCCGGCGTCACGCCGCCATAGCCGATGACGTGATCGGCGCCGCCGTCATAGCCGACGACCGTGTCAAAGGCGCTTGGCGCCGGATCGGTGTCCAATAGGAACAAAAGCTTCAATGTCATGACGGTCTCGTTGAGTTGCAATCGTTCCGCGGTCAGACAGTCGCGGCACTACAACATTTGTCAGAGTTCGGCTGCCCTGCCAAGCCCACGTCGCCAGCTCACGCCGGCGGCCAGGGCACGGTCGATGGCAGTCAAAACGACACCAAGCCAAAAAAACAGGGCAAGCAAACCGGCTCCGTTCACCAAGGCCCGGGCAACCCCGAGCTGCGTGGCGTTGAAGAAAGGATAAAGATAGGTGCCATAGGCTGCGCCGCGCAACATGCTATAGAGGAAATACAGGATCGGGTAAACGAGCCACCAAGCCGGATCGCTCCATCGCAAGCTGCCCTTGCGCAGAAACACTAGCCAATATAAGGGGTAAAGGAATGGGATGGCATCATGCACCATGATGTCGGCAACAAGCTGCAATCCGTGTGGATGCCATAAATTCCGCAACAGCACCGCGTATACCCCGCCGACAAGGATAATATAAACGACAAGTGCCGACG
>JBOHJQ010000014.1:0-44151 GCA_050728655.1 Methylocella sp.
GGTCGACACCGTCGAGGGTCGTCTTGACGATGCCGGGATATTTGCCCGCCTCGATTTGTTTTTTCAGCCCGTCGCCCTTAGGACCTCCCGCGATGTCGACAAACGTCGGCAGCCAGTCAAGCGCGGCAAACAGCTGGTTATGAATCGTGCCCGGCTTGATGTGGCCCGGCCAGCGGACAACCTGCGGCGCCCGGTAGCCGCCTTCCCAGGCCTCGCCTTTCTGCCCTTTGAACGGCGTGACACCCCCGTCCGGAAAAGTGACCGTCTCGGCGCCATTGTCGGTGGTGAAAACGATAACAGTGTTATCCAGTTGGCCCATGTCTTCCAGTTTCTTCAGCACATAGCCGATGTTGTCGTCCATCTGCTTCATGCCGGCTTCGTTGACCCCCCGGTCCTTGCCACCTCGCTCACCCAGCATGGCCTCGTATTTCGGCGGCAGCATCGTCGTGACGTGCATGCGCGCCGGGTTGTACCAGACGAAGAAAGGCTTTTTGGTCTGCTTAGGGTCGTTGCGGTCAAGGAAGTCGATCACCTTGGCCGAGATTTCCTCGTCCACCGTCCGCGACCGGTCGAGCGTCAGCGGACCCTCGTCCTTGCACGATTGGTTTTTCTCCTTTCCGTCGGAGGAGTGACACCACAAGACGTTTCGCGGCGGCGTCAGACACGTTGTGGTTTTGGGGTCGACTGCGCCGGGGACTTCCGGTACGCCAGGGATCGGCGTGTTCTTGCACGGCGGCGCGACAGTCTGGTCAGTTGGGCTCTTGTTGATGTCGGGGAAACTCACCTGCTGCATCGCATCGAGGTGGTCCAGATAGCCCCAATATTCCTGAAATCCATGCGCCGTCGGCAGGGCGGCTGTGTGGTCGCCAAGGTGGTTCTTGCCGAACTGGCCGGTGGTGTAGCCGAGATCATGTAGGAATTTGGCGAGCGCCGGGGTGCCGGGCCGCAAATAGGATGGGCTGCCGGGCAGTTGCGGCGGGATCAAGCCTGTGCGCAGCGGATACATGCCGGTGAAGAAGGCACAGCGCCCGGAGGTGCAGCTCTGCATGGCGAGGTAGTCCATGAAGATTGCGCCCTCCTGCCCGATGCGGTCGATATTGGGCGTCTCCCCCACCATCAAGCCGCGGTGGTAGATGCTCGGCTGCATAAAGCCGATGTCGTCGGCCATGATGAACAGAATGTTGGGCTTTGCCGCTTGGGCCAGCGCCGTTCCGGAAGGCCCCGGCGAGGCAGCAAAAAGAACCGAGGCGGCTACCCCTCCCAGTAGGCTTTGGAAGATTGGGCGTCTCGGCGAAGACCGCAGCCGATCGCCGCTATCAGGATGGTGCATTGCTTGCTCCTTTGGTACGGTGCCGCGCCGGTAACCGGCGTGAAGGCAATCCTGGTGATGGATGTACCCGAACCAGAAACGTAGCACGTGCCTTATTGTTCCGTATTGCGCCGTTGCACCAGATCAATTTTCCGATCAAACTTGCGCCTTCTTCGGGTCTTTCTCATGCGAACTGCCGCTACTCATGTTTCCTTCCCTTTCCTGCTGATGCACCTGAAGCCCATGTGGCTCATGGACGTGTCAACCGGCTGTGCATGGCGGGCGGCCGGGCGGTAGCGGCGGCAGTAGCTTGCTGCACAGAGGTGCGAGCCGCCTTTCACGACTTTGCGAGGAATCCTGATTCGCGGCTGGCATGGGTCATAGCTGCCGGCCACTGGCCCGCCGCGCGGATTTTCGGGGATGCAGCACGCCTTTGGTGCGTCGGCAGCGTGACCGGACGAGTACCAATCGGTGGTCCACTCCCACACATTGCCGATCATGTCGAAGAGGCCATAGCCATTGGGCGGAAACGCCCTAACCGGCGAGGTGCGCGCGTAACCGTCCGCCGCAAGGTTCTGATGCGGAAAGGCGCCCCGCCAGGTGTTGGCCATACGACGGCCGCCCGGCGTGAACTCTTCGCCCCACGCGAACTCGGCCTGGTCAAGTCCGCCGCGCGCCGCGTACTCCCACTCAGCCTCCGTCGGCAGCTCCTTGCCGGCCCAGGCGGCATAGGCTTCGGCGTCCCGGTAGGCGATATGGACGACCGGATGGTCGTCAAGGCCGCGGATCGAGCTGCCTTTGCCGTAAGGACGCCGCCAATTGGCGCCGAACATAAACGTCCACCAGTTCGCGATGTTGCGAAGGTCTACAGGGTGATTGGGCGGCGTAAAGGCGAGAGAACCCGCCTTCAGCATGTGCGGCAGCGCGCCCGGATAATCCTTTGGATCGGGCTTAATTTCCGCGAAGGTGACGTAGCGGGTCGCCTCGACGAATTTGCGAAACGCGCGGTTGGTGACCGGCGTGCGATCCATCCAGAAGCCGTCGACAGTGACGCGATGGACCGGGGCCTCCTCGGGATAATGTTTGTCCGAGCCCATGCGGAACGTGCCGCCCGGCATATAGACTATGCCCGCGTGCGCGTCTGCGGTTGAAAGTCCGACATCTCCGATGGCTTCGAAACCCATCAAGTGACCGTCGGCATTGGGGAACCCCCGCCATAATCCGTATCGTACAACTTCGCGACGACCGGGGCAGCCGCCTAAACCCTGTTCCGCCGGACTACTAAGAGCAAGCGCTTGCGCCAATGATCCGATAAAACTGTGTCATCGGTCGACCAGCAAGCGGTAGCCGGCGCCGCGGGCGGTTTGCAAATGCAGCGGATTGGCCGGGTCGCGCTCGATCTTGCGGCGCAGCCGGTTGATCTGAACATCGACCGTCCGCTCGTTGGCGGCAACGCCAGAACCCGCGAGGGTTTCCCGCGCCACCGTTTCACCGGCGTTTTCGGCCAGAAGCCGCAGCATCTCGCGCTCCCGTTCGGTCAGCCTTACGACCTCGTCGCGCTGGCGCAGTTCGCCGCGGCCAAGATCGAAGCTGAATTCGCCAAACCGCACGAAAGCCGGCGGTCCCACGATCGCGCGCGGCGCCGCGCGGCGCAGGATCGAGGCGATCCGCAAAGCGAGCTCGCGCGGCTCGCAGGGCTTGCCAAGATAATCGTCGGCCCCGGTTTCCAGACCGCGCACCCGGTCTTCCGCTTCGCTCCGCGCGGTCAGCATCAGAATGGGAACATGCGCGAGCTCGGTGGCGCCGGCCCGCAGCCGCGCCGCGAAAGAATAACCATCCTCGCCCGGCATCATGACATCGAGGACGATGAGATCGAAGGAAAGACTCTTGAGGCGGGCCATCGCTTCCGCGGCATCGGCGGCGGTCGTGACGCGATACCCCTCATCGCTGAGCACTCGCGACAAAAGCGCCCGGATGCGCCGGTCATCATCGACAATCAGAAGATGCGCGGCGTCGTCGGCGGGCGCGGCCACCGTCGGGGAGGCATCCGATTCTTGGCTCACCGCTCCGGCCCCACGCTGGTTGAGGCCGGGCCGGCGCCGGTCATCGCGGCAATCTTGGTCCTCCCGCTCGCGTCGACCATGGCGAGGAGAAAGTCGATCGCCTGCGCGCGCGCGCCCTGCGGACGCTCTTCGAACACCCGCGCGAACCGTCTCGACTGCAGAAGCGCCGCATCGAGCGCAAGAGCCTCGCCGCGCGCGGTTGGAAACAATTGGCGCTGGCGGCGGTCCTTCATGCCCGGGCGTGCCTCGACATAGCCCCGGGCGATCAATTCCTTGAGGACGCGATTGAGACTCTGCTTGGTGATTTGCAAAATGTCCAGCAATTCGGCGATGATGAGCCCCGGACGTCTCGCGACAAAATGCAAAACGCGGTGGTGCGCGCGGCCAAATCCGAGCGAAGCTAGCAGATGATCGGCATCGCCGACAAAATCACGATAGGCGAAGAACATGAGCTCGATCAATTCGAACATCGGCGCGCCTGGTTCGGCGGCGGCGGCGAAAGGAGGCCTATCCGCGAAGTTTTGCGAAACGTCCCGCCCGCGCGCTAGCAGATTCACATGCATACCCCTTTTATGTCAGCACTGTTGACATATTTCAGGAAGATTCGTACACGTCAAGCCCGAGGCTTAGTACGCCATCGTCGGCGATAAACAATACGGGAGGTATGTGATGATAAGGCTGACGTCGAAGCTCAGACCGGTGCTGCTCATGTTTGCGCTCGTGGCTATTTCCGGGCCAGCCTTCGGCGCCGGAGGACCACGGTTTGAGATCGCTGTCACCGACCTAACGGCACACCAAACATTCACGCCGATCTTGGCCGCGAGCGCCGAAGCGGGAGTAACGATCTTTAAGCTAGGCCGGTCGGCGAGCAAACCACTTCAGGATCTGGCTGAATCTGGGGACACCAAGATGCTTAAAGCGGCGCTGTTGGCTGACCCGCGCGTCCTAGACGTCGAGACCAGTAGTTCACTGGCGCCGGGAGCGTCGGAGACGCTTACAGTCAAGTCTCGCGGTAGCTTCGATCATGTGATCGTCGCAGCCATGCTGATCCCGACCAACGCCGGCTTCTTCGCGCTCAACGGCGTCGAAGGACCTCACGGCGACGACGGCGACGACAGGGCAATCTTTTATTCGCCGGCTTACGATGCGGGATCAAAGCCTGACGACGAGCTTTGCGTCAACATTCCCGGGGGCGGGTCATGCCATGGAACCGGATTCGTTCCCCAGGGGATCAGTCCCGAGGCCACAAACTCCCCCGTCCCGACCACAGCGGTCGGCTATGTGTTCATCCATCGCGGAATCCACGGAATAGGCGACCTGCCGCCACAGTTCTATGACTGGCGCAACCCGGTTGCGAAGATCGTGATCAAGCGCGTCGATCAAGATTAATTGCGGCGCTGTGCGACCCGGCGGTGCGCCCGGTCCGGCGGCCGTGAATAGCGGCCTCTCCGCGAGTTTTTGCGAAACGTCCCGCCTGGCTAACAGATCCACATGCACGGCCTTTTATGTCAGCACTGTTGACATATTTCAGGACGATCCGTACACGTCAAGCCCCCGCCCGGTGGCGGTTTTTTCTGTAAGGCCCATGGTTTTGTAATCCCCGCCCTGCCATATTAGGCTCATCATCAAGGGGCGCGCATTTGGGCGCAAAACCCGGCCGCGGGCGCGGCCATAAGCCCAGGAGTGAGCAATGTCCGCTTTGCCTTTCGACCAGCGCGACGGGTTCATCTGGATGAACGGCAATCTGGTCGCTTGGAGGGAAGCAAAGCTTCATGTTCTCTCGCATGGTCTGCATTATGCCTCCTGCGTCTTCGAGGGCGAGCGCGCCTATGGCGGCCGGATTTTCAAATCGGCCGAACATTCGGAGCGGTTCAAGACCTCGGCGGAGCTGCTCGATTTCGAGATTCCATATTCCGTGGCCGAACTGGACAAGGCAAAGCAGCTCGTCGTCGATAAGAACAATCTGCCAAACTGCTACGTCCGCCCAATTGCTTGGCGCGGCAGCGAAACCATGGCGGTCGCGGCGCAGAACTCGACCATTCATGTCGTCATCGCCGTCTGGGACTGGCCGAGCATGTTCGACATCGGTCAAAAAATGCAGGGCATCAGGCTCGATATCGCCGATTACCGCAGGCCCGATCCGATGACCGCGCCGGCTCGCGCGAAGGCCGCCGGGCTCTATATGATCTGCACGATTTCCAAGCACCGCGCGGAGCGGCGCGGCTATGCCGACGCGATGATGCTCGATTGGCAGGGGCGGATCGCCGAATGCACTGGCGCCAATATCTTCTTTGCCGCGAGGGGCGCGATCCACACCCCGGTCGCAGATTGCTTTCTCGATGGGATCACACGGCGCACCGTGATCGAGCTTGCCAAGCGGCGCGGCATCGAAGTAATCGAGCGCCGCCTCATGCCGGAGGAGCTCTCCGGCTTCGAGGAATGCTTTATCACCGGCACCGGCGCCGAGGTCACCCCCGTTCGCGAAATAGGCCCCCACAACTTCACGCCGGGGGCCATTTCCCGCGCGATGATCGACGATTATTCCGCCGAGGTCCGGCCAAAGCAAAAGGCGGCGTGAGGCGCGTGGATGATTTTGCGTGCCCGCTCCGTGTCATGCCCGCGCGCCTTTGCGTTACGCCGCGCCCGCCCAGCACGCCCGGAAAGGCGACGACCGGCAGGAGGCCCCGGCGACCAGATCGTCCCTAGTGATACGGCGCGGTCGCCGGCACGGCGGGCACCAGCGCCTTGCGAAGCATTTCCTGCTTCGCCTGCGGCAGCTTGCCTGGATAGTGGCTCATATCGTCGGTGCCGAAGTTCTGGGCGGCGTTGAAGGAGGACGGAAGGTTATGGCAGAGGAAGCAGCCGGCCTGGGTGGCATTTGTGCTGAAGGGGTCGTAACCCGTTGATCCTGGCTGGAGCCAAGTCTCCATCGTCGTGTTCGCCAGATTGGGGAAGCCGACCGCCTCGAGATAGGGATTATTGCCGACCTGCTGCTGAAAGATTTGGACCGCGAAAGCCTGGGTCGGTGGCACGCCGCCTTTGAGCCATAGTGAGCCGATCAACTTGTAGTTCCGCCACGGACCCTGCATCTGTGGCTGGAACGTCGCGTTGAGGCAGGCGGCGTTGCCGAGGCTGTTCGAGCTCTGCTGCGGCGGACCGTCCGGCACGACCGTGCAATTGGCGGCGCTGGCCCCGCCGGGCGGCAAATAGAGGGTGCGGCAGATATTCACTTGCACAAACCGAGGCGCCCCCCCAGGTCCCTGGACCCTCGGATTGGCGTTGCATTGCGGGTTCGTGCCGGTCACTTCGCAGATCTGGGAAGTCATGACGCTTGGCCCGGCGGTGGCCGGATTGAAGAACGACCATGGCACACCCGAGACCGGCGAGCGCGCAGCAATCGGGGTGTCGCCATAGGGATAGCAATCGGGGTCGTTGGCGACATGCTCGAACGTAGCCCATATCCATTCGCCATGCGTCTGCGTCTTCTGGACGATGTGCAAACCGGCGAGACCGAACCTTCCATTGCAGTAGAAAATGTTGGGGTTGCAGTTGGCGGATGCACCAAAATCGCGCCATGACGACTTCACTTCGAGCGAGCCGGGGACGGGGAGTTGCGCGGGCGGAGCGACCGTCGTCGGCGGCAGCCAGAGCGGATTGGCGCAAGCGAAGACCGGTCCCAGTCCTGGATTGCAATTCTGAGCGAACAACGCTTCGTTATAGAGCGGGGGTGGTCCGGTCGCGACGGCGTTGTACATTACTGGGTTGAAACGGATGTCGTAGAGCACGGTCGCGTTCGTGACGTCGACGAGATGATCATCAGTGCCGGCCTGGCCCTGGTCGAGGTATGTGGCCTGCAGCGCGGTGGAGCCCCCCGGATAGGCGGCCGGCGATTGCGGGCCGTTCGGCAGCAACAAATTGTACCAGGGTGCCAAATGCAGGAACAGCGGCGTGACAGTGTTGCCGTTATTCGGATCAACCTGCATCGACGTCAGATAAATGAATTGGTTCCATGCAAAAGTGTGGAAGTCGCAGAAGAGTTGGCCTCCCGGCACGTCCTGGAGGAAGGTCGGTTGTGCCACGTTGATGCTGGTCCCGTCGCTGAAGGTGCCGTTGCACTGGCCCTGCGGGGCGGTCGAGCTGCGCGCGGCCGCTGCTTTAGCGGCAGCCTCGAACCCCGCCTGGGTCGGCGGCTTGCCATAGTTCGGACGGGGTTCTGTCGCAGTGGCGGGGGTGAGTGTGATCGTCGCCAACGCGGCGACGGCCAGTAAAGCCAACCCGTATCCGCTCGAACACAATGTCGTCCCGCGCATGGCACACCCTCCCGAAGCCCGCCGATCCGGACTTTACCGCCTGTCGTCAACGTTAAAAACATAGTTAATCATAAATAACACGGCAACGTCAAATTGCGCTGCGAGCTGTGCGAGTGGCCGAAGAGCGGCACGGACGACACCCCGTCAGGCATTCGTCCAGTGGTTCGACGTGCCATTTACCTGTTCGAGAATGAGCGCTGGGCCGCGCCACAGTGTATCTTCCAGCGGCGTCGAAAGCTCCTGCTCGCGGGCAACCGGATAGGCAGGACCTTTCCCAACATGGTGTTGCGGGCGGAACAGCTTGTAAACTGGGCCATTAGCGGAGAGGAAACCATCCTCGCGATGCCAGTTCAGGATATCAACTGCCACAAAACACTTGGAGACCGCACGATCCAATAGTGGGTTTTCGGCGCGGCATCGAAGTGATCGAGCGCCGCCTCACGCCGGACGAGCTATCCGGCCTCGAGGAATGTTTTGTCACCGGCACCGGTGCCGAGGTCACTCCCGTTCGCGAAACAGGCCCCCACAACTTCACGGCGGGCGAATTTTGCGCGCGATGATCGACGATTATTTCGCCGAGGTGCACCCAACCCAGAAGGCGGCCTGAGGCGGAACGCGTGGGAATGATTTCCGCCTGCGTGAAACATCCGGTGTCATCTGCCGGTGCAAATTAACCATTGAAGCCTCTCTTTGACGGTTGTCGGCAATTAGTTCTTGGCTGGCTCCCCGTTGCCGACCCTGGAGACTCTCTGACAACGGGGAGAAAATTCCTTAGTGCTATAAACGCCCGCGTGCTAACGGATTGCGTGACTTCCCGCGCCCGCTGTTCGGGGGCTGACAGCGTGCCGTATGCATGACAATGTTGGGGGGGACGTCGGGGGAGGGTCCGATGGGAGCGGTCGAGCATCTCAAGACTTTATGCTGCCTTGGGCTGCCGCCCGAGAGCGCGATGATTGCCGTGGTGCCAGTGCTGCACGAGATTATTCCGCATGGCTGGTCGCGCGCTAATATATTTGCACCCGACGGTACGATGGGCAATGGTTACAGCGAAAATCCGGAAGCGGTCGCGCATTATCGGGAGCGGTTGCCAGCGTTTGCTGCTGATCCTGCGAGCCCTATATCTCTGATTTTTGGGCCTGCCTTTCGTGCCATCGGGATTGCCTGGGGTTTGCATTTGCAGGGCCGCGGATACCTAGAAAGCCGCCATTATCGGGAATTCGAGGCTCCGATCGATTCCTGCTGGATTTTGGATGCGATGATCGGCGAAGGCGGCCGGAGTATCGCATTGTTGCATCTAACGCGTCCGCGCAGCGCGCGCCCTTTTACGGTGGACGACGTCCAGCGCCTCGACCTGTTGCGGCCCTGGCTCGCGCATGCGTTCCGTCGGCCGCTATCCGGCAAAGTGCACCACGAGGATCGGGCTTCAGTAGCCGTGGCAGGACTAACCCCCCTAAGCGGTCAGTTGATCGTGAGTTCTGACGCAAGGCTCATCTACCAGACCAGCGGCGTCGAATTTCTCCTCAGAATTCTCGCGGGAGAGCCGGCCGATTATACGCGGCCCCAGGCCGCGCGCGAGAAGCTGCCCTCGCCAGTTCTGAAGCTTGTCCGGCAGATCGCCGGCGCCGCGAACGGCACGTCCAACACGCCGCCTCGCATGCAGGTTTCGACCGCTTATGGCGTTGTCACGCTCGAAGCGAAATGGCTCGTGCCCGCGGAAACACTTGCGGCAGACGCCGCGACGGATCCGAAGAGCTGTCTCATAGCGGTGTCGATCGAATTCCACGAACACCCCGTTGCCCATGCGGCCCGCGTGTTGCGGGAAAGCGGCGCCACGCCAACGCAGACGAAAGTCGGCATTCAACTTGCCCTTGGCAAGCCGAAACTCGTGATCGCGGAGGAGCTGGGCATCCAACTCACCTCGGTCGCGGATCTCACGAGAAAGCTCTATCAGACTCTCGATGTTCACAATTCCACCGAGTTAGCCACGAAAATCTGGCTGGGCCAGAAACAAGACGAGGCGTGCCAATATTTCGGCGCGCTGGATAGACGTTGGTCCTGATTTTCAATGTCGTAACGCTATGTTCGTCACGATAAAGCCGCCGTGCGGACAGAGATCGCCCAGATGCCATTCTACCCTGCCGACCACCCGGCGCGGCCCAACCAGCTTCGAGCCCGATAGGTGACGCTCATGGGGAAGGGAGCGGCATGAATTTTCTTTTGACGACAGCGCCATCCAGTCAAGTGAGGGGACGATCGCCCTGCCCGTGTCCCACTTTGAGAGAGGTTCCCGCGTAATCCCCCTGCAATCGGCGGCACAAAAACTCCAGCTGGTCGAGGGTTTTGTAGCGCACCACGACTTGCCCGGCCTCGCCCTCTCTTTGCGTGATCGCCACGTTCATGCCGAGTTGTTCCATCAGCTTCTTTTCCATCGCCCGCGTATCGGCATCTCTTTCCTCGCTGCCGCGCTTGCGCGGTCCCTGCCCCTTGGCGCTAGAATTCATCGCCGCGCCCTGCAGCAGCTTTTCGGCGTCCCGGACCGAGAGACCTTGGGCGACTATTTTTTCGGCGAGCGCATCCGGCTCGGCGCAGGACAGCAAGACCCTAGCGTGGCCGGCGGAAATCTTGCCGTCGCGCAGCAGGGACTTGGTCCGCTCGGGCAGGTTGAGAAGCCGCAAGCAATTGCTGACATGGCTGCGGCTCTTGCCGATCACCTTGGCAAGATCGGCCTGCGTATAGGCGAATTCGTCACCAAGCCGCTGGTAGCCGGCCGCTTCCTCGAGTGGATCGAGATCGGTTCTCTGGACGTTTTCGATGATCGCGAGCTCGAGCGCCTGGCGGTCATCGGCGTCGATGCTGATCACCGGCACGTCATGCAGTCCGGCGCGCTGCGCCGCCCGCCAGCGCCGCTCGCCGGCGATGATCTCGTAAGCATCCGAAACGCCCGGCGAGGGACGCGCGAGAATCGGCTGAAGGATGCCTTTTTCCTTGATCGATGCGGCCAGCTCGTCGAGGGAATCTCCGCCGAAATTCCGCCGCGGATTGCGCGGATTGGGGCGGAGAAACTCGATCGGAATTTTGTGCGTCGCGCGGGCAGCTAGGGCGCCTTGCGCGGTTTCCCTGGCCCCGCCAAGCAGGGTGGCAAGACCGCGCCCGAGCCGCGGCGGCGCCTCTTCGGCGGATTTGTTTGGCTTCATGCTGAACTACTCCGGTTAAGAATAATTCTATTGGGTGCCGGCCCTAGAACTCGGTCTGTTTCAAAGGCCCGCATACGACAACCTTCGCCTTCGCCCTGAGAAAGCCCGGGGGGCTGTCTCGCCCAACCGCGCCCTCGCCCCCGGCGGCCGCGCCATTTCCGCGCTCGCGCTGGATCACTTCCGTCGCCAGTTTCAGATAGGCTTGGCTGCCGCTGCATTTCAGATCGTAGAGAAGAACCGGCTTGCCATGCGATGGCGCTTCGGACACCCGGACGTTGCGCGGGATGACCGTTTCATAGACCTTGTCGCCCATAAACCCCCGCACGTCCGCTACCACCTGCGCGGCCAGCGTGTTGCGCGAATCGAACATCGTCAGAACAATGCCGTGCATGGTCAGTCCGGGATTGAGGCTGTTCCTGACCTCGTCCACCGTGGTCAATAGCTGCGACAATCCTTCGAGCGCGAAAAACTCGCATTGGAGCGGTACGAGCACGGCATGCGCGGCGGCCATCGCGTTCATTGTGAGAAGATTGAGGGAGGGCGGGCAATCGATGAGAACATAGGTGAAGCGCGCTTCGGCCGCCGCGGCGCTCTGCTCCTCGGCGAACACGTCGAGCGCTTGCTTGAGGCAAAAGGCGCGATCGGGGCGGGCCGCGATTTCGAGCTCGAAACCGACAAGATCGAGCGTCGATGGCGCGATGAAGAGGCGGGGGACCCCGGTTTCCCGGAGAACAGCGCCGAGGCGCTCTTCGCCATTCAAGACATCGTAGGTGGAAAGCTTGCGGCTTTCGCGGCCGATGCCAAGGCCCGTGGAGGCATTGCCTTGCGGATCGAGATCGACGACCAGCACACGCTCGCCGATCGCGGCGAGCGCGGTTCCGAGATTGATGGCGGTCGTGGTTTTGCCGACCCCGCCTTTTTGATTGACAAGCACGAGTATACGCATGATGGCGGCAGGCTCCTCGTGCTCCTTAAAAAAAGCCTCGGCCAGTTAATTTAGCCTCCGCTCCACCAGAATCGGGCCATATGGAGCATCGCAACATCTTCAATTGGCCAAGCCGACATTTGCGAACACTTCTCGCATTTGGGCCTGGCTCGTTGCTCTGTTGCGAAGCAACGGTTTGCCGCCTTCTTCGATCAGACGCTGATTGCCCTCCCGACTTCCGTTCATTTCGTCATAGAGCGCCACGAATAGCGGCTTGCCCAATTGTAGCGCGCTGTAGCCGGCGTTAAGAGTGCCTCCCTGTTCGCGCGCCTCCAAGACAATCACAGCGCGGCTGAGGGCCACAATCACCTTGTTGCGTTCCATGGCTCTATCGGGTCGCCAAATTGCATCCCGTGGAAACTGGCTAACGACAAGAATGCGTTCCCAATCCCAAAGAATCTTCACGGCCTTTTTGATACGAAAATGATTGATACCCTCGGGCAGCACAATGATGGTGCGCCCACCATTTTTGAGTGCGGCCACATGAGATGCCATATCCACTCCCGGCGCATAGCCAGAAACAACGATGACGCCGACTTCGCTCAATTGACGCGCGCAATCGGCTGCTACCTCAAGTCCGCGTTCGCTTGCCTTGCGAGAACCACAGAATCCGACGGCCTTTTCACTCAAAAGAGCGACATTCCCTATAACCCAGATGTCGGGTGGCAGAAGCGAGCCGAATAAATTCGAGAGTGACTCGGGGTAGCTCACGTCATTAGGCGAAAGTTTCATTGGTTCGGTCATGCTCATGTGTTGTCCGTATCTCGCCAAGTCTTAACACAGGAAAGCCCAAGAACCTCAGATGCTCCAGCTGCGAACAATTTGGATGCAACAAACTGTAGAGTCGTACCTGATTGATATTTATCATCAATCAAAATTATTTTTCGTCCATTTATATTAGCGCATACTTCTAATTGTGCAAATTCCAGTGATTCCCACTTATCGCATAAGGCAATATTTTTTACACTTTGTTTTACTTTACGAAATCGTACTAAAGGCGAGATATCCTCTTTCTGTGATTTATTGGCGACTTGTTTGGCGATCTCTTCCGGTAGGTCCCATACTTTTCCCGGTGATGGGGGAACGGCACAAACCGAATCGCATTCTTTGTAAAGACCCAAAATCGTGACCGCCGAAAGGCACCTACTAACCAAATATTGTACTGCCTGTGCATCAGCGTTAGCCTTGGCCCGGCGCTCGGCATCTCCCAGTTTTGTATAGATTGCCACCTCTGCAAAGTTAAAATCTAGCGCCAAGGAGCAATCTAACCAATCCCTGAGAAAAATTAGGGATTTCCGAGCCTTTTGCCATTTGAGCGCAGTCTCTATCTCGCCCTTGTCAGAGAGGAAAACATATGGTCCGTGAGGGCCGTTTCTGGTCGCGATTCTTGTTTCTGCTTGAAACATCCTATCTAGTGAACGAAATTTGGTGCCCACGACGTATGATCCGTCCGGCTTCTCATTCACAATCGCATGGTCCAAGAACCGGCACCGCTTTGGCGTCAAACGACGAAGCTCTTCAACATCCTCCAAGGTAATGATCTTCACATCGTTACTGGATTGCACGTCGAGCCCCACCCAAATCAACCTGAGTCACTACCACGCATTTGTGCGCCATCTGGACAATGGGGGAATACCGGCCGCGCATTCAAACGTCAGCGAGACGCGATATACTATCTGTACATAACGTTCTCCCAATTAGGAGGGCCGCTGCCTGACGAGCAGCAGGCGCGCCGCGGAACAGGTTTGGCTCTCTATCGTCGTGATCAAGTATTTACCGGCCGTTAATGAATCGGTCAATTCGGCTTGAAAGTGTTTTCCCTTGGAAAAAACGCACACGGCGCCTTTTTCGATGAATTTTTCCGCGTGGCCGAGGAGGGATTCGAGCGGCGCCAACGCGCGCGCGCTCACTGCGTCGATTGTCTCGTCGAGGGCGGGCAGGACCTTTTCGAGTCGGCCGCAGTGGACGATCGCGGGCGCCGATGTTTCACGAATAACATGTTGCAGAAAGGCGCATTTGCGCTCGCTGGCCTCGATGAGATGGATTTTCGCGCACGGCTCGCCCGCATATTTGATCGCCGTGACAAGCCCCGGAAATCCGGCCCCAGAGCCGAGATCGAGCCAGCGCCGGGCTGCCGGCACCGCCTCCGAAACCTGGAGCGAATCGGCGAAATGCCTCACCCAGAGATCGTCGAGAGTCGATTTGCCGGCGAGATTGATGACGCGCTGCCATTTTTCGAGAAGATTCGCATAGATTTCCAAGCGCCGTAGAGTCGCCTCCGGAAGGTTTGCGAGGAGAACGTGCGCGGCGCGCGCGGGGCTGCGTGGCAAGGCTCAGGGCCTAGCGCCGGCGCGGCGCAGCTTTGATGCCAGAAGTGTCATCGCGGCGGGCGTCATACCTTCGATTCTGCCCGCCTGCCCCATGGTGCGCGGCCGGATGAGGTCGAGCCGCCCCCGTATCTCATTGGAAAGGCCCGGCAGCACAGCATAATTGATGTCCTCGGGGATGGTCAGCGCCTCGTCGCGGCGGAAGGCTTCGATGTCGTTGCTCTGGCGGTCGAGATAGACCGCGTATTTGGCATCGATTTCGATTTGCGCGGCGGCTTTTGGCGCAATTCCGCCAAGCTCCGGCCAGATCGTCCGCAGGCTTAGAATCGAAACGCCTGGCAAGGCGAGCAGACCGAATGCGGTCCGGCGGGTGCCGTCGCAATTGACCTTGAGCCCGAGGCGTCCCGCCTCGCTCGGGGTGAGACTCAAACTTTCGAGCAGCTCCCGCGCACGGGAGAGGGCCGCGTCCTTTATGGCGTATGCCCGCCGCCGGTCTGCGCCGACGCAGCCGAGATCGGCGCCCCACGCGGTCAGCCGTTGATCGGCGTTGTCGGCGCGTAGCGACAAGCGATATTCGGCGCGCGAGGTGAACATGCGGTAGGGCTCGCTCACCCCTTTCATCACCAAATCGTCGATCATGACGCCGATATAGGCGTCCGCGCGACTAAAGGTGATTGGGTCCTTGGCCGCGGCCCGCAGCGCGGCGTTGAGCCCGGCGACGAGGCCTTGCGCGGCCGCCTCCTCGTATCCCGTGGTGCCGTTGATCTGCCCAGCGAGAAAAAGCCCTTGAAGTTTTTTTGTCTCAAGCGCCGGGGTCAAGGCGCGCGGGTCGATGAAATCATATTCGATCGCATAACCGGGCCGCAGCATTTTGGCCTTGGAAAGACCGGGAATGGTGTGGACAAACGCGAGCTGAACCTCTTCCGGCAGGGAGGTCGAAATGCCGTTTGGATAGATGGTTGGGTCGTCCAATCCCTCCGGTTCGAGGAAAATCTGGTGTGCCTCGCGCTCCTTGAACCGGACCACCTTGTCTTCGATCGAGGGGCAATAGCGCGGCCCCCGGCCCAAAATCGCGCCGGAATAGACCGGCGAGCGCCCAAGATTTTTTTCAATGATCGCATGACCCTCTGGAGTCGTATGCGTGATGAAGCAATCGACCTGGGGCGTGAGAATTGCCTCGGTCAAAAAGGAAAAAGGCTCTGGCTCGGCGTCGCCGCTCTGGCGTTCGAGCATGTCGAACTCGATCGTGCCGCCATCGAGCCTTGGCGGCGTTCCGGTCTTGAGACGCCCCAGGCCAAGGCCTAGGTCCTGCAGCCTTTCGCCGAGCCGGATCGCTGGGCTTTCTCCCATCCGCCCCGCCGGAAGGGTCTTTGCGCCGATATGGATGATGCCGCGCAAAAACGTCCCGGTCGTCAGGACGAGCGCCGCGCAGCGGATTATGACGCCATCCGCGGTCTCGATCCCTTCGACGCGGCCGTTTGCCAAGAGAATATCGGCGGCCTCGGCTTCGATCACGCTCAGATGTATGATGTCCCGGATTGCCGTCTGCATCGCCTCCCGGTAGAGTTTTCTGTCGGTTTGCGCCCTCGGGCCGCGTACGGCGGGGCCTTTCGCGCGATTCAGAACCCGGAACTGGATTCCGGCCTGGTCCGTGACCCTTCCCATGAGCCCGTCGAGGGCGTCGATTTCGCGCACGAGATGGCCCTTGCCGAGGCCGCCGATGGCGGGATTGCAGGACATGGTGCCGATCGTGGCAAAGGAGAGGGTGACGAGCGCGGTCCTTGCGCCCATGCGCGCGGCAGCCGCCGCTGCCTCGCAGCCGGCATGGCCGCCGCCGACCACGATCACGTCATAACTGCCTGGCATTTGGTCTACCTGTTTAGAAATAATCTAAGAATGTTTCACGTGAAACATTTTCCGGCTCGGCCAAACGCTTTGGCAAAATGTTTGGCGCAAGGCAATCGCTGGCTACAATTTTAGAACTCTTCTAAGAATGTTTCACGTGAAACATTTTCAGCCGGACTCCTGTCATTGGCCGATGCAAAAGCCCGAAAAGATTTCGCGCAAAATATCCTCCGACTTCCACCACGCCGGTCAGTCTTTGCAGGCAAACCATCGCCACGCGCAAGTAATTCGGGGTTTTGTAGTCGCGTTGCCGAACCTGAGGGGCGCAGGGCCGCAATCGCGGCGCGCCCCGCGCCCGAAGCGATGGCGAAGAGCATATCATTGTCCATGGAACAACTCTATTGTATCATTTTGGGACGGTGTATTGATATCGCGGACCTTGGCTGACATTGCTGTAGCGGCAACCGCGGCGGCTTCCCTTCTTAACCCCCAAACCCATCGAGGAATTCTCACATGCGATTTTGGCTCGTCGCCTTTCCTGATCCTTTCGTGGGTGTGCGCTGATGGCACAGGAACAACCAGCCCCCTCGCTGTCCAAAACCCCCGCCGTTTCCGATGCGCCGGGTCGCGGCATTCTACCAAACTTCAGCGGGCATTCCGCCGCGTTGCCCACGCTCTACCAGCTCGATGCGCAGCCGATCGAGCAAATCTCTCCGTTGGTGCAACGGCAGATGTTGCACGGCGCACAATCCACTTTTGTAAAGTGGATTGCAAGAAAGGGCGGCATTTTTCGGCTGCATCATCATCACAACGAGCAGATCACTTGGATCGTCGAGGGCCAATGTGACGTGTATTCGCAGGGCAAAAAATTCGCGATGACGGCTGGCATGATTCTCGTTATTCCGCCGAATGTGCCGCATGAATTAGTTTGCACAGACGACATGATCGACATCGATTTCTTTGCGCCCCAGCGACAGGATTGGATCGACGGCATGGCGTCTGTCGCCGCGGGGCCGCAATAGAGTTGCGGCCCCTGGAACTGCGGATGTTGCCTTCGCAGAATGTGCTTGAGCACGGCCGCTTCTTCAGCGTCAGCAAGCGGTATTGTCGTCCCTCGTATGGGTGATGTGGTGGAGAAAAATATGGCCTATAATGCCTAAGAAAGCGAATGGAAGCTTATGCCTTTCAGTCCAATTTTTGTCGCATTGTTAGCGTTTATATTCAGCAGCATTTAGGTAAAGATCATGACACACTTCCGGCTCGATCCGCCACGGATCACGAAAGATGATAGGAAGCAACGTTGTTCATACTGCCATGAGTGCCTTGAACGGTTCGCGGCAGGCGATGTGCGTTGTAGCTACGGCACGCGATATTTTCACAAAGAGTGTTATAAGCGGTGGCAGCAAAAAAAATTGTTTCAGTGTGCATAGTTCTTTGAGCGGCGAGCTTATTGACCGCTGATAATTTTGTAGCGGATTACAGTCGCTACTCAGCGATGGCGTGCTTAAACGTCACCGCATCGTCGTGCCCAGGGGCCCCTTGCAGTTTCACTTCTCTTCCATCGTTGCCTTTGGCGGCGCGGATTTTTTCTCCGCGTCTTGCTTGATTTTCAGCAGCTTCGCCTTGTCGTCATCGGTCAGCGAGGCCGAAACCGGACAGTTTTTGCTCATAATGAAATCCACGAGCCTGGGGGCTTCGCGGTACGTCTGGACAAGCCGTCCGACCTTGTGTACTCCAGGCGAAATTATTCCGCGCAAAATGTGAATCGCGTTTATGTCGTTCGTGCAAACGAGACTCCGTAACTCCCTGGCAAGGGCTTTTGCATAAGCCGCGTCGCCGACGCTCGCTCCGGCAAGCTTGTTTTGCAAGTCCAAAACCTCCGGCGGCGGCGTGGCGGTGGGATCGCATGAAGCGAGATCCTTGTCCGGATTGCCGCAGTCGAGCGTTTCGATCCGCTTGAGCGCCGCCTCCGGCATCCTGCATTCGGGGATGCACTTCATCGAGTCCCGAAGACCAGCATATGCCTGTGCATCCCACGGGACGGGATCGGAGAAAAAGGGAATGGACCCTTCCGGCCACCAAAGGGGCCTCCAAGTCTCAACTCCATCTTTAGAAAACCGCATCGCTCCAACTCGCGTTGGGTTTATTTTCCCCCATTGTGTGCGCCAAAGAATAGCGTCCGAAAAGTCAGTTGCCTTGACTTCCGCGCCGTCGAGCGAGGCGCCCTGCAGCTGCGCCCTAATGAGCGACGCGCCCTGCAGCTTCGCCTCGTAGAGTGAGGCGCCCTGTAGCCGCGCGAAAGTGAACGACGCGCCTTGCAGCTCCGCAAAATTGAGCTCCGCGCCCTGCAGATCCGCGTCTATGAGCGACGCGCCCTGTAGCTTCGCGCTATTGAGCGTCGCGCCCTGCAGCTCCGCCTTGTCGAGCGACGCGCCCTGCAGATCCGCGATACTGATCGTCGCGCCCTGCAGCTCCGCGTTGTCGAGCGACGCGCCCTGCAGCTCCGCCTCCGTGAGCAACGCGTCCTGCAGCCGCGCCACTTTGAGCGACGCGCCCTGTAGGTTTGCCCCATCGAGGAACGCACCCTGTAACCGCGCCTCATTGAGCGACGCGCCCTGCAGATTAGCGGAAGTGAGATGCGCGCCCTGCAGCTCCGCGTATTCGAGCGATGCGCCCTGTAGCTCCGCACTATTGAGCGTCGCGCCCTGGAGCTGCGCGCCAAATAAATCGGCTTTGGTGAGATCGGCGAAAGTGAGCACGGCTTGTTCCAGATGGCGCGCGCGAAGATCAAAAAGATGTTCTTTCCACGCAAGCTTTTTCGGATCGTCGATTTTCAGCGCCTCATAAAGGTTGAATCCCGGTAGGACCAAAGTGTTGGAGAATAGGCTGTCCCGCCGCCGGGTCGAGGGGTTTACGGGTCCTGCGAACAAGAGTTCATGAATCGAAACTAGCTTGGCCTTATGTTCACCCCACTCCACATAAGAGAACCGCCATCGCGGCCTATCCAGCGCGGCGAGCGCTGTTTCCTGCCATTCGCTGGGAATGGTCGCAACGACGATGGAGAACCAGAGGGCCGCGATGCTCATGACTCCCGCGAGGACAAGCCCGAAGCCTCGCAGAACTCGGGCTAGGACACGCGCGTGGCCAAAATTTTCGACGCTCAAATCCGCAAGGACCGGCGGCCGCAGGGGCCATAAAAGGACGATGTCGAAGAAAAGCGCGGCACGTTGGGCCCACGTGATCGTTACATCGTGAAACGGCAGGAATTGAATCTGCAACAAAAGCAACAGCAGAATTGGGAAGATAACCAGGGTCGTCAGGGGGATGAGTTTGAGCATCAACCCAAAAAAGCCGGTGCGGAGTTCGGGCGGGCGGGCGAGGATTTGGACGAAAATATTGCTCGGCAAGAGCCGGCGCAGCTTGTCGCGAATTTCCTTATTGGCGCCGTCCGGCGTAACGCCGCACTTTTGGGTGTTTGTCTCGTGATCGGGAAACTGGCGCCTCAACTCAGTGTGGAAAAGCGAAGCCTTCTTGCCGAGCATTATGAAATGCATCAGCGCATAGACGTGGATGATGAGGACCACGAATGGCGCGAGAGCAAAAAAGGCGAGGAGCGGCAGTTCGACATTGAGGAAGGGCAGTTTGACGGGGCGTTCCAGCAAAAGATCTTCATGGGTGACGGCGCCCGCCGCGATCGCGATGTAGGAGAGGACGAAGAGATAGGAGAGCCATAGCCCGCCGCTGACGGAGGCCGCGTCTTCGACCGCTTTTTCAATCTCCTCGAGATCGTCGGCGTTGGCGGCGATGGGAGGAAGGGCCGAAATTTCCTTCGGCGCGCCCGGCGCTATGACCGCCGGCGAATTTTCAACGTCGCGGTCCGATTCCATGTCGTCACCGCCTAATTAGCCGGTAGCTTCCAGGTGGCCGTCGATTTCCGCCTCATCCTAAGCCTGCTTCGCTTTTTGGCCAAGGATGATCGCAGCCGGGGCAGGACCGGCCGGTTAGCGTCAGATTTCGCCGTTCATTCATCGCAGGCCGGGCGTTACACTGCGCATCGGAACGACGCCCAGTGGCGAGCGTGTTGCCAATGCCTGTCGAAAAGGACATTCTCGACCTTGAGCGATAAAGGCGAGTGCTGCCAGGGCAATCAGGTAAAAGGCTAAATTCCTCTCCCTCCTCCTTAGAGACGCGAGCTTTGCTCGCTCCTCAGGATGAGGAACCTGGTCAACCGATTGCCCTGCGAGCGCCGCGCTCTGGCGGGTGCGATGCACCGGCCGGCGGCAATCGAACTGGAAATTGCGCGCATGAAGATAAACGGCCGCCATTACAGAACAATCTGGCTAAGCGCGGACGGGCGAAGCGTCGAGGTCATCGATCAATCCAAGTTGCCGCACGCTTTCGCGACGCAAACGCTCAGCTCTTGCGCCGACGCCGTAACGGCGATCAAGAACATGATCGTGCGCGGCGCGCCGTTGATCGGGGTGACCGGGGCCTATGGCTTGGCGCTCGCCGTCGCCGACGACCCGGCTGACAAGGCCATCGAAACCGCCTATGCCGAGCTGCTTGGATCACGGCCTACCGCCGTCAATTTGCGCTGGGCGCTGGACCGCTTGCGCGATCGTCTGTTTTCGACGCCGCCGCCAATGCGGCGCCCGCTTGCTTATCGCGAAGCCGCGGCGATCGCCGACGAGGACATAAGGTCTTGTCACGCGATCGGCGAATATGGCGCGGCGCTGATACGGGCGGCGGCGTCCCGGTGTCCTGATCGTCCAGTGAATATTCTCACGCACTGCAACGCCGGCTGGCTTGCCGCGGTCGACTGGGGAACCGCGCTCGCGCCGATTTACAAGGCAGCCCGCGCCGGCGTCGCCGTGCATGTTTGGGTGGACGAAACACGGCCCCGGAACCAGGGTGCTAGCCTAACCGCGTTTGAGCTTCTCGGCGAGGCGATCCCGCACACAGTTGTCGCCGATAATACTGGCGGTCATCTGATGCAGCATGGTCTCGTCGATTTGTGCATCGTCGGCAGCGACCGCACAACGCGCGCAGGAGATGTCTGCAACAAAATAGGCACTTATCTGAAGGCGCTGGCCGCGCGCGACAATAGCGTGCCTTTCTATGTCGCCCTGCCGAGCTCAACGATCGATTGGCGCATAAGAGATGGCTTAAAGGAAATTCGGATTGAAGAACGTGATCAAAGTGAAGTGACCCATATTTGTGGCCGCACGGAACGCGGCGAGACCGCGCGCGTGCGCTTGACGCCAGATGGCTCGCCGGCGCGTAATTTCGGCTTCGATGTGACGCCCGCGCGCATGGTTTCCGCCCTCATCACCGAACGGGGCGCCTGCCCGGCGAACGAAGCGGCGCTGCGGAGCCTGTTCCCCGACCTCGCGAATTCCAGGTGACGCCGCCTTAAGAGTCGCGTCGCGGGTTAACTCCGTAATTCTTAAATCTCTCAATCGTCCGCGCAATCTCATCATCCGGCAACACGACGGGCGTTCCGGCCAGCGACGCAAGATAATAGATTTTCGCGAGCGCCTCCAGCTCGACGGCTCGCCACAATGCCTTGTCCAGGTTGGCGCCCGTGACGATCGCTCCATGGTTCCCCAGCAAAACGCCATGCGCGCCCCCAAGACCGGTCACGGCGAGCTGCGACAATTCGGCGGTTCCGTACGGCGCGTAATCGGTACACCGGATTTTGTTGTCGCCGAACGCCGCGATCATGTAGTGCACGGCGGGAATATCGCGCCGCAATACGGAAATGGTCGTCGCGTAAAGCGGATGCGTATGCACCACTGCATTCACGTCCCTTCGCGCTCGCAAGATGTCGCGATGGAAGCGCCATTCCGTAGAAGGCTCAAGCGGCCCCTCAAAGGCTAGATCGGATTCAACAAGCGAGACGACGGCGATCATTTCCGGCGTCATCGTCGTGTAAGGGATGCCGCTCGGCGTGATCAGCATGGCGTTTCCATCGCGCACGGAGATGTTGCCAGCCGTTCCCTGATTGATTCCGAGGGCGTTGATCTCGTGGGCAGCCCGAATGATCGAGTAGCGTATGGCCGAGCGCGACATTGAACGTTACTCCGCTGCGAGGAGCATTACCGGGGATTACGCCTGTTGCGAAAGGCGAAACCGCGCATGACCCGCGCCACGCCACCGTTCACCATTTTGGCTCGATCCGGTTTGCCCGCAAGGCGGAGCCTGCGCGTCTGCAATGGTGTGCTAAGTCCCGTGAGATCGCAGCTTAGGCACCCGAAACAGGACATTCCAAACATCTGCAGAGGGCCGATGCTGTTCAAAAACCCTCGCGGTGAACAGGGAATGATGATTCGGCGCTGCGGGGACTCAGCATGGGTGATTCGGCGATGATGGGACGACAGACG
This sequence comes from Methylocella sp., assembly GCA_050728655.1. Classification (GTDB taxonomy): domain Bacteria; phylum Pseudomonadota; class Alphaproteobacteria; order Rhizobiales; family Beijerinckiaceae; genus Methylocapsa. The sequence goes on from JBOHJQ010000014.1 coordinate 22,417, forward strand.
GGCGATCGGAGCCAGCAATTCTACCTGTTCAATCTCGAAGAGCGCATTCCTGTGCGCCATCTCTTGCGCCGGATCAATCCGATTGTGACGCGCGTGCTGGCCGAGCTTCGCGAGAAGCTGGAGCCGTTCTACAGCGAGGTCTGCCGACCTTCGATCGATCCAAAGCTCATGCTCCGGATGCTCATCGTTGGCCATTGTTACGGCATCCGCCGACCACGGGAGCAATCTGCGTTACAGCATAAGGGCCAGCAAGGTTTGACCCTTGCCAGCCCCATCACCTTCCGCGGTCACCGGCATCCCAGCCTGTCCCGCGTGGGAATCCTAGGCTTCCATCTAGTGGTTACTAGGGTTCGATCGGCTTTGCAAACCTCACGAAGCCGTTGACGTTCACGCCGTCGGAAAAGAACCCGACGATATCGCCTTTGTCGTTGACGCCATTGATGATGGTCCCCGCCACGCCGAACGCGATAGTCTGGCTCGAACCAGGGGCGTTGAAGCTATCGAAATCCTCTCCATCAAAAAGGAAGCCATGTGTTGCACCTTTCGAATCGACAAAGGAGCCGACGATGAAGTCATTGCTGCAACCGAGGGCTTGCGTGCTCTTGGCGCGCAGCCCCCTGTTCTCGATCTTGACTTCGAAGGAATGCAACGTTCCCCCAAGCCGGCCGAAAAAGCCGTGGTCGATGCCGTTTTGATCAGCCCAGAATCCGCAGATCTGATTTCTGTCGTTGATGCCGCTCACCTGTGTCGCGACCGCGCCATTAAAGAGCGTCGGGGGAACTTCAGTAAAGCTCGGGGGCGTGGTAGTTAGATCAACAACGAAACCGTGTTCGTTGCCGCCGCTATCAACCCAGAATCCGGCGGCCTCGTTGAAGTCATTGACGCCGAGAAGGTTCTGATTGCCGCTACCGGCGGTAGCATTTGGATCAAGGATAGTTGTAAACACGCCCTAGATATCTTCCCAGCCAAATTGAAGACCGTTTTGATCAGCCCAAAACCCGACGATCACGGGCACGTGTTTGTTGTTAATGCCGATGGCCTGGGTCTGGGTGATCGTATGGCCCGCCGGCGGCATCCCCGCGAAGTTCTCTACTGAATAGTGGGTGTTCGGCACTAGAACGTACCCATTGTTGAAGACTGAGCCCGGACCTCCCATGCCGTCGCCGAAATAGCCAACGATGATGTCGTGGTCATTAATGCCGAGCAGCTGATTGAATTTGGGATCGCCCTGATTGTCTAGCTTGAAAAACTTGCCTTTATTGTCGAGCTCGGCATTTGCTATTCCCGGAACAGTGAAAAAAGCCGTTGCCGCCCCGAGCAGAGCGTAGCAAGCGATGCGCGTGAAGCGTCTTTTTCGTGCCGGAGCTGAGGAAATTGGCGTAGCGCGGCCATCGAGTTCTGTCTGTTTCATGTTTTCCTCCATTGACGCTAATGGTACCATGGGAGCTGCTCTCGCGATGGCATACATCATAGCTTTTCAGTGAGGCACCTCGCGTAGAGGGAAGCAACACAGTATCTTTGATTGCATTACAGGCGCAAAATGACAGCGCAATGACGACAACTGGTTGACCATTTGCGCTAAAGCTTGTAGCGCAAATGAAACCATCCCTTGTAGCGAGAGAGAGGCTGCTCCTATACTAAGAAGGCATAACCTTTATATGACGATTGCATACCATGATCAAGATGAGAAATTTCGTGAGCTGTTGTGACGAATATGATATTTCAGCTTATATTCTACATCACTTCAACGCCGCTGTGGTTAAGGAGTGCGACAGGGAGCCGCGTTACGTTTCCCTTCATCCCATCGTTCGACCAATTGTTTGATAGGGACAGCTCAAGGCAGGGCTCGGGCGAGCCGATTGGCCGCGGCGCCCGTTCCGCGATCGGTTCAAACCTCTTGCTTTCGCATAGGCTCGCGCCATTTTCTTTTGGCGGACTCGTTGCCTACGCGCGCGGCGAGCATGAGCCTTACAAAATTTTCATGCGGTAGAAATGGCGGTGTAAGCTTTGCGTCCCCATGTTGATGGCCGAAGACGGTCCGCCGTCCTTAATTTTTGCAACGGAGTAATCAATGGGTAACGTCCAGTCTTCCCGGCCCGACACGCTGAGTCCGCCGCCTTTGATCGTGCGTCGGCGCCACGAGATCCGCGCCGCGCTGCTTGCGACCGTGGCCGCCCTGGCCTTGGCTTGCGTGAACGATGGCGGTTTCGGTCAGGCGCGCGCCGACGCGATTCAGAGCCAAGTATCTCCGGTTGTTTCGCCGGTCTCTTTCGCCGACGTGGTCGACCACGTACGCGGCGCGGTTGTGTCCGTCAAGGTGAAGACCACCGAGACGGCCGATATGAGCGAGGAGCTCGAAATACCGCATATTGCGCCGGGCGATCCACTCGAGCGCTTCTTTAAACATTTCGGCGAGGAAGGAACGCCGCATGGTCATCACCTCAAGCCGCACCTCACCCAGGCGCAAGGCTCGGGATTCATTATCTCCGCCGATGGCTATGTTGTCACGAACCACCACGTCGTCGACAATGCGACCGAAGTCTCGGTGACCTTGGACGACGGCAAAACCGTGCCGGCAACCATCGTCGGAACCGACAAGAAAACCGATCTCGCTCTCTTGAAGATCAAGCAGGGTGGTCCCTACCAGCACGTCGACTTCGCCACCGCCACGCCACGGGTAGGCGATTGGGTGATCGCGGTCGGCAATCCGTTCGGCTTGGGTGGAACGGTTACTGCGGGCATTGTTTCGGCGCGCGGGCGCGACATTGGCGCCGGGCCCTACGACGACTTCCTGCAGATCGATGCGCCGGTCAATCGCGGCAATTCGGGCGGTCCCACTTTCAATACCCAAGGTCAAGTGGTCGGCGTCAATACGGCGATTTTCTCGCCCTCGGGTGGAAGCGTCGGCATTGGTTTTGCCATTCCCGCCGAGACCGCGCAAAACGTCATTGCCTCGCTCAAAGACAAAGGCGTGGTCGCGCGGGGTTGGATCGGCGTCCAGATTCAGCCGGTGACCACGGAAATCGCCGATAGCCTCGGCCTAAAGTCCACCAAAGGTGCTCTCGTCGCGGAAGCCCAGCCGAATTCTCCGGCAAGCTCGGCCGGACTTAAATCAGGCGATGTGATCCTCGGCATCGACGGCGATCGGATCGACGGTCCACGCGACCTCGCGCGCAGGGTAGCGGCCCTCGGCCCGGGGAAAAAGACCGATTTGATCTATTGGCACGATGGATCGGAGAAAACCGCGTCGGTAAAGCTCGGCTCTCTGCCGGACGACAAGGAAACGCGGGTAAATCCCGGCATGAGCCACGACAATAATGCGTTTAGCGGCCTCGGCCTCACGCTTGCTCCCGCGGCCAGCGTCGAAGGAGCGGGAAGCCGCGGCGTGGTCGTATCCGACATCGATCCCGATGGCGTGGCCGCGCAAAAGGGATTGGAGGTCGGCGACGTCATTCTCGAGGCGGGCGGCCATGCGGTCAACCAGCCGGCGGACGTGAGCGCGGCGCTAGCCGAGGCCAAAAAGGACAATCGCAAGGCCGTCCTTTTGCGGGTCAAGGGCAGCGAAGGCACCCATTTCGTCGCGATCGAGGTCAAACCGGCTTCCTGAGCCTCACGTCCCCGAGGCTTTGTGGGCTGGTACCGCGCCCCCCCGTTGCGGCGCCGGCTCAAGGAGGCGACAGGCCGGAAGGCAACTTCCGGCCTGCTGCTTTGCAAAGGGATGAGCTATATGTCGCTGATGCGCATCCTCATCGTCGAAGACGATTCCGAAGCCGCCAATTACATGGTCAAGGCATTTCGCGAGGCCGGTCATGTCGCCGATTATGTCGGCGACGGCCTTGACGGCTATGCCCGCGCCCGCGATGAAACCTACGATGTTTTGATTGTCGATCGCATGCTGCCGAAACTCGACGGCCTCTCGCTGATCGGCAACCTGCGCGCGCAGAAAATCCTTACGCCCGCACTTATCCTATCTGCGCTGGGGCAGGTCGACGATCGCGTCAAGGGGCTGCGCGCGGGGGGTGACGACTATCTCGCCAAGCCTTACGCATTTTCAGAGCTGCTGGCGCGGGTCGAGGTGCTCGCCCGGCGCAACCGGCCCGGCGTTGGCGAGCAAACCATCCTTCGCGTGAACGGCCTAGAACTTGACCGTCTTGCCCATAAGCTTACCCGCGACGGCAAGGAGATTCCGTTGCAGCCGCGTGAATTCCGCTTGCTCGAATATTTGATGAAACATGCGGGCCAAGTGGTCACCCGGACGATGCTGCTCGAAAACGTGTGGGATTATCATTTCGATCCGCAAACCAATGTCATTGACGTTCATATTTCGCGGCTGCGCGCCAAGATCGACAAAGGCTTCGACCCTCCGCTCCTCCACACGATACGCGGTGCCGGATACATGATACGCGATGGCTCTAGGTAAGCTTTTTCGCACCACGGTGTTCAAGATTTCGCTCGCCTATTTGGCGATTTCCGCGATCGGCGCCGGGCTTGTCCTCGGCGCTGTCGGCTGGAACATGGAGCATCTGATCGACGCGCAGATCGCCCAGACCATCGACGCTGATATTACCGGGCTTTCCGAGCAATATGTGCAAGGCGGCATACGCCGGCTTGTCAACATCATCCAAAAGCGGACCCGCCGGCCTGGCGCACGGCTTTACTTGGTCACAACCGCGGCGGGAGAACCGATCGCCGGCAATATCGTCAGCCTGCCGCCGGATATTCTGACCCGTCGTGGCCTTGTCGAGACGGCTTACCAGCCGCCGGGCGATACGGGCGGAAAGCACCGGGCGCTCGCCCGCAATTTTGTCCTGGCGGGCGGTTTCCACCTGTTCGTCGGGCACGACCTCGCGGAAACCGAAAGCTTGCGCCATATTCTTGGCGAGGCACTGGTCACTTCGCTCGTTTGGCTCGTGGTGATTGGAACGCTTGGCGGGCTTTGGGTTGCAAGGCGCGTGCTCAATCGCGTCGATGCGATCAATGCCAATGCCCGCGCAATCGTCGCCGGCGATCTTTCCGGCCGGTTGCGTTTGGCAGGAACCGGCGACGAGCTTGACCGGCTCGTGCGAAATTTCAACGCCATGCTGGAGCGGATCGCGACATTGATGGCGGGGTTGAAAGAGGTTTCCGGCAATATCGCGCATGATCTCAAGACGCCGTTGACCCGTCTGCGGGGCGGCGTCGAACAAGCATTGCGCAGCGGCAAGAGCCCGGAGGACTATCGCGGCGCGCTCGAAAAAGCGCTCGACGAATCCGACCGCCTGATCCAAATCTTCGACGCGCTGTTAAGCATCGCCCGCGCGGAAGCAGGGGCCGGGCGCGAAGGCATGATCGATTTCGATGCCTCGTCCGTCGTCCGAGACGTCGGCGAGCTTTACGAGCCGGTGGCGGAGGAACGCGGCATCGTGCTAACCATTTTTGCCGCGCCGGGGCTCTATCTGCATGGAAGCCGGGAGCTTGCCGGTCAGGCCGTCGCCAATCTCGTCGACAATGCGTTGAAATACGGGAGCCTGGAGGCAGCAGGGCTTGGCCCGGATCGCACGCCCGGACAAGCTCCCAAAGGCAGCGTCGAACTCTCGGCCCGGCGGAGTGGCGGCAATGTCGAATTCGTTGTCGCGGATCGCGGTCCGGGCATCGCCGAGAACGATCGCCTGCGCGTGCTCGATCGATTCGTCCGGCTCGAAAACGCGCGCTCGCGACCTGGGTCCGGCCTCGGCCTTTCGCTCGCCGCGGCGGTGGCACGTCTCCACAATGGAAGCTTGCGGATCGAGGATAATGAGCCAGGCCTTCGTGTCGTGATTCGTCTTCCGGCGGCGCCTGTACGGCGCGAGCCACGGGCGCCGCTTGCCCTGCCGCAACCGGACAAGGCGGCATGAGCGATGTTCCACCAGAAGACAACCCGGACCTTCCGCTTTGGCGGCGCCTGCGCACTGCCCCGCAACTTTACGACGCGCGCCGCGCCGGATCCTGCCTCGCCGATTTTCTGGCGATGCCCGGCGGCGCGGAGCTGCAAAGCCTCGCCAACGAGCCTGGCGTGCGCGCCCTGCTTCTGGCGCTTGCCGATCATTCGCCATTTCTCTGGAATCTCGCGACGACGAACGCCTCCCGGCTCAAGCGATGTCTCGAGACTTCCCCCACGGCCTGCCTTGAGACGTGCCTTGCTACTCTCGATGAGGCCTGCGGCCAGGCCACCCGCGAGGCCGCTCTCATGCGCGCGTTGCGGCTGGCGAGGCAGGAGACCGCACTTCTCGTCGCGCTCGCCGATCTAGGCGGCGCTTTCGATGTGGTCGCGGCGACCGGGGCGCTGTCGCGCGCCGCCGATGTCTTCATATCGGTGGCGCTGCGCTTTCTGTTGCGCGATGCCGCTCGCGCGGACCGGCTGCGGCTTTGCAATGGCGCGAACCCCGAGCAGGGATGCGGTCTCGTCGTCCTGGCGCTCGGCAAGCTCGGCGCGCGCGAGCTCAATTATTCGAGCGATGTCGATATCGTGGTCTTCTTCGATCCCAATTGTACTTCGATCGCTTCGGCGGTGGAGCCAGCGACGCTTTTTGCGGGCATCACCAAGGGACTTGTCCGGCTGCTCCAGGAGCGGACCGGGGATGGTTATGTCGTGCGCGTCGATTTGCGGTTGCGTCCCGATCCTGGTTCGACGGCGGTGGCGATCGCGCTGCCCGCCGCCTATTCCTATTACGAAAGTCTTGGCCAGAATTGGGAGCGCGCGGCCTTGATCAAGGCGCGGCCGGCCGCTGGCGACAAGGCCTTGGGCGAGACTTTTCTCGCCAATCTGATGCCTTTCATTTGGCGAAAGTATTTCGATTATGCGGCGATCGCCGACATTGCCGCGATGAAGCGCCAGATCCACGCGGTCCGGGGACATGCCGAGATCGCGGTCGCCGGTCACGACGTGAAGCTGGGGCGCGGCGGCATTCGCGAAATCGAATTTTTCGTGCAGACCCAACAATTGATCTTCGGCGGCAAGAGGCCTCGCCTGCGGGGCGCGCGCACCCTCGACATGCTAGATGAGCTCGGCAGGGAAGGCTGGGTCACGCGCGAGGCGGTCGCGGACCTGCGCGCGTCCTATCTCTTCCTGCGCGAAATCGAACACCGGTTGCAGATGGTCGCCGACGAGCAAACCCAACGCTTGCCGCAAGACCCAGAACTCCTTGGACGCTTCGCCAGGTTTTGCGGTTACGCCCGGAAGAGCCGCTTTTGCGGCGACGTCACGCATCGCCTGCGGCTCGTCTCGTATCATTACGGGCGGCTGTTCGAACATTCGCCGCGGCTCGATGCTTCGGCCGGCAGTCTTGTTTTCACCGGTGCCGACAGCGATCCGGAAACTCTCGAAACATTGGTGCGGCTGGGCTTTAAGCAAGCGTCGCAAGCCGCCGAGACGATTCGGGGCTGGCATTTCGGCCGCCGGTCAGGCGTGCGCACCCCGCGCGAGCGGGAAGTTCTTACGGAACTGGTGCCGCTGCTTTTGCAGGCGCTCGCGCACTCGGGCGATCCCGATGCCGCGCTCGCCGGTTTCGATTCGGCGCTGACCGGCATGCCCGCGGCGGCCGAACTTTTTTCGGTGCTGAAATCCAATCCGCCGGTCTGCGAGTTGTTCGGCGAGATTCTTGGCGGCGCGCCAAGACTCGCGCGCAGCGTGATAAGCCGTCCGCATGTGCTCGACGCCGCGATCGATCCGGAAGTCCTCAAGGCTCCCCTCGATGAAAACGCGTTCAAGCAACGTGCCGGACAGGTCCTGAAACAAAAGCTCGAGACCGAGGAATTCCTCGACGCGCTGCGCGATTTCGTGAAGGAGGAGCTATTTCCCATCGGCCTGCGGTTGTGGTCCGCAACGATCGAACCTTCCGCGGCGGCGCTCGCCTATTCGGCGCTGGCGGCGAGCACCGTCGAGACTTGTCTCGTTCATGTCGAGCGCGTCTTCGCGGGCGAGCATGGGCGCGTGGCGGGAGGCAGGTCGATCGTCTTGGCGCTTGGCAAGCTTGGCTCGCGCGAAATGACCGCGGCCTCTGATCTCGATCTTATGCTCATCTATGATTTCGATCCGGCGCGGCCGGAGTCCGATGGTTCCCGGCCGCTGCACGCAGTGTCATATTACACCCGCATAGCGCAGCGTCTGATCTCCGCCCTGACCGTCGCGACGCGGCGGGGCCGGCTTTACGAGGTCGATATGCGGTTGCGTCCTTCCGGCAACAAAGGACCGCTCGCGACTCAATTTGCGAGTTTCGTCGATTATCAAACCAAGGAGGCGGAAACCTGGGAGCATATGGCATTGACGCGCGCGAGACCGGTCGCCGGCAATGTTCAACTTGGAGCGCAAACCAGCGATGCCATCCGCGCCTTGCTCATGCGGCGGCGCGGCGGCGCGCTGCGCCAAGATGTTTTTGCAATGCGGCGTCTCATCGCGCAAGCGAAGGGAGAGGATGACCCCTGGGATCTGAAGCTCGCGGCGGGCGGGCTTATCGACATCGAATTCTTGGCCCAATATCTTTTGCTGCGCCACGCCAGTGCCGAGCCGAGCCTCATCTGTGTTTCGACCTTGGCCGTGATCGAGATCGCGGCGACGCGCGGACTGCTCGGCGCGGAGAGTGCGCGCGTTCTGGTGAGCGCGTATCGCTTGTTTTCGGATGTTACGCAAATCCTGCGCCTGACCTTGGACCCGGGCACCGATCCCCGCGCGGCGAGCGAAGCGGTCAAGCGGCGCCTTGCGAAAGTGGCCGGGCAGCCGGACTTTGGCGGGCTCGAAAGCTGCCTTTGCGACATGCGCGCCGACGTGCGCCGTGTTTTCGATAGTGTTTTGTCACACCGCTGAGGCACGCAGCTTTTGCGGCTGCGCGGGCTGGCGTGAGGCGGCTGCCGCCAAGAGCAGCCTTTGGCGCGGCACGTCGCGTGCGGTGGGCAAATGGACGAGGACGATCGTTCCATTGCCAAGCGATGACCGGATGCGTATCGAGCCCCCGTGCAAGTCGACGAGCGAACGCGCGATCGCGAGGCCAAGGCCCGAGCCTTTCATGCCGTTGGCGAGTGTTCCGTCCAATTGCTCGAACGGTCGGCCAAGCCTTGCCAGAGGCGCCGGTGGAATGCCCATTCCGGTATCTTCAACATAGATATTCAGAGCGCCCTGAACCATCCGCGCGCGGACGCTGACACGGCCATGATTGGGGGTGAATTTGACCGCGTTGCGCAAAAGAATAGTGAGAATTTTTTCAATCGCGGCGCGGTCGGCATGGATATGCGTGTCCGGCAAGGTTTCGGCGACAAGGCTGATTTCCTTTTCGGTGGCGATTGCTGCAACCGCCGCAACCGCTGCGCCGACCGCGGCATCGATCTCGAAATCGGTCTTCTCCAGCCGCACCCGGCCGGATTCAAGGCGCGACATGTCGAGGACATTTGAGATCACGCCGAGCAGATATTGGCCGCTTTGCCTTATGTCGCTGCAATAATCGGCATATTTCGGCGATCCCAAGGCGCCAAAAGTTTCTTGGTGCATCAACTCGGCAAAGCCGATGATGGCGTTGAGCGGAGTCCGCAGTTCGTGGCTCATATTGGCGAGGAATTCGGATTTGGCCCGGTTCGCGGTCTCGGCCTCGGCCTTCTGTTCCAAATATTTTTCGGCGAGATCGGCGAGCTGTTTCGCTTGCAATTCCAGGGTTTGGCGGGATTTGCGCAAATCCGCGACGGTCGCCAAGAGGCGGCGTTCCGAGTCCATCAATTGTTCCTCGTGGCGCTTGAGCGCGGTGATGTCGGTACCGACCGAGACATAGCCGCCGTCCTTAGTGCGCCTTTCGTTGATTTGCAGCCAGTGGCCATCGCCTAGACGCGCCTCATAGGTGCGCGCCCCGGCAAGCCGCTCGCCAAGCGCGATTTGAGTCTTGATCACGGGGGGAGTCCCCTTCCCCATCACCTGCGCATAGGGCGTTCCGGCGAGGATCGCGTCGCTCGCGAGATGATGGAATTTCTGAAATTTGGAATTGCACATGACGAGCCGGTTGCACGCGTCCCACAGAACGAAAGCTTCGGACACGGTCTCGATTGCGTCGCGAAGGCGGATATCGGCCGTGGCGGTGCGCTCGGCGAGGGCCTTTTGCTCGGTGATGTCGACGGCGATGCCGACGAGGTGCGGAGGTTCGTCGGCCAGCTCACGCACGAGCTCGGCCCGCGCCCGCACCCAGATCCACTCGCCATTTACAGCCTGCATCCGGAACGCGTGATCGATCGAATCGGCTTGTGAAGAGGCCAGCAACTCGGCCATCGTCGGGAGGGCGCCATCCTGCGGGTGAACCAGCGCATTGACGTCGCCAAAGGACATGAATTGGCCGGCCGGCGTCATGCCAAGCATCTCGTACATCGAATCCGACCAGTAGATACGCCCGCGCGCGAGATCCCAATCCCAGAGGCCGCAGCGTCCCCGGCCAAGCGCGGTGTCGACTCGGTCCTGCATCCTCTCGCACAATTGGCAGGCCGCGCGCGCGCGCGAAGCCTGCCAGAAATAGGCGACAGCGAGGGCAATCAGCACAACGACCGTCCAGATCGAAACGGTGGCGGCGCGAAACGCCGCCGCTTGCCATTCGGCGAGGACCGCCTCCATGGGATGAACGATAGCGAGTTGGCCGAACGGCGGATCGAGCGCGCGCACCGCCGCCAAGGCATCCGCGCCGTCCGCGAGGTTGATCCGCAAGACGCCGGCTTTGTCCGCGAAAATCGTCAATGGCTGCGAGGGCCCCAAATAATCGGTGAGAATCGCGTTGGAGCTGGGTAGCGCGGGAGCGGCCGCGACGATGTCGCCTCCGGAGCCGGTCACGACCAGCTGCTGCCCGCGCGCCAAGGCGCGGGAAGGCACCGCTTGCGCCAAAGCCGCCGCCGGATCGGTCTTGAGCGATTCCCTAAGCGGGCCGTTGAGATTGCCGGTTACGACGGCGGCGGTCAATTCAATGTCGGTGAAGGCATCCGCTACCGCGCGATCATACGCCTCGCGTGTCATCACGACCGTGATCGCGACAAGCGCGCCGGCATAGAGCGCGACCATCGCGGGGACCGCGCGCCGCGCCCAAATTTCACGCTGGGCTAAACGTAGAACGGCGGGTTGCGTCGCCCTAAAGGCAAGTCCCCGCGCTGCCCCCGCTCGACCGGGAGCACGCGCAGAATCCACGCGCGCCATATCAGGCCCCCTCGAAACCGACCGGAGCGATGTGCCGCATCTCTCCGAATCGATTCCATAGGAGTCTCACTTTTTCGTTTTGTCCAGAGATTAATGAAGAATGAACGCAAATTTGATCGCCACGCTGAAGATAGCCGCCACCGGCCGCCGGGCAGAAGGATGGCAACAAAAGTCATGGCTGTGACGCTAACCGGTCACGAGCACGATCGCGAAACCGTCGTGGCCCTTGGCGCCGACCGTTTGGATCGCCGTGGCACAAACGCCGGGCTCGGCCGCAAGCAATTGATTGAACCTGCGTATCCCCTGGATATCGGGATCGTGGCTACCGGCATCGATCACCCTGCCGTCGCGTACCACGTTATCGACGATGATGAGACTGCCCCGGCGGGATAGTTTTACGGCAAACCTGAAATACTCGGGGATGCTTTGCTTGTCGGCGTCGATGAAGATGAGATCGAAGGCGCCGCCGCCGTCGACGGCGATTCCTGGCAGCGTCTCCAATGCGCGGCCAACCCGCAGATCCACCATGGCATCCAAGCCCGCGCGGGAAATATTTGCCCGCGCAACCTCCGCATGTCGCGGGTCGGCCTCGAGCGTGATCAGGCGGCCATCTGCGGGCAGGGCGCGGGCGAGCCAGATCGTGCTGTAGCCGCCGAGCGTGCCAATCTCCAAAATTCGCCGCGCGCCTTGGAGGCGCGTCAAGAGGTGCAAGAGCTTGCCTTGGTTTGGCGTAACTTGGATGGCCGGAAGGCCGGCCGCGTCGCTGGCCTCCAGCGCCGCATCCAACGCCGAATCCTGCGGCACCAACATGTCCGTGATATATTGGTCGACGGCAGTCCAAAGCGCCTCGGTCATGGATGATCCTCAAGCTTTGTGACGGCGATGGTCAAGCGAGCGAGCGTTCGGCGATGTCCTTGACATCGGGAGAGAGTCCGGCCGCGCCGGCTACCTGGCGCAGCGCCGCGTTGGCGAAGGCTCGCCGTTTGGGTTCCATCGTCCGCCAGCTCTTGAAGGCCGATAGAAGTCGCGCCGCGACCTGTGGGTTTTTGCCGTCGAGGTCGAGGACAATTCCCGCGATGAAATCGTAGCCGCTGCCATCCTCCGCGTTGAACTGGGTCGGATTCAAGGCGGCGAAGGAGCCGACGAGCGAGCGCATCCGGTTCGGGTTGCTAAACGAGAAAGCCTCGTGTTTCATGAGGGTTTTCACTCGGTCGAGCGTGCCTCGCTCTGGGATCGTCGCCTGCATGGCAAACCATTTGTCGATGACGAGCGGTTCGCCTTGATGGGCGCGGTAGAAAGCGTCGAGCGCGTTTTCGCGTTCGTCTCCCGCGATGTGCGCGAGCACGCCAAGGGCGGCGATCTCGTCCGTCATGGTGGTGGCGCCTTCGAGCTGACGTGTGGCGAGAAGCGCGCCTTCGAACTTATCTCCAGCGGCGAAAAGATCGAGCGCGGCATTCCGTAAAGCCCGCCGTCCTGCGGCAATGGCGTCCGGCGAATAGGGTCCGTCCGGGGCCAGTCGCGCGTAGGTCGCGTGTAATATTTCCCTGAGGTCTTGTCCGATGTCCTTGCGCAGAGCTTCGCGGGCGAGATGGATCGCGTCCGGATCGACTTTATCGCCGATCTCGCGGGCGATGTCGGCCTCGCCCGGCAGGGAGATTGCCTGCGCGGTGAAGGCCGGATCGGCGCTGTTTTCGATAACGGCGGCGAGCGCGGCGTTAAGGTCCTTGTCGCGGTGTGGCGCATCTCCGGCGTGGATGCGTTCGACCGAGCGGCGGAGCAGGCGGGTGGCATAGGTCTGCGCCGCCTGCCAGCGATTGAACCCGTCGCTGTCATGCGAAATAAGCGCAATGAGATCGGCCTCGCTTGCCGCGTAATCGAGCCGGACTGGCGCCGAGAACCCCCTGAGAAGGGAGGCAACCGGGCGGCTCGGCACGTCGCGAAAGACGATCCGCCGCCGCGCGGTCGAAAGCTCGAAAACCCCGCGCGAGCGCTCAGCCTCGCTCGCCCCGTCGTGGCCGGCCGTGAGCAGTTCGATGTCGCCCCGGCCGGGAGCGACGAGACCGAGTGCGATTGGAATGACAAAAGGTGCCTTCTTCTCCTGGCCGGGTGTTGGCTTGCAGGATTGGAAAAAATCGAGCGCAAAGGTTTTGGCTGCTTCGTCGTAAGATCCCGTGACTTCGACGAAAGGGGTCCCCGCTTGGTTGTACCAAAGCGAAAACTGCGTCAAATCCCGCCCCGACGTCTCGGCGAAACAGGAAATGAAGTCCTCGATCGTCGCCGCCGTTCCATCGTAACGATCGAAATAGAGAGCGATGCCCTTGCCAAAGGCATCGTCGCCGACGAGCAGCTTCAGCATGCGGATGATTTCGGCGCCTTTTTCGTAAATCGTCGCGGTGTAGAAATTATTGATCTCAAAGTAAGTGTCCGGCCGAACGTTATGCGCGAGCGGCCCCGCGTCCTCGGGAAATTGTTGGGCGCGCAAGGCGCGCACATCGGCGATACGGCGCACCGGAGCCGAGCGCATATCGGCCGAAAACGCATGGTCGCGGAAAACAGTCAGGCCTTCCTTGAGGCAGAGCTGAAACCAATCTCTGCAGGTGATACGGTTGCCGGTCCAATTGTGAAAATATTCGTGCGCGATCACCGACTCGATCTGGGCATAATCGGTGTCCGTCGCGGTCGAAGGGGAAGCAAGAATATATTTGTCGTTGAAGATATTCAGTCCCTTGTTCTCCATCGCGCCCATGTTGAAATCGGAGACCGTTACGACATTGAAAACGTCGAGATCGTATTCACGTCCGTAGACCTCTTCGTCCCAGGCCATGGCCCGTTTCAAGGCGTCCATCGCGTAGGCGGCGTAAGGTTCCTTGCCATGTTCGACATGGATGCCGAGCGCGACGTTGTGTCCGGAGCGGGTGATGAAAGTGTCGAAAATCGACCCGAGATCGCCGCCAACCAGCGCGAACAGATAGCAGGGCTTTGGAAAAGGATCGCGCCAAACCGCGAAATGACGCGGCGTTGCTTCGATCTTGCCCGAGGCGACCTTGTTGCCGTTCGAGAGCAGCAGAGGCGCCTCGGAAAAGTCCGCCTCCAGCCTCACCGTGTAGACGCTCAGCACGTCGGGACGGTCGAGAAAATAGGTGATGCGGCGAAAGCCTTCCGCCTCGCACTGCGTGCAGTAGACGGAACCGGAGCGGTAGAGACCCATCAGGCGGGTGTTGGCCGCGGCATCGACTTCGGTCTCGATTTCAAGCGCGAACGGGTGGTCAGGCGGGGCGTTCAACGTAAATTGATCCGGCGTCACAGCACCATTCCACGCCTCCGAACGGAGCAAATCAAGCTCCCGGCCATCGAGCGCGATTTTTTTCGCGGCGAGTTCGTCGCCGTCGAGGATTAGGGCGGCGTTGGGGCGGCCTTGCGGGTTTGGGCGGATGGCGAGGCGGGCTGTGACTCGCGCTGCCTTGGGATCAAGCTTGACATCGAGATCGACCTTGTCGATCAGATAATCGGAAACCCTATAGTCTTTCAGTCGAACGGGTGCGGCGACATCGGTACGCATGAAAACCTCTAGGCGAAAAGGCTGGGGCACGCGCGGACGAAAGCCGTGATCATAATGGCAAGACTGGCGGGGCGCAAAGCGAACATGCCCGGACGGTGACGCCCTCCGTGCGAAAGCCCACTCGCACTTCTGTCTCGAGCGTCTTCATGGGTCGCGCGAGCACAAAAACGCCGGCCGGGCAGCCGGTTCGCAAGACGGTCGGCAAGCAAAGAGGAAATATGGGAATGGCCGGAACTCTCCAAAGGTCTTTATTCGCGATCGCCCTCTTCGCGCTGGTGCTCCCCCATGCAGGATGGGCGCAGGGACCGGTGCCCCTGAAAATCACTGAAACAATTCAAATCGATGCGCCTCCCACAAAGGTGTGGGCGACAATCAAGGATTTTCACGACATGAGCTGGCACCCCGCCGTCGCCAAGACGACGGGCGAGGGCGGCAATGAGCCTAACGCCGCCAAACGGCAGCTCACCTTGGGCAACGGCGCGACGATCGACGAAAGCCTCCACAAATATGACGCGGGGGCGATGAGCTATTCCTATCGCATCGACAAGGTCGACGTGAAGGTCTTGCCGGTCACTAATTATTCCTCGACGATCACGGTTGTCCCGACCGGAGGAGGGAAAAGCGCCGTCGAATGGCGTGGCGCCTTTTACCGGGGCTTCCCCAACAGCGATCCGCCACCGGAATTGAACGACGCCGCCGCCCTGAAGGCTGTCGGTGGCATATACCGCGCGGGTCTCGAAAATCTGAAGAATAAGGTCGAGGCGGCCAGGTGAAGGGCCACCAAGCGAAGGCGCGCGGGCGAACGGTTGGCTTGCGGGAGTTTGCGCTGCCAATCTCGAAAATCCTTCCAAGCACAGAGGAGAAAGGCTAGAATTGATTTATGACTAAGCTCCTCGAACAGGCTGTTGAAGTTGCCCGCGCTCTGCCGCCTGAAATGCAGGACGCGCTTGCTCGGATGCTCCTGCAATTTGCCGGTGAGGATCAGCCGGTGATCCAACTGACTGGCGAGGAAGAATCCTCGTTTGAAGCATCCCTTGCGCAGGCTGACCGGGGCGAATATGCGCCGGACGAACAGGTGCGCGCCATTTGGGCGAAGCATGGCCTGTGAAGCTGCGCTATACTCTTCGCGGCGCTGCCGAACTCGACCTTCTCAACACGCTGGCGGCGATTACCGGCAAGGGCGCGGGCTTTCGTTCCCTCAATGACGCATGGGCCGACACGACGACCGCGCACGGGCGCTTGATGCTCACCGTGCTCGGCGGGCTGGCCGAGTTCGAGCGCGAATTGATCCGCGCCCGCACGGGCGAAGGCCGCGCGCGCCAAGGCGAAGGGCGTGAAAATGGGGCGCAAGCCGAAGATGACTGACCACCAGAGGCACGAGGCGATCAAGCGCCGCGATCATGGCGAGAAACGCTTGCGGAGATTGGCCGCAGCTACAATGTGAGCGGCTGGACGATTTCCCGTTTGAACGCAGGGTGATTCTTCTATGGAGACGGTATTTGAATACGATGTAGCGTTTTCGTTTCTCGCGACAGACGAAAGCATTGCTTTTCAGCTTAATGACGCATTGAAGGGAAGCTTGGAAACATTTCTTTATTCTGAGCAGCAAAAGCAGCTTGCAGGGACAGACGGAGAAGCCACTTTTAATTCTGTTTTTGGGCAGAAAAGTCGCTCAGTGGTCATCCTCTATAGGGAGGCTTGGGGAACGACTCCTTGGACACGGATAGAAGAAACGTCGATAAGAAATCGCGCATTTGAAAGTGGTTATGACTTTGCTTTGTTGGTGCCTCTAGATAAGCCACCTACGAAGCCAAAATGGTTCCCGCAAAATCGGCTTTGGATAGGCTTTGAGAGGTGGGGCATCAAAGGCGCGGCGGCTGTAATTGAAGCTCGCGTGCAAGAGTTGGGCGGGACACCTCACAGGGAGACCTTAGAGGAAAGGGCGGCGCGCCATGAGCGCGAAATCAGATTTAAACGCGAAAGAGAAGCTGCTCTAAACTCATATGAGGGGGTAGCGTCGTTTCATGAAGCAATTGAAAAAACTCGGCTTGCAATACGAGACGGCATTGAGCGCATCAATAAAGGGCGGAAGCTCCATCGTCTAACCTATATAGGTATGCCTCAGCCAAGCGGACCGTGCGCTGTTACCGGGCTGCGGCACGCCATGATGATTCAGGGACGGGCGGTATATACAAACACGCTTGATGGTGCCAGTTCAGAAGCCACCATTTGGAAAAATGGGCTCCCTTGGCCGGGGACTGTGAATTTCGATGAACCTCAAAAATACCGGACTCTAAAATTCGATTTAGCTTACCTTCCAACGCAGGCTTATGCGTGGCAAGTGCGCGATCGAGACGGAATCTTCGCGCCCGAAGAATTGGCCGAGGAAATTTTGAGATGGTACCTCGACAACGGCGGCGACCCGGCCTGAAGCCCGCCAACTTTCGCTTGGGGTCTTGCAAAAGGTAGAGGATTTGCAAGGTTCCACATTGCCGCTTACGCGAATCTGCGCCGCACAATCCACTGCTAGCGCGAATTGGTGGCTCCGTTTCAAAACCGCGCGCATTCCAAATATCACCCGCATCGCATTTTCGCCCCCCGGCACTTGGCCGTCATGCCGCGATTTGCGCCGCGAGCGGCCGCACATAAAATGCTGCGGCTGAAGGTCAAGGAGGCGAACAGCGCGGTTTGTATCAGGGCTGGAAATTGGCCCGGGCGGAATCGATAAGGCCACGGCTCGTGATCACGATCCAGCCGCCGCCACGCCGCTCAATCGATTTCACCGTGCCGGCACCGGGAATGATCTGTCCCGGCGCGACCTCGATCGAGCCGCGCGGACTCTCGACGAGAGCGACTCCGTTGTAAACATCACGGACAACCCAGCTCGTGAGTAGTTGCGGCGTGCTCGCGGGCGGCGCAAGGCTTCCAAGCGGGCGGGGAACTCCCGGGGCGGTGGGATTCTGGGAGGGATCGAACGCGTCGCCGCGCCCGCCGATCTTTTTTTGTCCATGCGCGTTTTCAAGCGGCGGCTTTACCGGCGCAACGGCAACTTGCGCCTGTTTCCGGGCGGCCGCCTTACCTTCTGCCGCGGCGGCGCCGATTGATGCGGTAGCGAGTGGCGGCGCGATCTGGTGTTCAATGCGATCGAGCTGCTCGATAACTTGGGAAAGTTTCGCGGTGGGCTCGCGCTGCATCTGCTCGACCTTACCCGCAAGGTCGGCGATCGAGGCGCCGGTTTCGGTCTTCACCGCATCGAGACGCGTCTTCAGGTCTTCGAGCGCGGAGGTATCCGTTCCGGACTGGCTCTGCGCGGCGTGCAACGCCTCGACGTTGGCTTTGAGAGCCTGGATGTCCTCAGCCATTTTTTGCGCCGTGCGGAGTATCTCGGCACGTTCCACGCTCTCTTGCGGTACAACAGTTGGGGCGTGCGACGGCTTAAACGCGTAAAACGGTAACTGACCAC
The DNA here is from genome assembly GCA_050728655.1 of Methylocella sp. Lineage (GTDB taxonomy): Bacteria > Pseudomonadota > Alphaproteobacteria > Rhizobiales > Beijerinckiaceae > Methylocapsa. Next base: position 40,603 of record JBOHJQ010000014.1, read on the forward strand.
CGGAGAAATACGACCCCGCCGCCCAAGCCAAACCAAAAAGGACAACTGTCAGGGCCGCGTACGAACCATAGGCGAAGAGCTTTTTGAAACGCGGTCGCACCCTTCGCGGAGCGGCGCCAAGGTTTTCTGTTCCGGCCGGTAAAATTTGCTTTGCTCTAGGTTGCGCAATTTCTTCCATGGGGCGGGACGAAAGCGAGATGGCCGAGTCACGGAAATTCACTGCCGGAGCAGGAATTATTGTTGGAATAGCTTCGCCGTTTGCCAGCAGGAGGATGATTTTGGGTATTGCATCGCCCAAAATCGTTCTGGCGAAGCTTTGGTTCACATCGACTTTATTGGCAATCTCGCTAATAGCGTCACTGCCTAGCGCCTTCTCTACCTCTTGCCCCGAAAGAGGCACGGGGTCAGATCCTAACCAGGAACCAACCTCGCCGGCGAACCCAGCAGCCTTGAACTTATCGAGGAAACCGTCCGTGCCGCCGGGCTGTCTGGAGATCAGACCGAGGGTCTCTTGAACAAATGGGCCGGCCTTGGCCCCGAGACAGTAGCGCCCGCCGATTTCCTGAATGAGCTTTTCAAAGGTCTCCATCTTACCTCGTCTCCGTCTCGAAAAAAGCGCCGTCAGCGGCACCAAATAGCCGAGAGCGTCGCGCGTGCGCGTTTGCTAAAAATGCCCGTCTCAGACTCTTCACATGGGTCTTCCATCCATGTTCTATCCAGCCATCCAAAAATAGCATTTTCATGTCCCCACCGCCGCCCCGCTTGCCGTTGCCGATGTGGAGTCCTGTTCCATATTGCCGCTTATGCGAATCTGCGCCGCACAATCTACGGGTAGCACGAGAGGGGGGCTCCGTTGCAAAACCGCGCGCATTCCGAAATTCACCCCAACCGCATTTTTCGCGCCCCGCATTTGGTCGTCATCGCTCGCCTTGCACCGCGGACTTGCGCACATAAAAAGCAGCACCTAAGGTCAGGACGCCGAGAGCGGCGAGGAGGGCCGGCTCGGTCACACCGATCGTCCGGCTTTGCAGCAAGGCAGTCGCGAGCGCCCCCACAACCATGAAAACCGAGTTCAAAATATTCACGCCGCCGACAATCCTGGCGCGGCGGTCCTTAGGAGCATCGGCCTGGATCGCGGTAAATAAGGGCAAGACAAAAACCGCGCCGGAGCAGGCGAGGCCCACGACATCGCAGGCGATGTGGATGCCGGTTACTGACGAGAAGAATTCGGCAAGCCCCACGTCCGCCGTCGGCGCGGGCAAAAAGAACGTCGCAACGCCGAGGTCGATCAAAAAAGCCGCCATCCCGAGCGCGGCGAAAGAAACCGGCTTTAGGTAAATGCGTCCGCGCGCAATAACCGTCGCGGCAAGCGCGCCGGTCGCTATGCCGAGTACGAACAGCGCGCTCATCGCCGTCTCGACCTCGATACCGCCGCCGGTCTTGTTGCGGACCAAGACCGGCACCAGCGAGAGGGCCACCGCGCCGCTCATCCAGAACCAGGAGACCGCCACGCTCCTTGCCCAAAGGGTTGGATCGTGGGCGATTTCGCGAAGGAGCAACCATGTCGACGCGAAGACATTGTAATTCGCGCGAAGACCGGGCGAAGCGCGCCCTGCCGGGGGAATAAAGAGACTAGCGGCGAAACAGGCGATGGCGATGGCCAAAAGCTGGAGGACGGTTCCTTCCGGCTTGCGTCCCGTGGCGGACAGGCCGCCCGCGATCAGGCCCAAAAAAATGGCGATGAAGGTGGCCGCCTCGACGAGCGCGTTGCCGGCAAGGAGTTCCTCTTTCGCGAGAAGGTCGGGAAGGATGCCGTATTTGACCGGGCCGAACAATGCCGAGATGACGCCGAGCCCAAACAAAGCCGCATAAAGCAGCGGCAAAGAGGAAAGCCACAGGCCCGCGGCAGCAACGAGCTGGACAAATATTTCAGCGAATTTGAGACGCCGCGCAAGCCACGCCTTGTCCCGCGCATCCGCCATTTCGCCGCCAAGCCCGGAGAGGAAAAGCGAGGGAGCCATGAAAGTGCCAAGTGCGAGGGTGATCAACGGACCGGCCTCGGCTTCGCCGAGCCGGAACAGGATCAGCATGGCGAACATGTTGCGCACGAAATTGTCGTTGAAGACGGAAAAAAACTGGCACCAGAACAAACCCGCGAAGCGGCGCGCCCGCAACAAGGAGGCGAGCATGGCAATGGGCGGAAGCGAAGCGGGGCTATCTTCGCTCATCCCCGCAACGGCTCGGCGTGGCCGACGATTCTCACGATGCCGGTGAAGGCGGCGCGCATTTTCCGATCGAGCTCGTCGACATGTTCGTGCACTTCGTCGACGCTAATGTAAGGGCTGACCAGGCAATGGTAGTTGACGACCAAACCGTCCGGCGTTGTCCTCACTCGGACGCTATGCACATCGCGAATTGATCCCGCTCCGGATACCATTTCCGCGAGAGCATAGGCGATTTCCGCGCGTGTCGCCGGCGGCGCATCGTGACCTCGTAATTGGCGAGGCTCCAACGGCTCGATGTGGGTCTCGACTTCAATGCCGGGGCCGAGTTCGCGGCCGATCTCGCTTTCCAGTCCGGAGACGATCTCATGCGCATTGCCATGCGTCATGCGGCCATCGAGCTCGACGTCGAAACTGATCGCAGTCCGCCCGTCGATTTCTTGGATGGTCACGTGATGAACCGGTACGCGGCGTTTGACCGCGATCAGAAGAACGCGTTCGAGCACCGACTCGTCGTCGAGGGCGACGGGCTGCGCCGCGACGGTGACGGCGACTTCCGGATGCTGGGCCGCGATCGCGGCCGCGACACTTGCCTCGATCGCGGCGGCTTTTTCAAGCGGTAAGGTCCGCGACACGGTGAACGCAATGTCCCCGAACACCTCGGCTCCGGCCGGACGCAGCCGGAGCGTCTCGACCTTGACCACGCCCGGAACGGACTGCGCGAGCGACCTGATTTGCGAGGCAAGGCCCTTCGGCGCCGCATCAACGAGCGTATTGACGGTGCGCCGGCCGATCTGAAAGCCCGCCACTGCGATGAAAAGTGCAAGCCCCAAGGCCGCCAGGGCGTCGCCTTGCGGATAGCCGTAACGCGCGGCGGCGATCCCGCAGAGCGCCAGGGCGGAGCTGACGATGTCGCTCGAAAAATGCAGCGCGTCGGCGGCGAGCGCGGCGCTTTTCGTCGTCGCGGCGATTCGCTTCAGCGAGCGCCAACGCACCAAATCCACGATGATCGAGGCAATCAAAACACCGAAGGTGAAAGCATTGGCCTCGATTTTTGGGGCGTGGCCAAAAAGCCGCGCGATCGCTTCGATCAGGATGAAAACGGCGAGCGCGAACAAGAACCCGGTTTCGACCAGGGCGGCCAATGCCTCGACCTTGGCATGGCCGAATTGATGATCCTCGTCGGCGGGCTTGTTCGCGATCCGTATCGCGAAATAGGTGAGGGTGGTGGCTGCGACATCGGCGAGATTATGGCCCGCCTCGGAGAGGACCGCGAGCGAGCCCGAGGCAAGCCCGGCGGCGAATTTTGCCGCCGTCAGCGACGCGC
>JBOHJQ010000015.1:0-42903 GCA_050728655.1 Methylocella sp.
GCTTATTGATAATTCCGGCTCGATGCGCGGGCGCCCGATCACCGTCGCTGCCACCTGCGCCGATATTTTGGCCCGCACGCTGGAGCGTTGCGGCGTCAAGGTCGAGATTCTTGGTTTTACGACCCGTGCTTGGAAAGGCGGCCAATCGCGCGAAGCCTGGCTACAGGAAAATAAGCCAGCTTCCCCCGGCCGCCTCAACGACCTTCGCCATATCATTTACAAATCCGCCGATGCGCCCTGGCGGCGATCACGCAAACACCTCGGTCTGATGATGCGCGAAGGTTTGCTCAAGGAAAACATCGACGGCGAAGCGCTCGATTGGGCCCACAAGCGGCTGCTCGCGCGGACCGAACAGCGCCGTATATTAATGATGATTTCCGACGGCGCGCCGGTCGACGATTCGACGCTCTCCGTCAATCCCGGCAATTATCTCGAAAAGCATTTGCGCCGCGTCATCGAGGAGATCGAGACGCGCTCGCCGGTCGAACTCATCGCGATCGGCATCGGCCACGACGTGACCCGCTATTATCGCCGCGCCGTGACGATCGTCGACGCCGAGGAACTCGGCGGCGCGATGACCGAAAAACTCGCCGAGCTTTTTGAGGAAACTGCGACGCCGGAACGGATGATGCTTCATCTCAAGGCAAGTTTTGCGCAAAAGGCAGGCCGTGGTCTGTTGCACTGATCTTTGTGTCTTTGCACATCAACGCCAAGACATCCGCGACAAAGCCGCCGCCGCCGGAAAGCCGAAGCGCATCGCTCTCCATCGCCCGATGTCGCATGGTTGTCGACAATTGCTATAGCGAAACACGAGCGATTGGCAGCCCGAGCGATCAAGGCGCGCTTCGAGCGGCCAAGGCTTGGATGCGATCCGCTATCCGCGCGGCGATGGCCTGGACGGTCAGCGACGGATTCACGGCTCCCGAGGTTGGAAAGACCGAGGCGTCGCAGATGAAGAGATTGGGCACGTCGTGCGTGCGCCCATCCGCGTCGACAACCGAAGCGTTTGGGTCGCTGCCCATCCGGCACGTGCCGATGAGGTGAGCGGCCCGGTTCAGGTCCCAAACGTCTTCGCCGCGGGCCGCCCGGAGAATTTCCGTCATCTTTCCGATCGAGTGGTCGATCAGCCGCTGGTCGTTCTCGTGATGACCGAAGAGCGCGTGGGGCACAGGCAGCCCGTAACGGGCCGGAGCGGTGCAGCGCGGGCTCCTCTACGTCGATCCAGTACAACACCTGTTCGCTCTCGCACCAGGTTGGCGTCTCGCCGCTGGTCGCCCGGGCGTCGAGCACGCATTCGATTTCGGGCGTTGCCGTCCTTGACTTCACTTCGTCCACGGAGGGGTCTGCCATCGCCTTAACGCCAACCCGGATAGGAGCGGCGCGCCAAGCCGACGAAGTGATATGGCCTACACGCCCGAGCGCGTCCGTTGCCTTCGTCCTCGGCGACTATAACATATTATCTAGATGCGGCGGGGGAACCGTCACGTTGACGAGCGTGATGGCCCTCGCTATTTTGAATTTAAGCAAACTTGGCTTGGCACGGCCCCGGAAAATCAGGGAGCATTAGCCGAATGGCCGCCATTTTCCGGCAAAGCGCGAATTTGGCGGCGGCCCTGACTCTGTTGAGTATCGCAGCCTTATTCGCCGCGGGGCTTGTTTGGTGGTGGGTCTGGCCCCGAACCGATTACACCAGTCATGTCCGCTGGACCGTCGGTCAGCCGGTGCCATTCAGCCATGAACATCATGTGGCCGGTTTGGGAATCGATTGCCGATTCTGCCATACCTCGGTGGAGGTGTCGTGGAACGCCGGCCTGCCGCCAACCTACACTTGCATGACCTGCCATTCCCAGATCTGGACGAATGCCGAACTTCTTGCGCCGGTGCGGCAAAGCCTCGCCGATGACAAGCCGATCGTCTGGAACCGGATCACCAACCTGCCCGACTATGTTTATTTCAACCACAGCATTCACATCGCCAAGGGCATCGGCTGCTCGAGTTGTCACGGGAAGGTGGACAGGATGCCGCTCAGCTATAAAGCAAAGAGCCTGACGATGGAGTTCTGCCTCGACTGTCATCGTGACCCCGGCCCGAATTTGCGGCCGAAGGATCAGATCTACAACACGGAATGGCGGCGGACCGCGGCCACGCCATTGCCGGATGCGCTGATGGCCGAGTACCACATTGGCGGCCGCAACCTCACGGATTGTTCGATATGTCACCGGTGAGCCGGCAATGGCGCAGCCTGGAGGAATTGGCGAACGATCCGTCGTTCATCGCGCGCGCGGCCGAGGAATTTCCGGGCCTCGCCGGGGCGCTGGTCTCGCCGCAAGATCGCCGGCGGGTGATCAAACTGATGACGGCGGCCTTCGCGATGGCCGGGCTTGGCGGCTGTGATATCGGTGCGCAGGAAGGCCACCTTATTCCGGCGGTGCGGATGCCGCCAAACATTATCCCTGGTTTGCCAAATTTCTACAGTACGGCGATTGTGCTTAATGGATACGCCACCGGCACAGTGGTCAAGCATCAGATGGGCCGGCCGATCAAGGTGGAGGGAAATCCCCAGCACCCCGCGAGCCTCGGCGCCACCGACGTGTTCGCGCAGGCGCAAGTGCTGGATTTCTATGATCCGGATCGGGCCTGGGCGATTATGGCACACGGTGTGCCCGGCGATCAACAAGGGTTGCAAACGGCACTATTGGTGCAGCGCGCGAAAATCGCCATGAGCCGCGGCAAAGGTTTCCGCATTCTGACCGGCACCATCACCTCGCCGACGCTGGCCGCGCAGCTCGATGCGCTGCTGTCAGAGTACCCAGAGGCCCGCTGGCATAGTTGGGAGCCGATCTCGCGCGTCAATGTTGCAAACGGTGCCGTGCTTGCTTACGGCCAGCCGGTGGAATTGACGCCGAAACTCGAGGCGGCGGACGTCATCCTTGCGATCGACAGCGATCTCCTGAGCTCCGCGCCCGGTCATTTGCGCTTTGCCCGAGATTTCGCCTCTCGCCGCAATCCTACGCGCACGCGGAAGATGAGCCGGATTTATGCAATCGAGCCGACGCCGAGTTTGACGGGATCCATCGCGGATCATCGTTTCATCGCCGGACCGCGCGAGCTTCATCAGATCGTCATGGCGCTGGCGGCAAGAATCCTAAAGGGCTTGGAAAGCCCGCCGCCGTCGGAGGTGCCGGACTGGGTCGACAAGATTAGCGCCGATCTCATTACCAATCGCGGGCGCGCGCTCGTGCACGTCGGGCCGGACCAGCCCGCCGAAACGCATGCGCTCGTGCATGCGATGAACGAGGCGCTGGGCGCGCGCGGCAACACGCTGGAGCTCATCGCGCCGGTGGCGCATACGGCGAATGGCCGGGCGGCATCGCTGGCTGAGCTAGCGGATGACATGCATTCCGGCAAAGTTAATACGTTGCTTATCATCGAAGCCAACCCGGCGTACGCCGCTCCGGGAGCACTCGGTTTCGCCGAAGCGCTAAAACACGTGGATTTCAGCCTCGCGCTGACCCAGACGCCGAACGAGACCAGCCAAGCGACGAGTTGGGCCATCCCGATGGCGCACGCGTGGGAATCCTGGAGCGATGCCCGGGCATATGACGGCACCGCTACCATCCTGCAGCCGCAGGCGCTGCCGCTCTATGACGCCATCAGCATGCACACTATGCTGGCGCTATTCACGGAACCCGCCCCACCTACCCCGCTCGAGCTCGTGCGGGCCACCTGGCAGAGCCGGATGGGTCAAGGTTTCGCGCAAGCCTGGCATGATGCGCTGGCGAGCGGTGCCGTTCCCAACACCGCTAGCCCGAAAGCCGATGTGTCCTTGCGCACCGACGCGGGACGCCAGATGCCACCGGAGCCGCCCAGCCATCCGCTGACGCTCCTGTTCCGTCCGGACCCGTATCTATGGGATGGACGCTACGCGAACAACGCCTGGCTGCAGGAGCTGCCGCGACCTCTCACGAAACTGACCTGGGACAATCCGCTGCTCATTTCTCCGGAGCGGGCGCGAGAGTTGAACCTCCATAGCGGCGAGATGGTCCGCGTCGCAATGGGCGATGCGAATTTGACAGCGCCCGTCTGGATCATGCCGGGCCAAGCGGCGGACTGCGTCGTGGCGCTTCTCGGCTTCGGCCGCTCGCATGTTGGTACCGTTGGCACCGGCGCGGGCTTCGACTTCTATCCGCTGACGGCCCGAAGCGATGCACCGTCGCTGCGGAAGGTGGCTGGTCACGTGAACCTGGCCAGCACCGACCACCACAACCTGATCTTCGACAAGACGGGCGAGTATGCGAGGCACGGCACGCTTGCCGCATTTAGAGAGGACCCGCACTTCCTCGCCGACAGGAGGCCGCAGCCACACTTGTATAGCTGGAAGCCCGAAGGACCGGCCGCCTGGGCGATGAGCGTCGACCTCAACGCCTGCATCGGTTGCAATGCGTGCGTTGTCGCCTGCCAGGCCGAGAATAACATTCCCGTGGTCGGCAAGGAAGAGGTGCTGCGCGAGCGCGAGATGCACTGGCTGCGCATCGATCGCTACTACGAAGGGAGTCCCACCGCTCCCGCCAGCTACTTTCAGCCGGTACTTTGCATGCACTGCGAGGAGGCACCCTGCGAACCTGTCTGTCCCGTGGGGGCGACGTTCACCGATTCCGAGGGGCTCAATGTGATGGTGTACAACCGCTGCGTCGGGACGCGGTTCTGCTCCAACAATTGCCCCTACAAGGTGCGCCGGTTCAACTATTTCGCTTTCGCGGACGAGGAGCAAAGACCGCCGGAGGCGCGCAACCCCGATGTCACCGTGCGCGGGCGCGGGGTAATGGAGAAGTGCTCTTTTTGCCTGCAGCGGATTGCCGAGGCGCGGATTGCCGCCGACCGCGACAACCGGCCGGTCGGCGAGGTGGTGACGGCGTGTCAAGCCGCCTGCCCGACCAGAGCCTTTACCTTCGGCAACATGGCGGACCAGGGCAGCGAGGTCGCGAGGCGCAAACAAAGCCCGCTCGATTACGCGCTGCTGGCTGACCAGAACACGCGTCCGCGCGTCACCTACGAGGCGCGGATCCGCAATCCGAATCCGTCAATTGAGGACGCTGGCGGATGACCGATATTCCAGCTTCCCACGCACTGCATCCGGACAGGCTCAGCGGCGGATCGCGGCCGCCGCGTGCCGGCGATCCTGTTGTCTTGCCAGGACCTAGCATCGGCTCGATGACCGATCATATATGCGCGATCGCGCTGCGCAAACGCGCCTTTCTTTGGTGGTGGGTCGCGATAATTCCCGCCTTACTGCTCACCGGCGTGTTGGTCGGCGCGATCCTCTGGTTGTTCTATGCGGGAATCGGCATTTGGGGCGTGGACTGGCCGGTGGTCTGGGGCTTCGCGATCATCAACTATGTCTGGTGGATCGCGATCGCGTCGGGGGGAACGTTTATCTCCGCGCTGTTCTATTTGGCGAAGGTGGAATGGCGAACTTCACTCAACCGTCTCGCCGAGACGATGACGGTGTTCGCGGCCGCCTGCGCGGCAGTCTATCCGGTCCTGCACCTGGGCCGCCCGTGGCTCTTCTACTGGCTGTTTCCCTATCCCAACACGATGACGCTGTGGCCGCAGTTCCGCAGCCCGCTGCTATGGGATTTTTTTGCAATTCTCACCTACGTCATCTCATCTATCTTGTTTTGGTATTTTGGCCTCATCCCCGATCTCGCGACGATGCGCGATCGCGCGGCGGCACGCGGCAAGCAAGTCCTCTACGGCGCGCTGGCTATGGGCTTTCGCGGCTCCGACAGCCAGTGGCGGCATTACCAGGCAACCTATGGCGTCATGGCAGCGATCATGGCGCCGCTGGTCATATCCGTGCACAGCATCGTCGGGTTGGACTTCGCCGGCGCCGCCACGGTCGGATGGCACTCCACGGAGTTCCCGCCATTCTTCGTTTTCGGCGCATTGCTGTCGGGCTTCGCGATGGTGTTGCTGCTGGTCGTGCCGTTGCGCCGCCTGCTGAGCTTGGAAAGCTTCATTACGGGGCACCACCTCGATGTCCTTTGCAAGATGTTGCTGGTGAGCAGCCTGTGCCTCGCCTACGCCTATATGATGGACGCGTTCTCGGTCTTCTATGGCGGGGACAGGGCCGAGAAGACGCAATTCCTCGATAAGATCATGGGATCCCTGGCGGCGATCTATTGGGCAACCATCCTGTTCAACGTCGCTCTTCCGCAGCTCATGTGGTTTCGCCGGCTGCGCCTGAACCAGACCCTGATCGTGCTCGTCAGCTTCGGCGTGATCGTCGGCATGTGGTGCGAACGCTACACAATCGTCGTGATGAGTCTGCGCCGCACCCACATGGCTTCCGCATGGGGCAATTTCGACCCCACGTTCTGGGACTGGGCGACGCTTTTTGGCACAGTCGGTCTGTTCGTTTCCGGAATCCTGCTCGCCGTGCGCTTCCTGCCTGCGATTTCGATGTTCGAGATGCGTAAGCTGCTCCAGCGCCGCTCGCATGAAGGAGACCGCCAATGAGCGGCGGCATTGTTGCCGCTTTTGAAGCCGAGACGGCCCTGCGCCACGCGACGGACCTCCTCGAAGCCGGAAACATCGGCGGACTGCACACGTACACGCCGACATTTGTTGATGACGGTCGCACGGACTCGCCTGTGCCAATGGCTATTCTGATCGCGGGACTGGTTGGCGCCGCAGCCGGTTTCGGGATGCAAGTTTATGCGAACACGATCGGCTATCCTCTCGACATTGGCGGACGGCCGGAATTCTCCTGGCCGGCTTTCACGCCGATCGCGTTTGAAATCGGTGTCTTGTTCGCGATTCTCGCCGCTTTTTTTGGCTATTTGATCGTCGCCAGGATGATCAGGCTCTACGATCCGATCGACGAGTGCGAGTCGATGCGCCAAGCTATGCGCGATGGATGGGTCGTCGCGATCCGCAATGGCGACGCGCGGCAACTCGAACGCGCCCGCCAGATACTGGACGGCCTCGATCCCAAGCTGATCGAGGAGATCCCGGAATGAGGCGCGCGATCATGCTTACGGTGGTGATGGCGCTCGGCGGGTGCGACGACATGAGCGTTCAGCCGAAACAGAAGGTTTATTCGCCGCTCGTCGGGCCCGCCAAGGTTCCTTCCGGCACCGTGGAATACAATGATAAGCCGGTGAAGGCGCCGCCCGTGACGCTCGCGCTCCTGGAGCGCGGACAAGAGCGGTTTCGGATATACTGCACGCCCTGCCATTCCGAGCTCGGCGACGGGCAAGGCATGGTCGTGCAGCGCGGCTTCCCACCGCCGCCGTCCTATCACATTGATCGGTTGCGCCAGGCGCCGGTGCAGCATTTCTACGACGTAATAACGAACGGCTACGGAGCGATGTATTCCTTTGCCGAGCGCGTGCAGCCAGCGGATCGCTGGGCAATTGCGGCCTATATCCGTGCCTTGCAGCGCAGCCAGAACGCCACCCTGACCGATGTGCAACCAGATCAGCGAGGAGCGCTGCAATGACACGGAGTCAAGTGGAGCGCGCCGCGTGGACAGCCGGAGGCGCGGGCCTTGCCGGCGCGGCGATTGGATGGATTGTCGCACCGGCCGCATTCCCGCACGCTTGGCTGGCCGCGGTAACTGCGTGGCTAGGGTGGCCGATCGGCTGCATGGGGCTGCTCCTGATCCACGCGTTGACCGGCGGCCGTTGGGGCTATGCGACCCGGCCGCAATTAGTTGCTGGAATGATCACCTTGCTGTTGCTGCCTCCGGCGCTGGTCCCGCTAGCGATCGTTGCGCCGGCCCTCTATTCCTGGCTGCACCCCGCCGTAGCGGCGCCGTTGGATAACGGGTTCTACTTGAACTTGCCGGCCTTCATCGCACGAACCATCGCCTACCTCATCGTTTGGTTTGGGCTGAGTCTTTTGATCTTGCGTGCGCTTCGACATGATGGGCCCGATTTGAGGCTTGCGCGGATCGCGCCCGCCGGGCTTATCCTGTTGGCGATCACAGTCACCTTTGCGGCAATCGACACGACAATGTCACTCGACCCGCACTTTGTTTCCAGCGCCTATGGCCTGATTGAGATTGCCGAGATGGGGCTTCTGGCGCTTTCGGTGTCCATCTTCGCCGCTGTCATCGGTGAGCCGCCGGACGAGGGGACACTGCGCAGCCTCGGTAGGCTGCTGCTGGCGCTACTCATTCTATGGGCATATCTTGACTTCATGCAGGTGCTGATCGTCTGGCAGTCGGACCTGCCAAACGAGGCGTCGTGGTACCTCTCCCGGTCGACAGGCGGATGGGGCTTTGCGGCCGCATTGGTTGCCGGAGGCCACTTCGTACTGCCCTTCTTTGCCCTTTTGTCGCCCAAGGTGCAAAGCTCGCGGCGAGGGATCGGCGGCGTCACAGCCCTGCTCATACTGAGCGCGGTCGTCCGCAGCTGGTGGCTGGTAGTGCCCGCCTCGGGAAAGGGCTTCAGCATATTCGATGTGCTGGCGATGCTTGGCGTGATCGGAATTGCCGCGGCGCTGGCGCTCCGTGCGCCGCTGATGCCGTGGATGCCTGAGCAGGTGCGGCGCCATGTCTGAGAAAGTCGTTGAGCCCGCGCGGCATGAGCCAACCGATGTCGGCGGACGTTTCATCTGGATCGGCGCGGCAGCGGTGCCGGCATCGGCGGTCATTCTCGCGCTGATCGCGCTGTGGCTCTATCCGGGTGCGACGACTGACCGGACCCTGCACTTGCCCTTGCCGCAATATCCTAACCCCCAGCTGCTACCGGATCCGCGGGCGGACATGGCGAGGTTCTACCGTGAGGAAATGCAAAGGCTGAACAGCACGGGCTGGGTCGACAAGGCCGATGGCATCGCGCACATCCCCATTACGGAGGCGATGCGCATCATCGCCCACGAGAAAATCCCGGGCTGGCCAGGTTCGGCGGAGAACCCCCCCGCCGCGCAGGCGACAATTCCTGCTGCTCCCGCGGCGGCGCAAAAACCTGCTGCCGCGCAGGTGGAAATCCCCGCCTCGCCAGCGGCGACGGAGAAACCCCATGAGGCTGCGCTTCCTAATTATCCTTCTGCTCGCCACGCCAAGGCTCGCCGTTGCGGCGCCGGTGCCGGATTTCAGCGGCCTTGCCTTCCAGCAAAGGCCAGGCGCCATGCTCCCCCTGCAAGACGTGTTCCGCGATGACACCGGCCGCGCTCTGAGGCTGGCAGACGTTTTTGAAGGTAAGCCGTTGATCCTCGCGCTCGGCTACTTTCGTTGCCCCAATCTTTGCAGTGTCGTTCGCGCCGACCTGTTCCGTGCGCTCCTGGCATCTGGAATGATCGCGGGGCGCGACTATTCGTTGACCTTGCTGAGCATCGACCCGGCGGAGACCAGCGCGACCGCGGCCTCGGCCAAAGCGGAAGAACTGCAACGCTATCCGGCGCCAGGCGCGGCGCAGAATTGGCATTTTCTCACCGGCGACGCCGATGCCGTGCAGGCGGTGGCCGACAGCATCGGATTTCGCGGCCGCTTCGATGCGGCGCTGCAGCAATTCGTGCATCCGACCGGAATCGTCTTCGCGACGCCTTCTGGGATCGTGTCGAGCTATCTGCTCGGCGTCGGCTATGCGCCCGCCGATGTGCGGCTTGGCGTGACGCGCGCCGAGTCGGGCGGCATCGCGGCCGCGGCATTACCGGTCCTGTTGCTCTGCTACAATTACGATGCGACGACGGGGCGCTACACGCTCGCGATCATGAAGCTACTGCGCTTGGCCGCGGCGATCACGGTGCTGACCGTCGGCGGCATGTTGTTCCTTGCGTTTCGCCGGGAGAAGGGGCGGGCATGAGCTTCTGGCTCCCCCAGGCGACAATTGACGCGGCGGAAGTCGACTATCTGATCTTGGCGCTGCTCCTGGTTTCCTGCGCGGTCCTCGCGCTCGTCTTTGGTCTCATCTGGCTCTATATGATCAAATACCGCGCCGGCAGCCCGATTGATCGCGGCGCGCTCGCCAAGAAGACTTGGCGGTTAGAGACGGCCTGGACCATCGCCACGCTGGTGATTTTTTTTGGTTTGTTCGTCTGGGGCGCGGATCTCTATGTCCGGCTGTTCCAGCCGCCGCCCGGCGTCTTAAAGATCTACGTCATTGGCAAGCAATGGATGTGGAAAATCGAGCATCATGGCGGCCAGCGCGAGATCAACGCCTTGCATCTGCCGATCGGGCGCCCGATCCAGCTGGTGATGACGTCGGAGGACGTCATCCACGACTTTTCCGTGCCGGCGTTTCGGATCAAGCACGACGTGCTTCCGGGACGTTACGAAACATTGTGGTTTCAGGTTGAGCGGCCAGGCACGTATCGCTTGTTCTGCACCCAGTTTTGCGGCACGGGCCACGCCAGCATGATTGGCGAGGTCGTGGCCATGTCCGAACCAGATTACCAAAAATGGCTGGAACAAAACGGCGCCGGCGAGACAATGGCCGCGGCAGGCAAAACCCTGTTTATGCGTTTTGGCTGTAGCGGCTGCCACGGCGGCACCGGTGCAGGCGGAAGTCAATCAACGAGCGAGATACCAGCTCCCGCGCTTGCCGGCCTCTACGGCAGCCCGGTGACGCTGACCGACGGCACAATAGTCACAGCGGACGACCGCTATATCCGTGACTGCATCCTAATACCGGAGACGCAGCGGGTGGCGAGCTACCCACCCGTCATGCCTTCCTTCACGGGACAGATCGGCGAAGAGGATCTTCTAAAGATCATTGCTTTCATCAAGTCCTTAACACCGGAGGCGCAGCCATGAGCGTAACGGCCATTGAACCCGGCGAGATGGCGCACTCGTACCTGACGGACGGTTTCACCATCCGCAGCTGGCTGTTGACGACCGATCACAAGCGGATCGCGGTCCTCTATCTCGGCACGAATACAATCTTTTTCTTTGTCGGCGGCGTGGCGGCGGCGTTGATCCGTTATAATTTGATCGTGCCGCAAGGGTTGATCGGGTCGGCGGAGACGTATAACAGGCTCTTCACCATGCATGGCGTGGTGATGGTGTGGTTCTTTCTGATTCCGGCCGTTCCGACGACGCTCGGCAATTTCATTATTCCCTTGATGCTCGGCGCGCGCGACCTGGCGTTTCCGCGGCTGAATTTGTTCAGCTGGTATCTCTTTGTCGCCGCGGGCATCGTCCTTCTCTGGGCTCTGTTCGCGGGCGGCATTGATACGGGCTGGACCTTCTACACCCCACTCGCCTCCCTCTACTCTCACTCGCACGTCGTCTTGGCGGTCACCGCGATCTTTGTCGCTGGCTTCTCGTCCATCGCGACCGGACTGAACTTCATCGTCAGCATCCATCGCCTCCGCGCACCTGGCATGACCTGGCACAAGATGCCGGTTTTCCTGTGGTCGCTCTATGCCACCAGTGTCCTTTTGGTGCTGGCGACGCCGGTCTTGGCCATGACCCTGCTGCTGCTGGCTTTCGAGCGGATCTTCCACATCGGCGTGTTCGATCCGGCGCTGGGCGGCGATCCGCTCTTGTTTCAGCACCTGTTCTGGTTCTACTCGCATCCAGCCGTCTACATCATGATCCTGCCGGGCTTGGGCGTGATCAGCGAAATCGTCCCAGCCTTCTCGCGCAAGCCCCTGTTCGGCTACGAATTTGTCGTCTGGTGCAGCATCGCGATCGCGGTGATCAGCTTCTTGGTTTGGGGACATCACATGTTCGTAGCTGGCACGTCGCTCTATTCCGCTCTGGTCTTCTCGATTCTGAGCTATATGGTCGCGGTGCCGTCCGCGATCAAAGTGTTCAACTGGATTGGGACGATGCACAAAGGCTTCATCCGGTTCGACGCGCCGATGCTTTATGCGATCGGCTTCATCGGACTTTTCACGATAGGCGGCCTGACCGGCCTGTTCGTGGCCGCGCTCGCCGCCGATGTCCATCTGGCGCAGACCTATTTCGTGGTGGCCCATTTTCACTACGTGATGGTCGGCGGCATGGTTTCCGCCTTTTTCGCCGGACTGCATTATTGGTGGCCGAAGATCACCGGACGGATGTATCCGGAAATGTGGGGGCGGGCTGGAGCGATTATCATCTTCATCGGCTTTAACCTGACCTTCTTCCCGCAGTTCGTCGTCGGCTATCTCGGCATGCCCCGGCGCTATCACTCCTACCCGCCGGAATTCCAGGTGCTGAACGTGCTGTCGTCCGCGGGCGCGACCATACTGGCACTCGGCTATCTGTTGCCGTTGGCCTATCTGACGTGGTCATTGTTCTACGGCAAGCGCGCGAGCGCCAATCCGTGGGGCGCCACCGGACTCGAGTGGCAGACGTCCTCACCGCCGATCACGGAGAACTTCGTCGTCACGCCTGTGGTGACTGAGCCGCCTTATAACTACCCGCCCCCCGAGGCCGTGCAGCACCATGTCTGAAGCTTCGCTTACGCACGAGTTCCAGTATTCGAGTGCGCGCCACCAAGCAGAGTCGGCCATTTCCGGCATGTGGCTGTTCCTGGCGACCGAGGTGCTGTTCTTTGGCGTCCTTTTCCTGACCTGGATCTATTCCCGCCATTGGGATCAGGCCGGATTCGATGCGGGCGCGCGGCAGACCAACCTCATGATCGGGACGTTGAACACGGTGATCCTGGTGGCCGGCAGTCTCGCGTATAGCGCCGGTGCCGCCTTCATCGAGGCGGGCAACACCCGCAGGCTGATCCAGTGCTGCGCCATCGCCTGGCTGCTTGGGCTCGCCTTCATGATTCTCAAATTCGGGGTCGAGTGGCGCGACGATTTCAACAAACATCTGTTCCCGGGGCCCGGCTTCGCCATCAACGGGGCGCTTCGCGGCGGAGCGCAAATCTTTTTTGTCTTCTACTTCCTCGGCACCGCGATCCATGGGCTGCATCTGATGGTCGGGCTGATTCTTGTCGGCTGGATCATCCTGCGCGCGCGGCGGGAGGAATTTTCTCCCCAATATTATACGCCGGTTAGCGTGGTCGGAATCTATTGGAGCTTCGTCGATATGGTGTGGATCGTGCTCTATCCGCTGATCTACCTGGTGGGGCGAGGCCCATGAACCAGCGGTTGCGTAGCCTGCTGTGGGCTTGGATGCTGCTGATGGTTCTGCTGGCGATACAGTTCGGCGCAAGTTTTTTGCCGCTGGATCGCTCCCTCCGGCCACTTATTCTGATCCCCACCGCGCTGATGGTCGCAATCGTCGGAACGGTGTTCATGGAAGTCGGGCGAGGCCCCGAAATCGTGCGCCTCTTCGCGATCGCCAGCCTGCTCTGGTTGAGCATCCTGCTCGGCATGGGCAGCTTGGACCCGATGACGCGAATCGTTTATCATGTACAAACGGCGAATCCAAAGTAATGCATAGTGTCGAACCTGTGGCTCGACGCATCTATACACACTTGAATGTACGGGTGGAAAAATGCGGCTTCAAGTCCCGCCGTCGCCCCCGTATTTCGAATTGCGGGCATCCCATTAAAACTTGTTTGGCGCGAAAATTACACCGGGATGTGTTCGGGCAACCGGCATGGCCCCCGGCGAGCTGCCGTCGCCCTCCTAAAATTGCACGAAAAAATCGATAGATCTCGCCAATCACAGGCGAGGCCGCAGACTTAGCCCTTGTAAAGTTTTAGGCCCCGTCAGGTCACTTCGAATCGGCGTCGAGCACGGCGATCCGGATCATGTTGGTTGCGCCAGGCGTGCCAAACGGAACGCCCGCGACGATAATGATGCGATCTTGCGCTTTTGCGAAGCCTTCGCGTCCGGCCAATTTGCAGGCGCGCTTCGCCATGTCGTCAACGTCATGCGCATCCTTGGTGACGACCGCGTGGACCCCCCAAACGAGAGCGAGACGGCAGGCCGTCTCCCGGTTTGGGGTGAGGGCGAGCACCGGCGCCTCCGGCCGCTCCCGGGCGATGCGAAACGCCGTCCCGCCGGAAGACGTCCAGGCGACAATCGCCTTCAGATCGAGCGCTTCGGCGAAATTACGCGCGGCGACGGCGATCGCGATCGCATCGGCATTCGTCGCTTCGAAAGGAGCGCGCTGGGCATTGATGATACTGCGATAGTAAGCATCGCGCTCGACTTCCTCGGCGATTCTGTTCATGGTCGCGACGGCTTCCACAGGATATGAACCAGCCGCGCTTTCGGCGGAAAGCATGATGGCATCGGCGCCCTCGAAGACCGCGGTCGCGACATCCGAAACCTCGGCACGCGTCGGGACCGGCGCCCCTACCATCGATTCAAGCATTTGCGTCGCGACAACGACAGGCTTGCCGGACAGGCGCGCCCTGCGATTAATCCGCTTTTGCAATCCCGGAACTTTTTCGAGCGGCATCTCGATTCCGAGGTCGCCACGCGCGACCATTAATGCGTCGGAAATCTCCACGATCTCGTCAAGCCGCGCGATGGCCTGCGGCTTTTCCAGCTTCGCCATCACCATTGCGCGGCCCAAGGTCAGCTTCTTGACCGCGGCGACATCGTCCGGCCGTCGCACGAAGGAAACTGCGACCCAGTCGATGCCCGCGTCGAGCCCGGCCTCGAGGTCGGCCTGGTCCTTTTTGGTGATCGACGAAACTGGAATCTCGGTGTCCGGCAGACTGACGCCCTTGCGGTTCGATATCTTCCCCGCGACATCGACGATGGCAACGGCGTGCGTGGCGCTGGCCTCGGCGACATGAAGCCGCACCTTGCCATCGTCCATGAGGATGCTGTGGCCTGGCTTCAACGCGCGGAAAATTTCGGGATGCGGGAGATTTACCCGGTTTTGACCCCCGGGCGTCGGATCCGAGTCGAAAACGAAATTGGCGTCCTTGACGAGTTGGACCGCCCGATCCTTGAAGGTGCCGATGCGCGGTTTGGGACCTTGGAGATCGAGAAGAATGCCAATCGGGCGTCCGCATTCTTCCTCGAGCGCCCTGATCATTCCGGCCTGCCCGCGCATCTGATCATGCGTGGTATGGCTCATATTGATGCGAAAGAGATCGGCGCCTGCGTGAAATAACGCCGCTATCGTTGCTGGCTTTGCGGATGCCGGACCGAGGGTCGCAACGATCTTACACCGGCGCAACCGCACTTCAGCCTCGTCAAGGTAGATTATTAAGGATTCGGCTGGCCTTGCGTCGAATCGGTCAATTGAACGGTCCAGCTCTTGGCTTCCTTGCCCGTATCGACTTCGAAAAAGCCGGTCCTGTCGAAACCGCGCACGAAGCAATCTTCCCGCCCAATGATGCGGAATTCACGGTCGCGGGTGCACATGAAAGCCTTGCCCTTCCATTCGCCGCCATGCTCGTCCATCGCATAGACATAGTAGTACTCGGCCGCCAGGGCCCCCCGCACCAATGTCTCGCAACCGCTTGGTTTTAAATTCCACCAGCCCTCGCTGACCCATGTCTCGCCATCCGTATAAGCAAGCGAAACACTCACCCGGCTGGCGGAATTGTTGCAGAGTCGAAAGTCCGCGCGCACCGGAGCAACTGAACCGCCCAAGACAGAGATCGCCATCGCGGCCGGAATAATTGCTCGTTGCATCGACGTCAAGACTGCTGCCGTTACCGACTTTGGCTATCTCGGGACCGCCCAGCCGAAGCGATAGGCGAACAGAGCGCGGTCCCGTCTCTCCCGTCTCCCTAAAGCATGATCCTCGCGAGGGGAAGGCGATTTCGCGCCGGCAATAACGAAAGACGGCGAACCAAAACGCCACGCCGCCTTCGGGACGGAAGATCCGGCCGGCGGCGGCAGCATGTGCTCCGGACATTCGTCTTTAGGGTTGATCGCCGCCCGCGAATGGGGCATACGTCGCACCTTCGTTCCAACCGGCTCCGAGGGCCGGTTGTTTTTTGGGAAGCCCCCGATGAAAGTTCGCAACTCGTTGAAATCCTTGCGCACGCGCCACCGCGCCAACCAGCTAGTGCGGCGCAAGGGCAGAGTATACATCATCAACAGGACGCAGAAACGTTATAAGGCGCGGCAGGGCTGATGCCAGTGGCGGCCGCGCGCACCAGGCTTTTCCAGGTTGAGGCTTATGCGTGGATATTTCTTCTGCGCGGCAAGCTTAGTTGCTGCGGTTATTTCGGGCGGTAATGCCCTGGCCCAAGCGCCTGCGGAAGACTACGGCGCATCGCGTGGCCAGGCGGGTGGAAGCACCGCCGATGACGCGCAAATCCCGCCGATACCCTTCTCCGGTTTCGATTTCGATAAGCTTTGGGAGGCGCCTTTCGAAGGAGGAGGCGAAGAAAATTTGGGTCTAGTAGGACGCAAGGCCCGCGGCGCGGTGGGACCCCTCGGCATGCCGACGCCCGCACCCGTGGTAGCACCAAAATTTGGGACCGCAAGCGCCCGGGAGCTAAAGCAGGCCTTGGCGCCGAAGCCGGCGCCGGAAGCCCTGCGCACGCAAAGGCTCGATGAGCTGTTTGACCGTTTGCGCACCGCCGGCGACGAAGGGGATGCGCAGCGCATCGCCGCATCCATCGAGCGCGTCTGGCTCCATTCGGATTCGGACACCGCAAGTCTGCTGATGCAACGGGCAACGGTTTCCATGCAGGCGGAAAACTATCCGCTGGCGCTTTCGCTTTTCGACAAGCTTGTCGCATTGGAGCCCAATTGGGCCGAAGCCTGGAATCAGCGCGCGACTACTCGGTTTCTCACCGGCGACACGGATGGTGCGATGGCCGACATTGATCGAGTCATCAGGCTGGAACCGCGCCATTTTGGCGCGCTCGCGGGAATGGGCGTGATTTTGCAAGCGGCCGGTTTAGAGAAAAGTGCCTTGGAGATTTTCAAAAAGGTGCTCGGGCTTTATCCGCTTGAGCCGGGCATTCAGAAGCTGGTCGAAAAGCTCACGCTCGAAGTCGAAGGCCAGGATATTTAGGGTCAGGACTCATTTGCCGAGCCAGAAGATTACGGTCGCTGCAATGCAGATCGCACTTAAGAACGAGTGAGCGCAGCGATCGTAGCGCAGTGCAATGCGGCGCCAGTCTTTGAGCTTTGCGAACATGTTCTCGATCTTATGACGCCACCGATACAGCGCTTTGCAGTATGTTGCAGGCGACCGTCGCCCAGCTCGCGGTGGGATGCAGGGAGTAATCCCCCGCTCGGTCAGAGCCTCGCGGAAGCCGTCGCTGTCGTATCCCTTGTCAGCGATCAGCATCGCTGCGTCAGCAAGTACGGGATAGATCAAAGAAGCCCCCTTGTGGTCGCTCATCTGGCCCTCGGTGAGCAGTAAGATGATTGGGCGGCCAATGCCGTCGCAGACCGCGTGTAGCTTGGAATTCAACCCACCTTTCGTGCGGCCAATGCGGCGTGGTAAATCCCCTTTTTGAGCAGACTGGCCGCTGTTCGGTGAACCTTGAGCTGCGTGCTGTCGATCATGAGCCGGTCCGGCGGTCCGCCCTCGACCGCAAGGTTGGCGAAGATGCGGTCGAATACGCCCATGCGGGACCATCGTACGAACCGGTTGTAGAGGGTCTTGTGAGGCCCATATGTCTGGGGAGCATCCCGCCATCGAAGACCGTTCCGGATGACATGGATTATCCCGCTGACTACACGCCGGTCATCCACGCGCGGGATGCCCCGCGATAGCGGGAAATAAGGTTCTATGCGCTCGAACTGGGCCTTGGTGAGCCGGAATTGATCAGACATCGGCAGGTCCTCCTGCCACGTTTGAATCACGAGGCTACGTCAAATGGAATACTGCATCACCAAGGTCCCCTATGCGGACTGAGCGGACGTTCTGTCACTGAAACTGGCAGATTAAGATCACTTGACTACATACCAACTAGTCGGTATCTTCTGAGTCCCGAGGAGGGCGATATTGCCAACCAGACTGCAAAACCGGACGCCAGATCAAAGCTGCTCGATGCCGCGCTGTCGGTGATCCGCACCAGAGGCTATGGCGTCATGCAATCACCCGGAGCCTTCCAATGACCCCCACCATTACCGCCTTTGAACGGTCTCCCGATCGCGGCAGGGGACTGGCGCGTGACATGCGCGTTCGCTGGGCGCTTGAAGAAGTGGGCCAGCCTTACGAGGTTCGTCTTCTTTCGTTCAGTGAGATGAAGGAACCCGCGCATCGTGCGCTTCATCCTTTCGGGCAGATTCCGACCTATGAAGAAGGCGATCTCGCTTTGTTCGAGTCAGGGGCGATCGTGTTCCATATCGCGGAGCACCATGCGGGCCTGCTGCCAGACGATGCGAACAGACGGGCGAGCGCAATCACCTGGATGTTTGCCGCGCTCAACACGGTGGAGCCGCCACTCGTTGATCGCGAAATCGCCATGCTCCTGGAGCGCGACAAGCCCTGGTACGAGCAGCGCCTGCGTGTTGTCGAGGATCGCACCCGTAAGCCGCTGGGCGAACTTTCCAGTCGCCTTGGCGATGCCGAATGGCTCGATGGTGCGTTCAGCGCGGGCGACCTAATGATGGTGGCGGTGCTGTTCAGGTCGAAGGGATCGGGAATACTGGACGAATATCCGAACCTCTCCGCCTATGTCGCCCGCGGCGAAGCGCGGCCCGCCTTCAAGCGTGCTTTCGACGCTCAATTGGCGGTTTTCACTGGCAAGCCACCGACCGGTGGATAAAGGTCCGCCCTGGGCTCAAAGCCGTCATTCTCTCGCTCAGTTTATAGGTCCTGACCCTAGATTCCAGATCGGAACTTGCCCCCTTCGTTTTCGCGCGATCTTTGTTGCAAAACGAGTGTCCGTGCGCGCGACCCATACTCTTATCCGTCGCCAATCCAGCCTTCGCCTGAAAGCTCGCGGCGCGACGCATCAAGCTCATCGGTGTAGCGGCGCAAAACATGCGCCTCGGTCAAAAGCCCAATGACATGGCGTTCTTTCTCGTTGTCGACGACGGCCAGCGCCTCGGTTTCGTTTTGCTCGAAGTAGTGCGCGGCTAGCTTTATGTTCATTTGCGGCAGCAGGAACACATCGGGCGAACGCGCGAGCTTGCCGAGAGTGGCCGCGCCCGCGTCCCCGTGCACTCCGGCAAGATGCACATCGGGAACGAAGACCATTCCACCGAAAACGCCGTCTTTGCCAATCACGGAGACCCATTGGTTGGTGGACCGCGCCGGATATTCGCCCATGAACTCGGCGATTGTCATGTCAAGCCGCGCCTTAGGCACGTCGGTGCGCATGAGGCGACCTACCGTTAGATCGCGCATCCAACCAACGTCCTGCGCGCTACGAATGGATTCGCCGCGGAGATGCAAGCGCCAGGTGGCAAACGAATAGCCAAACGCGCGCCGCACGATGATCGACACAACGCTCGCGACAGCCAACATCACGAGGCCAAGCGGAAAGTCGCCCGTTGTTTCCAAGGCCAGAAAACTCATCGCCAGCGGTGCGCCGATGATCGCAACGGCAAGCGCCGCCATCCCGACAAGAGTGCAGACGGAGACGTCCGGCGCTAGCGACGGATCGATATATTCAAGCCCGAAGAAATAGACCCGGCCGATCATGCCGCCAAGGAACAAGGACGCAAAGAAAAGGCCGCCGCGAAAGCCGGTGCCGAGCGATACAACCGACGCGGCGGTCTTCAGTAAAAGAGTGATAAGGACTACATCCGACGGACCAGCGTCTGGCCCAAAAAGCTCGAACAAGGCGCCGTGGCCAGAGGCGAGCACATGTGGCGTCACGAGCGCCAGAAGCCCAACCACGATTCCGCCGATCGCGGGTTGAAGCGCGCGCGGCAGCCGGCTGCGCCCGCAGACCGCTTCCACGAAGGCGACGGCCCGCATAATGGCGATCCCAAATAAGGCGCAAATGATCCCGAGCAGAAGCAAAAGACCCATGTGGGTCTCGGAAAGGGCCGAGTTCATTGCGATTTGGCTCATGAATTCGCCACTTGCGCCAAACGCCTTGGCAACGAGAACCCCGCACACCGCCGCCGCGCCGACGGGGGCAAGACCGAAGGGCGTATAAGTCCCCAAGATGAGCTCGAACGCATAGAACGCGCCGGTCAGAGGCGCGCCAAATGCCGCGCTGATGGCACCCGCCGAACCGCAGGCCACAAGCGTGCGCATGTCGCCGCGCCGCAGCCGGAACGCCGTCCCAAGCCAGGAGGCTAGTCCCGAACCCATTTGCGTATAGGCCGCTTCCAATCCGACCGATGCGCCAAAACCGTTCGAAATCACCGTTTGCACGGCAACCAGCGCGCTATCCTTGAGGGACATCCGGCCGCCTTGCAGCGCATTGGCCTCGATAGGATCGACCGGCCGCCTCGGCATCCACCTTCGAACGTAAATCCCGGAGATACCGAGGATGAGGCCGCCCGCAAGCGGAACCAGCGCCTGGCCTGGCGCATCAAGCGAAGCGAGGCTGCTCAAATGTCTGTGCCCGAAGAGCCAGCTGTGCAGGACGTTTGCGCAACCGAGTAGCGCGGCCACGCAGACACCCGCAAAGCCGCCAGCGGCAACCGCGAGACCAACGAGCCCCGCTTCGGTGCGCCGGATGCGCCTGCGCAAAAGCATGGGAATGTGGTATATAATTTCAAATTTCGAAATTGCGCGCTCCTTCGGCTTCAAGGCCGCCGTCATTCCAGTTCATATCCTATTTGGGGCAAGGATGCTTTTCCTGAAGCAGCCGGCACCGGCTCCCGCAAGGGATAGTGCCGCGCGTACGCATTGCATATGCGTGGGCGCGCCGTTATAAGCCGCGTGGCGTCGCTTCCGGCACCCCTGGAGGCGTAGGCGCAAAATCCGTTTGCATCGCAAGCTCAAGGACAGCCAAATGGCCGGACCGAAAACCCTGACGGCCACGGCGCGCGAGGGTACGGGCAAGGGGGCCGCCCGCGGCGTGCGGCGTGCAGGCCGTATTCCGGGCGTGATCTATGGGGGCGGCGATGCCGCAGTGCCGATCTCGCTCGACTATCGCGAATTGAACAAGTTGATTTACGCCGGGCATTACCTGACCACGATCTTCGAGCTCGATGTGGGCGGCGCCAAGCAACGTGTCATCCCGCGCGATTACCAGCTCGATCCCATCAAGGATCAGCCGCTTCATGTCGATTTCCTCCGCCTGAACCCGGGCGCGAGCCTGCGGGTGCAGGTGCCAGTGCATTTCATCAATCAGGATATCTGCCCCGGCCTCAAGAAGGGCGGCAGCTTGAACATCGTGCGTCACGCGATCGCAATGCGGGTTCCGGCGGATGCCATTCCGGCGGCGGTTGTTGCCGATCTCGCGTCTTTGCAAATCAATGACTCGGTGCACATTGACGCTATTCCTCTGCCGGAAGGTTGCAAACTGACCCAGCGCGAACGCGATTTCACGATCGCGACGATTGCGCCTCCGCTCGTTGCCGCGGAAGAGCCCTCCGCCGCGGCCCCAGCAGCGGTGGCGGCCCCGGCGGCCCCCGCCGCCTCCGCCGCGGCATCGGCGCCGGATACGAAAGGGAAGGCCGCCGCGGCATCGGCACCGGATACGAAAGGGAAGGCCGTCGCGCCTGCCGCCGCCGCGCCGGCTGATGCCCCGGCCAAAGCCCCGCCAAAGGGCAAGAAATAGCGTCACGCGTTGGGCGCGGGGTTCCGCGCGCGAACCAGGACAGCTTCCGGGCGGGTGCCATGCATCTCTTCGTCGGCCTCGGCAATATGGGCAAGGCCTTTGCCGGCCATCGCCACAACGCCGGCTTCATGGCTCTCGATGCGCTCGCGCGCGATTATCGTGCGCCGGCATTTCGCTCGCGCTTTCAGGGCCTCGTCAGCGAGATCATGCTCGAAAGCGAGCGCGTGCTTCTGCTCAAGCCGCAAACCTACATGAATGAATCCGGCCGCTCCGCCGGCGCGGCGGCGCGCTATTTTCAAATCGATCCGTCTCGCATCGTCGCCTTTCACGACGAGCTCGATCTGCCGCCGGGCAAAGTGAGGGTCAAGACCGGCGGCGGCAACGCCGGCCATCATGGCCTCAACTCTCTGACCGAACATCTCGGCAACGAGTACCGGCGGGTGCGGATCGGCATCGGCCATCCCGGCGACAAGGCACTGGTGCATAATTATGTGCTGAGCGATTTCGCCAAGGCGGAGATCCCTTGGGTCGAGGCTTTGTGCAACGCGATCGCGGCCCATGCCGGGCTTTTGGCCAAGGCCGAGGACGAAGCATTTCAATGCAAGATTCATGTGGCCATGGAGGCCGCCGGGTTTGGCAAGGCTGCGCCGAGCTAGGCTAATCGCTCGCCGTGCTTGCGCCCGGTTCCACCGGCATTACTTTCAACGACGTGATCCGGTTGCGCGTCTTGCGCAGCACTTCGAAGCGGAAATTATGGAAACTGAACACCTGCCCCGGCTCCGGGATGGCGCGCGCTTCATTGATGACGAGACCGGCGATCGTGGTGGCCTCCTCGTCCGGCAGATCCCAGGCCATGGCACGGTTGAGATCGCGGATCGGCACGGAGCCTTCAACGATCACCGAGCCATCGGACATCAAGCGCACGCCTTGCACGATAAGATCGTGCTCGTCGGCGATGTCGCCGACGATTTCCTCGAGAATGTCCTCCAGAGTGACCAGACCCATGACCACGCCATATTCATCGACCACCAGGGCAAAATGGGTTTTACGTTTCAAGAACGCCTGGAGCTGATCCTGAACCGGGGTCGTTTCCGGCACGAACCAAGGCTCGAGCGTGATGCTTTCGACTTTGAAGTCCTTGACCTCGCCGCCGGCCGCGTCGAGCGCGCGCAAAAGATCCTTGGCATGCAGCACGCCGACGATATTTTCCGGCTGGCCGCGCCAGAGCGGCAGACGCGAATAAGGCGCGCCGACCACCTCGCCAATCAACTCTTGTGCCGGCAAATCGGCGTTTAGGGCGAGCATTTTGGTGCGATGAACCATGACGTCCGACACTTCGAGATCGCGAAGATCGAGCAGGCCACCGAACATGTCACGATCGGAACGTCCGACGCCGCCCTCCCGATGCAGCAGATCTACCGCGCTCTTAAGTTCCTCATGCCCGGACAGAATCGATTGCCGCCTGCTCGTATCGACGCCGGCCAGTTTCAAGAACCCGCGCACGACTATTTCGACGCCGATGAGGACAGGCCCGAAGATGGCGACGAAAAACGATATCGCGCGAGCGACTAGAAGCGACGTGCGATCCGGGTAATTGATCGCCACGGTTTTCGGCATCACTTCGGCGAAAACGAGCAAAAGGACGGTCATGAGCCCGGTCGCGTAGAGCGCGCCGCGTGCGCCGGCGAGTGCGACGAGGATGCTGGTCGCAACCGCCGACGCGCCGATATTGACAAGCGTATTGCCGAGAAGCGTCGTGCCAATCAGGCGTGCCCGGATCGCAAGCAACCGGTTGACCAGAGCCGCGCGCCGGTCGCCATTTTTCTCCAAGGCATGCATGCGCGCGCGGGAGGCGGCGGTAAGCGCTGTTTCCGAAGCCGAGAAAAACGCCGATAGCGCTACGCATAACAGGATGGTTGCGATCGCGAGCCAAACATCGACCGGTAAAGCGCCGGCACCCGCGCCGTTCATGTCGTTAATTTCCTGTATTCAGTTCATCTTGCAAAAAGCCGCGGATCGCCGCGGCTTCGACCTGCTTGGCTATAAAGCAATCGCCGATTGCCCGCGCAAGGATGAAGGTGAGGCCGCCATGCTCGACCTTTTTGTCCTGATACATGGTTTCGAGGATCGCTTCGGGGCCTATGTCCCAGCCAGGGACGCTGGTCATGCGCACCGGCAGGCCAACCTCTTGCAAATGCGCTTCGACCCGCGCTTGGTCTTGCAGGCCGCAAAGTCCGTGACGCGCCGAGAAGCGGAACGCGCAAGCCATGCCAATCGCGACCGCCTCGCCATGCACAAGCCTTGCTCCATCATAGGAGGTGAGGCGCTCGAGCGCATGGCCAAAGGTATGGCCGAGATTGAGCAGCGCCCGTTCGCCCACTTCATACTCGTCGCGCGCGACAATCGCCGCCTTGGCCTTGCAGCTCGTCGCAATCGCGTGAACGCGCGCGGCTCCTCCCGCGAAGACCGCGCGCCAATTGGCTTCCAGCCAGGTGTAGAATCCGGCGTCGCCAATGAGGCCATATTTGACAACTTCGGCATAGCCAGCGCGAAATTCGCGCGGCGGCAATGTTTCAAGCGTATCGGTGTCCGCGATAACGAGCGAAGGCTGAAGGAAGGCGCCGATCGAATTCTTGCCATGCGGCGAATTGATCCCGGTCTTGCCGCCCACCGATGAATCGACCTCGGCCAAAAGCGTTGTCGGCACCTGAATGAAGCGCATCCCGCGCCGGACAGTGGCCGCGGCAAAACCCGCAAGATCGCCAATGACGCCGCCGCCAAGCGCAATAATCACGTCGCCGCGCTCGGATCTCGCGCCGATCAGCGCATTACATACCTTCGCATACCCATCGAAGGATTTCGAACCTTCGCCGGGAGCTACAATCACCGTTGAATGGCGGATAAAGGCCTGGTCGAGGGCTCGTTCGAGGGCAGGCAAATGCAGTTTCGCGACATTTTCGTCGGTGACGATCGCGCAAGCCGCCCGAGGTGCTAGCCGGCGAATGTGGTTTCCGGCTTCCGCAATCAGCCCCGCGCCAATCAAAATCGCATAGGTCCGCGCGCCGAGCTCCACGTTGACTTGCGCCTGCCTCGAAAAGGGTTGCGCGCCGGCGTCCTGTTGCTGATGCGAAACGGGAATACTCTTTGGCGTTGCTTGCGGGGTCAAGCCGGGCGAAGATCGCAAAAAACACTCGATGCCCGCAATAGCCTCCTCGACCGCGAGTTCGTGCGGCCCATCCCGCGAGATGACGGTGACATCGGCCAGGGCGTAGACCGGATAACGCTGTTCCAAAAGCGTCCGCAGGGTTTGCTCTGGGTCACCGCCTCGCAGAAGCGGACGATGCGAGCGTTTGCGCACGCGGCGCCAGAGCACGTCGTGCTCCGCTTTAAGCCAAACCGATATTCCAGACGAGGCGATCCTGGCCCTTGTTTCCTCGTTCATGAAGGCGCCACCGCCACTCGCAAGCACTCGCGGGCCATCGCGCAACAGACGCGCCATGACGCGGCGCTCTCCGTCGCGGAAAGATTGCTCTCCGTGCCGCGCGAAAATTTCTGTGATCGACAGGCGCGCCGCGGCTTCGATCTCCTCATCGGCATCGACGAATTCGAGGCCAAGCTCCTGCGCGAGACGCCGGCCGGTCGAGGTCTTGCCCGATCCCATAAGTCCGATGAGGACGATCGAGCGTCGCCCGAGCGCCGCCACGAGCGATGCCGCGCGCCGGCCGCGCGCGCGGTCCGACTCTGTCTCGGATGCGATGCCGCTGCTCATCGCATAAGTGTAGCATGGTGACGGTCCCGATTTAAACGGGACTTTTGGGCCTCCGTTTTCCGGCCCGGGCGCGCCGCTGGCGGGCGATGCGGCTAGACGACACGCCAATCTCAAGCTATTGTTATTACACTAGTTTTAGGAACAGGAAGGCGCCGCGCCCAGGTGAAACCGGATTTCAGAGCCCCCGGCGTTTTAACAACTTAATTTTCGGCGCGCTTCATTTGACGAGCATGACCTTCGCATCGCCGTGGCGGCGCAACGAATTGAGGGTCACATCCCGCCCGTGCCGATGGAGTCTGAGGTCGAGACGCGACTTGCCGAGACTCAACTGGTTCAAGGTCACATAATCCAGAAAGGCCGGCATGACGGGATCGCGGAATGACACCGAATTGGCGTCATGGCGCAGCTCCATGCCAAGACAGGCACCGAGAAAGGCAAAAGGGGCGGCCGACGCCCAGGCTTGCGGCGCGCAGGCAACGGGATAGGCCGTCGGCCCGCGGTGCGGTTTGCGGATGAAGCCGCAGAACAACTCCGGTAGGCGGCGCAACTCCTGGTACGCCGCCGCCTCGAACATCGCGGAGAAGACTGTGGCCGCGTGGCAGTGCAAGCCATAACGGCTAAGACCAAGCGCGATCATCGCGTTGTCGTGCGGCCAGATCGAGCCGTTGTGATAGGAAATCGGATTGAATCGCGCCTCGCCGCTCGCGACCGTTCTGATCCCCCATCCGCTGAACGAATCCCGGCCAAGCAATGTCTCGGCGACGCGTGCCGCCCGTTCCGGCGTGGCGATCCCAGTGAATAGCGCATGG
The DNA here is from genome assembly GCA_050728655.1 of Methylocella sp. Taxonomy (GTDB): domain Bacteria; phylum Pseudomonadota; class Alphaproteobacteria; order Rhizobiales; family Beijerinckiaceae; genus Methylocapsa. The sequence goes on from JBOHJQ010000015.1 coordinate 26,046, forward strand.
CCCGCATTCGATGTCCGGACCCGGCATGGATTCATGTCTCCATCGAGGGCCAAGGCATAGGTGCCAAGATCCTCGCACCAAAAAGCCGCCTCGAATTTCTGTTGCAGCGATTGCGCCTCGCCGCGCAACCCGGTTTCGAGATCATACTCGCCCATTTGACGCGCGAGTTTCGCGGCATGCGCCTTGGCCGCGAACACATAGCCCTGCACTTCGCAAAGGGCGATCGGTCCTTCGGCCAACGCGCCATCGGCATGGAAGATCGAATCATAAGAATCCTTCCAGCCTTGATTGACCAGGCCCGATGCGTTTTGCCGCGAATATTCGACAAAGCCGTCTCCATCCGCGTCGCCGAACGTGTCGATCCATTGCAAGGACGCCTTGATATTCGGCCAAATCGTGGCGATCGTTTCGATGTCCCCGGTACGGTCAAAATACATGCCAGCAAGCATGACATAGAGCGGCGTGGCATCGACGGTGCCGTAATAAAGCCCGAACGGCACTTCCCCCAGACGCGCCATTTCCCCGTTCCGGGTTTCATGCAGGATCTTGCCCGGCTGCGCCTCGGCGAGCTGGTTGACGATTTTCGCTTGGGTCGCGGCGAGAAACTGCAGAACACCTTTGGCGACGGACGGGTCCAGCCACAGGAGCAGCATGGCCGTGATGATTCCATCGCGTCCGAATGCCGTGCTGTACCAAGGAATGCCGGCGTAGGGATAAAGCCCATGGCTCGTCCGCGTCATCAGCATGTAGAGGTCGGCGGTGGCCTGCCGGCAGACTTCATTGAAAAGTTCGTTCGAGCTTTCGATCGTCGCGATGCCGGTCGCCTTGCCCCGGATCGCGCGCCGCTTCGCCCGGAAAGCACGTCCAAAGGGATTGATCCGTGGCTCGTTCCTGTCCTCGCAAAGAACCGCGACAAAGAGTGACCTCCGGGCATTGGGCGCAAGCTCGAATTCAAACGTCGCGCGATTTGTCTCAAGACGAGAGGGCGGCGGCAAGAAGCGCAATTCCGTCTTGCGCTTTACATTGTCGAGCCCCTCGTAATGAAACCCGGCGCCGTCTTCGGTGACCGACGACGTTACCGTGCCGCGCCGTTTGCGTGAGGTTCCGCGAATTTCGAACAGATCGTGAAAATCGGCTCCAAACCCAATGTCGATGCGAAAATGCCTGGTGGTGTCGGCGTAATTGCGAAAACCGATCCTCTCATAGCAGACAGCCTGCCAAAGGAATTTGGTGCGCTCGATCGCAATCGCGCCGCGCGGCAGCGAAATGACGCCGTCGATATGGACATCTGGATTGGCAAGATTAACGGAGAGAGCGGCATTGTCGTCCTGAACCACCGAACTCAACAACAACGGCCGTTTGCCCTCGAACCGGAGTTCGTACCAAGACAAAAAGCGGGTGTCGTTGAAATAGAGCCCTTCGGGTCCGGTGCCGATGACGCCAATGTCGCCATAATTATCGAAGACCGCGAAAGCATCGCCATGTTTCAGGGTCCGCAGCGCCCGCTGGACGAGGGAGCCCTCGATTTCGATATAGTGCTGGGGCAGCTCTATCGCCGCGTCCGCGATATTTTCTATTCCGCGTGCCGCCTCATGAATGTCGCCACCGATATTCATTCTCCGTGAAGGAGGGGTTTGATATGAAGCGGCTTTGAACCATGCTCGGCGACCGCTGTGCAACTGCCTCCGGCCGCGCGCCGGATTTGGCAATTCGTTCCGTAATCTAACGCGTGAATCCGCCGGGTTCAAGGCTGGGATTGCCCTGCCACTTGTTCCCAAGCCAATGACAAGAGCCCGGGCGCGGCGGGCAGCGCCATGGCCAAGGAAAGCTCCATAATCCTCGTATTCGCCGAAGCGCGCGCCAAAAGCAGACGATAGGCCGCGATATAGGCTGCCGCCATCCGCTTGGCGGTGAACCGTTTTTCAAACTCGGCACGAACCTTGCGCCGGTCCATATAAGCGGCCTGTTGCGCAGCTTCCGCTGCGGCCTCGATTGAATCGACGATCCAACCGCTGACCCCGTCATTAATGACTTCCGGCACGGATCCATTCGGCCACGCAATCACCAGCGTTCCAGCCGACATCGCTTCGATCATGACGAGTCCGAAGGGCTCCGGCCAATCGATCGGAAACAACAGCGCGCGTGCCTTGCCGAGAAATTCGCATTTTTGTGTTTCGTCGATTTCACCTATGAATTCGATGAGGGGATGGTCCAGAATCGGTTCGATCTCGGTCTTGAAATACTCGAGGTCGACTGCGTCAACCTTAGCCGCCAGCTTCAATGGGATACCGGCGCGCTTGGCGATTTCTATCGCGCGATCCGGACGTTTTTCGGGTGAAATGCGTCCGAGAAAAGCCAAATAGCTCCCGCCTTCCGGGTTGAACGGACAAACATGCGAAGCCAGTCCATGCGGGATGGTGGCGAGCCAATTGGCATCCGCCGGCATTGGCCGGCGCTGCGCGTTTGAAATCGAAACGAGCGGCATCTCCGGATAGGCTTCGTAGAGCGGCAGAATATCAGGTGAATCGAGCCGCCCGTGCAATGTTACTAGACATTTATGGGCAAGGTCATGGAAAAGCGCTTGCGGCAACAGGTCGACATGAAAATGTATGATATCGAAATCATCGGCGCGGCGGCGGACTTCGCGTAGCATAGCTAAGGTACTGCCGAGGTGGTCGCGGACTCCCGCAAGCCGCAGACTTTGCGGCGCGGACACGACAAGCTCGGCCGCCGTCTCCGACTCGGAGCTCGCGAATAAAGTAACCCGGTGCGCTTGCCGGACAAGCTCCTCCGTGAGCCAGAACACAACTCGCTCCGTTCCGCCATAGAGCTTGGGCGGCACGGCTTCCGTCAGCGGCGCGACGAGCGCGATACGCATTGAAACTCCTTCGTTGATTAACGATCGAGGTCTTCCGGCCGCTCTTAACCGTGGGCGGATAATCTGTTGAGCGGGCGAAAGTTCCGGAAAGACCGCATTTATCCACGAACCCTAGTTATCTTGCGTGCCAATGCCGTCGTTATTCCTTGTCCATCGTTGAACGATGGCAAAAAGAACATGCAACGCCGCATTCGGTTTCGAAGCCAATCTTAAGTCTCCCCCTGGGTTAGCCGCGTGCCGGTCAGGCTGTGCTAAAATTGCAACGGTGCCGCGGATACTGCGCCTTTGCAAGGGAAAGCGGCTCCGCTTTGCTAGCTTCGGTCGCCGTTCTCGGCTAGTTGTGAATGAACGTTTTTGCAGGGCAAACTCATGTCGGGCTCGCGATGCGGCGTGATCTCTTTGTTCACCCTTGCCCTGCTAGGGGCCGGCGGTTGCTCGTTCTTTCCTGTGTCTGGACCGACATCGGCGGACGTTCTGAGCGGAACCTCCCCTACCGTCCCCTACGCGTTGATCAAGCTTACCCCCGAGACCATCGACATTCTCGCGGCCCATGAACCCAAAGGACTCGCGGGTACGTTCACGGACCGGCGCCGACCAGCGAACATCGCCTTCGGCATCGGCGACGTTGTCTCGGTCACGATTTTCGAAGCCGCGGCCGGTGGTTTATTCATTCCGCTCGAAGCCGGCGCGCGGTCGGGCAATTTCGTGAGCATCCCGGACCAAATGGTCGACGACAACGGTAACATCACGATTCCCTTCGCCGGATTAATCAAGGCCGCCGGCCGCACCCACACTCAGGTCCAAGAGGATATCATCGACAAGATCAAGAACCGGGCAATCGAACCTCAAGTCATAGTGACCTTGGCCCAGCAGCGGACCTCGCTGATCAGCGTGGTGGGCGCGGTGAATACCCCGCTTCGCTTCGCGGTTCCGGCCGCCGGCGCCGGAGACCGCGTTCTCGACGCCATCACCCGCGCGGGCGGTATCACGGGACCCGGTTATGCGAGCTGGGTCATGCTCGAGCGGGGCGGACGCCGCGCCACCGTGCCGTTCGAAAATCTCGTGATGAATGCAAGCAATAACATCTATGTGTTGCCGGGCGACCGGATCTATGTCTATCAAGAGCAGCAGAAATACATTGTGTTCGGGGCATTCGGCGGCTCGACCGTTGGAGCCGGGCAAGGTGAGTTCGGTTTCGACGCTTGGCGGATCAATCTCGCCGAGGCCGTGGCGAAGGCCGGGGGATTGGTCGACACCCAGGCCAATCCAAGCGCGGTGTTCCTTTACCGGCAGGAGCCACGCGAAGTGGCCCAGCTTCTCGGCGCCAATATGGCGCGGTTCGGCGGACCTCTCGTACCGGTCATTTTCTCGGTCAGCTTCCAAGATCCCGGCGGCTATTTCCTGGCCACAAGGATGCAGATGCGCAACGGCGACATCATCTTCGTGGCGAATGCACAATCCGTCGACGTCTCGAAATTCCTGACGTTCGTCAGCGAAGTGGTGACGACGGGGACCACTATAGCAGCTGGCATACAGGCCGTTCCAATCACAGAACAGGTTGTTCATGGGCATACTTTCGGAGCTGTGTTCTCAGGGGCGACGGTTACCACGTCGACGCCTTGAGCGCGCGGTTGCCGGCACGGCTCATCTAGCCTCACGGCGCGGGTCGTACGATGAAGCAGAGCGGGGTCGATTTTCGGGAAATCGTGCCGCCGCCTATCATCGCAAGCGCCATGAAGGCGCTGTTTGGAGGAGCCAGTAAGCAAAGAGAACTCAGGGCTTGAGAGAAGCGAGCGCCGAAATACCGGCCTTCACATTGTCGGACAATCCGGTAGTGTCCCATTTTGAATTTCAGCAATGGCTGGAAAAGCCGTCACTCGGTCAAACTGCCCGAATGACGCTGGTTCGCCACAAGCGGTCATTCACAACATTCAGAAATCACAAACCGGTTTACTGGTGGCTGACTGCAGAACGGGCGAAGTCAAAGAACATGATCACCCGCCCGCGTCAGAGGCTTTGGGTCAGGCGTGAGACGGCGGCGATTAGGATCGCGCCGAGTACAAAGCCCACGATGCTTATCGCGGAAAAGATAAATATTCTGTGATTCCCAGTCCGCATCGTCGTGCAGCACCGGACGGGGCACCGTCGCCGGCCTTTGTGTATTCCAGCATCCGGCGGTCGCTGATCGAGTTGCCGACGACGGCCTTCGGCCTTGCCCGCAAAGTTGCCGTTCAGCGGCAGCTTGGGCTCCTTGGTCACGCACAAATTTGCGTCGACCAGGATTCAGCCATAATCACCATGTTACGCTGATTCAAACGAGGCTGTTCATGGAGACTTGCCGTCGTCCGGACCGTTTGTGGCTCGGCGAGCCGTGACCGTCCGGCAACCGGAAAGTGGTCCCGTCGACCGGCGCGATTGACAGGAATAGAGGACATACCTTGACGGGACTTGGAGGAGATCCGGTAAGGCCCCTGCCGGCCATGGGGCAACGGTCGGGCGTCGTTTCCACCGAGCTTGTCTCTGGACACGAACGCGCGCTGCTCGTGCGCCTTTGCGCCAGCGCCTGGTTTCTCGTCCTGAGCGCGACATCCTTCAGGGACGTCAACGGTCTGCTTGAGGACATCGCGGCCGGCCGGGCCGGGCCGGGTTCATGGCCGGCGCTGGTCTCGGAAGGGTGCATCGTCCTTTTCTACACGATCATCTGCTGTATCATGCTAATACGGCCAGAGCCGATCAGCCGGGCCGAGGGGCTCGGGCCAGCGCTGCTGACGATGGCCGGCACCTATGCCGCGTGGTTGATTTTCCTGCTGCCGCGCGGCCCGGAAATGCCGGCGCTCAATGCCGCATCGGCGGTTATCGTCCTCATCAGTGAGGTGCTGATGGTCTACACGCTCCTTTCCTTGGGCCGGTCGTTCAGCCTGATCCCCCAGGCGCGCAAGCTCGTCACCAGCGGCCCTTACGCCATCGTACGGCATCCGCTCTACCTGGTCGAGGAGGCCGCAGTTGCCGGCGTACTGTTGCAATACGCCTGGTTCGCGGCGCTCCCGTTCCTGGTACTGCATGTGACCGTGCAAATCATGCGGATGCAGCTCGAAGAAAAGGTCCTTCAGAAGGCCTTTCCGGAATACGCCGCATACGTGCGGCATACGCCGCGCCTTATTCCCGGTGTGTGGTGATACCCTGTTTTCTTTGGCGCGTCAGGGGCGCGAGTTCTTGCCCGGAAAATTTACCGACATCGACTGGATGACGGCCTCAGGTGGCGGCCGCAGTTCCGCGATCGGCGGCACAATGCCGGCGAATAAATGCCGTGATATGACCGGGGATGACCAGTCGGCGACCTTTAGGGCAGCAACGCTCAATGTGGCTTTGGGCCGAGAGCAGAGATTCAAACTGAGACATTACCGACATCCCGGGCCGTCGCGGGCAAAATGAGGGTTTTGAAACGGGTTATTGCAAAGAGCCGGGTTCCTGCCCGGCTTTTACATGCTTATATGGCCCATGAACTCAGCCGCGTTTGCCGCCGCCCGCGTCCGTGCCACCTGAAACGACGGAAGCGGTGCGTTTATTCCGGCCCGGCACTTCGCCTGGAGGGCAACCTTGACCGCTAATTTCCTTCCGCGAGCTTCGTATGCCCTCACCCGCCGCTCGGCGTGGCGTCTGGGTTTCGCGGGCCTCGTTTTGCCACGCTTGTTCATGCCTGATGCCCGGGCAGCCGCCGAGGAAACCGAGACCCACGGCCTCTCCATCTTCGGCGATCTTGCCCAGCCGGCTGGCTTCAGCCATTTTCCATATGTGAATCCCGATGCCCCGAAGGACGGCGAGATCGCGCTGCAGGTCAGCTCGACCTCCGGCAACCAGAATTTCACCACGTTCAATACGCTGAATATCTATATCTTGAAGGGCGACGGCGCCGCCGGAATGGGGCTCATTTTCGATTCGCTAATGAGCGGAAGCGGCGACGAGCCGGATTCGCTCTACGGGCTTGTCGCGCGCGCCGTACGGATTTCGGCCGACAAGGCAACCTATCGCTTTCTTCTTCGCAAGGAGGCAAGGTTCCATGACGGCTCGCCCTTGACCGCGCATGATGTCGCGTTTTCCTTGAATATTCTGAAAACCAAGGGCCATCCGTCGATCCGCCAATCGCTGCGCGATCTCGACGCCGCCGAGCCCGAGGCCGACGATGTTGTCATCGCGCGCCTGAAGCCGAGGCACAGCCGGGAAGCGGCATTGATCGTCGCCGGACAACCGATTTTTTCCGCGGCCTATTACGCCAGCCATGCGTTCGACGAGACGACGCTCGAGCTACCGCTCGGGTCAAGCGCCTATAAGGTCGGTGGCTTCGATACCGGGCATTACATCGCTTTCGATCGGGTCCCGGATTATTGGGGCAAGGATCTTGCTGTCAATATCGGCCAGGCGAATTTCGATCGCGTCCGGTTCGAGTATTTCGGCGACCGCAAAGTCGCTTTCGAGGCCTTCAAGGCGGGCGTCTTCACATTTCGCGAGGAATTCACCTCGGCCGTGTGGGCGACCGGCTACGATTTCGCCGCCGTCAAGGACGGCCGCGTCAAACGCGCGACCCTGCCCGATGAATCGCCGATGGGAACGCAGGGATGGTTTTTGAACATCAGACGCGGCAAGTTCAAGGATGCCAGGATTAGACAGGGAATCGGTCTCGCCTTCGATTTCGAGTGGACCAATGCCAACATCATGTATGGCGTCTATGCGCGCACCAATTCGTTTTTCCAAAACTCACCGATGGCCGCGCAAGGCAGCCCGGCTCAGCAAGAAATTGCGCTGCTCGCACCGTTCCGGGGTGAGCTCGATCCATCGGTGTTTGGTGAGGTCTATGTCCCGCCAGTATCGGATGGCTCGGGCCAGGATCGCGAGCTTTTGCGCCGCGCGGCCAAGCTCTTTTCGGATGCCGGTTGCAAGCGGGCCGGCACGCTTTTGACATTGCCCGATGGCAAACCTTTCGAGATCGAGTTTCTGGATTTCGATAATTCCTTGGCGCCACATACCGCGCCGTTCATCAAAAACCTGAAGCTTCTCGGGGTTGAAGCCCGCTACCGGGTCGTCGATGCGGCGCAATATAAGCGGCGCCTCGACGATTTCGACTATGATATCGTGACTTCGCGCTTCGGCCTCGGCCTCACGCCCGGAGAAGGCATGCGATCGACATTTGGGTCGGAAGCGGCAAGCCTGCCTGGCTCGCGAAACGTCTCGGGGATCGCCGTCGCGGCGGTCGACGCCTTGATCGAGAAGGCGCTGGTGGTCGACACGCGGGAGCAATTGACCTTTATTTGCCGCGCGATCGATCGCATTCTGCGCTCTGGCCATTACTGGGTTCCGATGTGGAACAAGCCCAATCATCTCGTCGCCTATTGGGATCTGTTCGGCCGCCCCGAGCGCGGCCCGCGCTACGATATCGGCGTCGTCTCGACCTGGTGGTACGACGAGGAAAAAGCCAAGCGGATTCATTTCGCCGGTCGCTGAAGGACGTCCAATGATCGCCTATATCGCGCGCCGCCTTCTGTTCATGATTCCGACACTCTTCGGAATTTTGTTGATCAACTTTGGCATTGTGCAATTCGCGCCGGGCGGACCTGTCGAACGCATTCTGGCGCAATTGCAAGGGCTCGATACCGGCGCGACTGGGCGCTTCGGCGGCGGCGGCGAAACCGGCAACACGAGTACGGGCGCGAGCGACATGTCGGCGAAATATCGCGGCGCCCAAGGGCTCGACCCGAAATTCATCGCCGAGCTCGAAAAGCAATTCGGTTTCGACAAGCCGGCCTATGAGCGTTTCTTCCTGCTGCTCAAAAACTATGCAACCTTCGATTTCGGGCATTCCTACTTTCGCGATGTGCCGGTTTTGCAACTGATCAAGGAAAAACTGCCGGTTTCGATCTCGCTCGGTCTTTGGATGACGCTATTGTCCTATGCGATCTCGATTCCCTTGGGGATAAAGAAGGCGGTCGGCGACGGCTCGCGCTTCGACGTTTGGTCTTCGGCCGTTGTCATCACCGGCTATGCGATCCCGAGCTTTCTCTTCGCTATTTTGCTGATCGTTCTTTTTTGCGGCGGATCGTTCTGGCAGATTTTTCCGCTTCGCGGCCTGACCTCGGAGAACTGGCCAGAGCTTTCTCTCGGGGCCAAGATCACTGATTACTTCTGGCACATCACTCTGCCGGTGGTGGCGATGACGCTTGGCGCCTTCGCGACCTCGACATTCCTGACCAAGAACTCATTTCTCGACGAGATCGCCAAGCAATATGTGCAGACGGCGCGGATGAAGGGCTTGAGCGAGCGCCGCGTGCTCTATGGTCATGTCTTTCGCAACGCCATGATGATCGTCGTCTCGGGCTTTCCCGGCGCCTTTGTCGCCGCCTTCTTCGGCGGCTCTCTCCTCATCGAAACGATCTTTTCGCTCGACGGGCTTGGTCTGCTTTCATTCGAATCGATCGTCAATCGCGATTATCCGGTCGTGTTTGCTAATCTCTATATATTCGCGCTGCTCGGACTTTTCGTGAACCTTGTTTCCGACTTGACTTACATGTGGATCGATCCGCGCGTTGATTTCGAGACGCGGGAGGTTTAGGCCGTGCGCGTCTCCCTGTCGGATGGCGGTAGCGCCGCAAAGCCTTTGGCGCCGTCAGAACGGAAGCCGCGACGATTGCGTTTAAGTCCGATCAACCGGCGCCGTCTCGACAATTTCAAGGCCAACAAGCGCGGTTTTTGGTCTTTCTGGATTTTTCTGTTCTTCTTCGTGCTGTCGCTGTTTTCGGAATTCATCGCCAACGATCGACCTCTCTTCGTCGCCTATAGAGGCGAGATTTTGGTGCCGATCCTGCATGATTATCCGGAAGAGAAGTTTGGCGGCTTTCTCGCGCAAACCGATTATCGCGACGCGGTGATTGCCAAGGAGATCGCCGCGCATGGCTTCATGATATGGCCGCCGATCCGCTATTCCTACAAAACCATCAACCGCCAATTGCCGGTGCCGGCGCCTTCGCCGCCGACCTGGATGCTAAGCGAAGCGCAGTGCCGCGCCGCCGCGACACGCTTCGACAAGACAAAGCCCAATGGCGATTGCAGGGATATTGAATGGAACTGGCTCGGAACCGACGATCAAGGCCGCGACGTCCTCGCCCGGCTGCTCTATGGCTTTCGCATTTCGATCCTATTCGGGCTGACGCTCGCCGCGATCTCCTCGGTTATCGGGGTCACCGCTGGGGCGGTGCAAGGCTATTATGGCGGTTGGACGGATCTCGTCTTCCAGCGCGTAATCGAAATTTGGTCGTCGCTTCCGGAGCTTTACCTTTTGATTATCATTGCCTCGATTATCGTGCCGAGTTTCTTCGTGCTGCTCGGTATTCTTCTGCTGTTTTCCTGGGTCCGACTCGTGCATGTGGTGCGCGCCGAATGCCTGCGCACCCGCAATTTCGAATATGTCAATGCCGCCCGCGCGCTCGGTCTCTCCAATTCGCGGATCATCATCAAGCATGTGCTGCCAAACGCAACAGTGGCTACTCTGACGTTTCTGCCTTTTGTCCTCAATGGCTCGATCACCACCCTGACCGCGCTCGATTTTTTGGGCTTTGGCTTGCCGCCGGGGTCGCCTTCGCTCGGCGAGCTCTTGTTGCAGGGAAAGTCGAACTTGGCCGCGCCCTGGCTCGGCCTCACTGGCTTTCTGGTCATTGCGATCATGCTCTCGCTGCTGGTCTTCATCGGCGAAGCGGTGCGGGACGCCTTCGACCCCAGGAAGACGCTTTTCTAGGGGCGTCGTCCCGTGTGTATGCTTTGTTGGAACCTTCGTTTCGCCTTGCAGGATAGTTTTGGTGGCTGAACCCCCTCTCCTCGATGTCCGGGATCTTAAGGTGTTGTTCCGGCAGGGCGACACCGAGACTCTCGCCGTCGACGGCGTGTCCTTCACGCTGGAGCGGGGGCGCACCCTTGGCCTCGTCGGCGAGTCCGGCTCCGGCAAATCGGTGACCGCGCTCTCAATCGTGCGTCTGCTTGGCCGCGCCGCCGTGGTTCAAGGCCAAGTGCTTTTCAAGGACGAGGATCTTTTGGCCTGCCGCGAGGCGCGGCTGCGCGAGATCAGAGGCGCCCAGATTACCATGGTCTTCCAGGAGCCGATGACCTCGCTCAATCCTTTGCATACGATCGAGCGGCAGATCGGTGAAATGCTTGAGCTGCATGGCGCAAGGGGAGCCGAAAAGATCACGGCACGCATCGTCGAGCTTTTGCAAGAAGTCGGCATTCCGGATCCTGGCGAGCGGCTCGGCGCCTTCCCGCATCAGCTCTCCGGCGGCCAGCGCCAGCGGGTGATGATCGCCATGGCGCTCGCCAATCGGCCCGATCTCTTTATCGCCGACGAGCCGACAACCGCTCTCGATGTCACGGTGCAGGCCCAGATTCTTGAGCTCTTGAGGGAGCTCCGGGCGCGCCATAACATGGCGATGCTCTTCATTACCCACGACCTTGGCATCGTGCGCAAAATCGCCGACGATGTCGCGGTGATGCAGAAAGGCAAAATCGTCGAAACCAACAAGGTGGCGGACCTTTTCGCCACGCCGCGCCATCCCTACACAAAGGCGCTGATGGCAGCCGAACCGAAAGGCGCCCCGCCCGTGATTGACCTTGCCGCCAAGGCCATCCTCGAGGCGCGGGATATCCGTGTCTGGTTTCCGGTCAAGCGCGGGTTTTTCCGCAGGACCGTTGGTTTCGTCAAGGCCGTCGACGGCGTGTCGGTGAGCGTGCGCGCAGCCGAGACTGTCGGCGTCGTCGGCGAATCCGGCTCCGGCAAAACCACGCTCGGCCTCGCCATCCTGCGCCTCATTCGTTGCGAAGGCGCGATCGTCTTCCTGGGACGCCCCATCGATGGCCTCAAGTTCAAGGCGATGCGACCGTTGCGGCGCGACATGCAGATCGTGTTTCAGGATCCTTACGGTTCGCTGTCGCCCCGGCTTCCGATCGCCGATATCGTCGCGGAAGGCCTCGGCGTGCAATGTAAGGATATGTCCTTGCCGCGGCGGCGCGAGATCGTGGCGCAAGCACTCGCCGACACCGGCCTCGACCCGGCCGCGATGGATCGCTATCCGCACGAATTTTCCGGCGGGCAACGGCAACGCATCGCAATCGCGCGGGCGATCGTTCTTGAGCCCAAATTCATCGTGCTCGACGAGCCGACCTCGGCGCTCGACATGTCGGTGCAAGCGCAGATCGTCGATCTTTTGCGCGATTTGCAAAAGCGGCGCGGCCTCGCTTATCTCTTCATCAGTCACGATCTGAAAGTGGTACGCGCGCTTGCCAGCGAAATCATCGTCATGCGCGACGGAAAAATCGTCGAGTCTGGTCCGGCTTTAGAGCTTCTCGCAAAGCCTCGCAGCGCCTACACGCGGGCGCTTTTCGCGGCGGCGTTCGACATCGAGGCCGAGGCCGGCGCGGCTGGGCTGTGAGCCGGAAGCCATGCGCCGCGCCATCCTTCTCGTTCTTGACGCGGTTGGCGCCTAACCGAAATGATCGACTGGGATTCTATTATGCTCCACCGCGATGTTGATGCTTCGTCGCAACGCGCGCGCCTGATCATACTTTCGACGGGCGGCACCATCGCCATGACCACGGGAACCGCGCAGACCGGCGCGGCAAGGAAACTTTCCGCCGCACATTTTGCCGGCGCCGTTCCGCGTCTCGCGTACCTCGCAGATGTCGAAGCACTTGATGTGCTGGCAAAACCCAGCGCCGATTTCACGCTCGCCGACATCGCCGCGATAGCGGACGCCGCAAAGGCCGCGGCCAAGACAGGCGCCGGCATAGTGATTACCCATGGCACCGACACGCTCGAAGAGAGCGCATTCGCGCTTTCCTTGCTTGTGCAAGTAGATCAGCCCATTGTCTTCACGGCGGCCATGCGCAGGCCCGATCAACCCGGCGCCGACGGACCGGCCAATCTTCTCGCCGCGGCCGTTGTAGCGATTTCACCGGCCGCGCGCGGCAAAGGCATCCTCGTCGTGGCCGACGATGAAATTCATGCCGGTCCTCTTATCCGCAAGGCGCATAGTTTCCGGCCGCACGCTTTTTCGTCGCTTCCTTTCGGCCCAATCGGCTATGTCGCGGAGGAGCGCGTCCGCTTCGCGCTCGTGCCCGCGAGCCGTCCGCCGAGGCTGACCTATGGAAGAGGAGCGCCCGTCGTGCCGATCCTTGAAGCAGGGCCGGGTCTCGAAACCCAAACGGTTGAGGCCTTGGCGGCGGGAGCAATCGATGGGCTCGTGCTCGGCCTTCCCGGAGCCGGCCACGCCGCCGCGAGCGCCGTGCCCGCTCTCGCGCGACTAGCCGAGCGCATTCCGGTTGTGTTCGCCAGCCGCACGGGGGCGGGCGAAACGCTGCGCGGATCATATGACTATCCAGGAGGGGAGATCGATCTCATCGGAGGCGGGCTCATCCCCGCCAATGCGCTGGATGCCCGCAAGGCGCGGATCGCCCTGCAGCTGCTGCTATCCAATCAAGCAGATCTGCCCCAGGTCCGCACCATCTTCGAACGTTTTTGATGTGTGATACCAGTTCCGGCTATTGAAACATGCGCGGGCAGAGGGGCATCACCCGCCCAAAGACGCGCCCTGTCCAGGCATTTTTTTTGCAAAATTTTTCCCCCGTGTGGATAGCGGGAGCTGGTCCAGACAGCGCAACAATTCCCTCCTTTTTGCCGCGCCCGTGTGCCACAAAAGGGGCGGTCACGAACTGATTCGGCGCACGCCGCGCCGATTGAGAAGCCCATGCCAGCCGCCGAAAATCTTGCCGAAAGAACCCGCCTCGTAAGCGGCGCCAGCCACGATCCCACATTCCGGCTGGCGCCGCACAATATCGAGGCGGAACAGGCGCTGCTTGGCGCGATCCTCGTCAATAACGACGCCTTCGACCGGATCTCGGATTTTCTCAGGCCCGAGCATTTTTCCGAGGACATTCACCGGAAGATTTTCGATGTCGCCTCGCAATTGATCCGCGCGGGAAAACTTGCCTCGCCGATCACCTTAAAAACTTTTCTTGGCGAACACGATCTTCCCGGCGGCATGACGGTTCCGCAATATCTCGCCCGCCTGGCGGCAGAAGCTACCACCGTCATCAACGCAGCGGACTATGGCCGCACCATCCACGATCTCGCGGTTCGCCGCGATTTGATCCTCATCGGCGAGGATATCGTCAACGCGGCCTATGACGCGCCGGTCAACGCGAGCCCGCGCGATCAAATCGAGGAGGCCGAGCGCAAGCTCTATTCGATCGCCGAGACCGGCCGCTACGAAGGCGGCTTTCAGCGTTTTTCCGATGCCTTGACCACTGCCGTCGATATGGCGGCGAAGGCGTATGAGCGCGACGGGCGCTTGTCGGGGATCGCGACCGGCCTCGCCGATCTCGATCGCTACATGGGTGGCCTGCAGCCGTCCGATCTTGTGATTGTCGCCGGACGTCCCGGCATGGGCAAGACCGCGCTTGCGACCAACGTCGCCTTCAACATCGCGAGCTCGCACGAGGACAAGCCCAAACCTGATGGCACCAGGGAAACCGTCAATGGCGGCATCGTCGGCTTTTTCTCGCTCGAAATGTCGGCCGAGCAATTGGCAACCCGCATCATCGCCGAACAGGCGGGCGTTGCTTCCTCCAAGATCCGCAGGGGCGACATCGGCGAGCCGGAATTTCATCGAATCGCCGAGGCCGCCCGGAAGATTCAGACCATCCCCTTCTATATCGACCAGAGCGGCGGGCTTTCGATCGCCCAGCTAGCGGCGCGGGCGCGGCGGCTCAAACGTCAGCGCGGCCTCGATGTCCTCGTGATCGATTATCTGCAATTGCTCGGCGGCTCGAAAACGCGGAGCGACGGCCGGGTGCAGGAAGTGACCGAAATTACGACCGGGCTGAAGGCGCTGGCCAAGGACTTGAATGTTCCTGTGATCGCGCTCTCACAATTGTCGCGGCAGGTCGAGAACCGCGACGACAAGCGCCCGCAACTGTCTGATTTGCGGGAATCCGGCTCGATCGAGCAAGACGCCGATGTCGTTCTCTTCGTCTTTCGCGAGGAGTATTATTTGAAGAGCCGACAGCCGCGCGAGGGAAGCGCGGAATTCATTACCTGGCAGGCCGACATGGAAAAGGTGCATGGCAAGGCCGAAATCATCATCGGCAAACAGCGGCATGGCCCGACGGGAACCATCGAGCTCGCTTTCGAGGCCGAGATGACAAGGTTCTCCAATCTCGCGCGGGAGGAAAGCCTGCCGGAGCATTTTTAGACCAAGATTGCTTTAAAGTGACTCGCCCGATAGTATCTCATGTGTGGATGGCCCCGGCCTGCAAGGATTTTTTTTGCGTCATGCAATGGATGATCTCGATCGCTATATTGGGTACCTTCATGGCTGGGTGCGCAAAGACCCCGGAGAGCATTGCCCCCTCTTATATTGGCGATTATAAATACTCTTCGCTGAGATGCGATGAATTAGCGGATGAACGCGGCCGGCTCGAGGCGGCTCTCGCAACGGCGTCCGCGCAACAGAATAACGCTCACACGAACGACGTGGTCGGCGTCGTGTTTTTGGGTTTGCCGGTCTCAACTCTAAGCGGCGAAAACATCGCGCCTGAAATCGCCCGGCTAAAAGGCGAGATCGATGCGGTTCACGCCGCTTCGCTGAAGAAGCACTGCCCGGTGTGAGTCAGCCCTGGTCTCGCGCTAGGGCATGTCCCGAAAAAGTTGCTCGACTGTTTCGAGTTTGACATGCTCCAACTCTTTGAATTTGAGCGATTCCTTTTCGATCACGTGATTCCACGTGGAGGGCAAGCGCTCTAACGTCCGTCAAGCGTATATGTGCTTGGCGAGCCGCGAAGGTCTAAGAAACCGGCGATGGCCAAATCTCACGCTTCCTTCGTTTGCCAAAATTGCGGCGCGGTGGCCCAGCGCTGGCAAGGCCGCTGCGATTCCTGCGGCGCCTGGAATAGCATAATCGAGGAAAGCGCGGCTTCGGGAATAGGCGCCAAGGCGGCGCAAGCGGCGCGAAAAGGCCGGGTTTTTGGCCTCTCAAGCCTGATCGAGAAAGATCACACAGCCGCCCCGCGCATCATTACCGGCATCGCCGAGCTCGACCGGGTCATAGGTGGCGGTTTCGTGCCGGGCTCGGTTATTTTGCTTGGCGGCGAACCAGGCATCGGCAAATCGACGCTGGTCATTCAAGCCTGCGCCGCGCTTGCCGCATCGGGCCGGCGCGTCGTCTATATTTCCGGCGAGGAGGCGGTCGACCAGGTGCGGCTCCGCGCCCTGCGGCTTGGCCTCGCGGCGGCGCCGGTCGAACTCGCCGCCGAGACGAGTGTCGAAGATATTGTCGCGACGCTCTCCCATGGCAAGCGGCCGTCTTTTGTCGTCATCGATTCCATTCAGACGATGTGGACCGAGCTTATCGGATCGACCCCTGGCACGGTCTCCCAAGTGCGCGGCGCGGCGCAGGCGCTGATCCGTTTCGCGAAGACAACCGGCGCGGCGGTGATCCTTGTCGGCCATGTCACCAAGGACGGCCAAATTGCCGGCCCCCGCGTCGTCGAGCACATGGTCGACTCGGTGATCTCCTTCGAGGGCGAGGGCGGGCGGAATTTCCGGATCCTCCGCGCGGTAAAAAACCGGTTCGGTCCAACCGACGAGATCGGCGTTTTTGAAATGACCGGACGCGGCCTCGCCGAGGTCGCGAACCCCTCCGCGTTGTTTCTGTCTTCGCGGGACGCGACGGCACCCGGCGCCGCGGTGTTCGCCGGGATGGAGGGAACAAGGCCGCTGCTCGTCGAATTCCAGGCGCTCGTCGCGCCAAGCCCGCTTGGGACGCCGCGCCGCGCGGTTGTCGGCTGGGACAATGCGCGGCTCGCCATGGTTCTCGCCGTTCTCGAAACGCACGCCGGCATCAAGCTCGGGCCATATGATATTTATCTCAATGTCGCGGGGGGCTTGCG
>JBOHJQ010000016.1:0-42218 GCA_050728655.1 Methylocella sp.
TCACCCAGGTCCAAAGAATAAGGCTTCCCCATCACGAACCCCCATCGAATCAACGCCGAAAGAGAATCGTAAATGTCGCCCCGCTGGAATCCCCATCCGATTCCGCCAACAATGAAAATGCTCTAGCTAACCGGTCCCGCGTGAAAATCGCATGATCGTGTTTAGTTTGTCGCGTTCGCAAGTACTGACGCAAGAATTTTGTTTCCTTCAAACGTCGGGTGGATGCCGTCGCTTGTATACGCGCTTTCGTTCCAAGCCGGTTCTTGAGCTATATCTACGCATTTCGCCATCGTGGTCCTGCATACACGTGCTATTGGGCTGATCAATTCCAGCCATGCGGATTTGTTTTGCAGATTTTTGAGTGTGGGATATGTGAAAATCACGATTTTGTGTTCCTTTGCGACGCTCATCACCAGCTCTTTGAAGCGCTGCAATTGGGCCGCGTCGGGCATCCCTGTTGGAGGTGAGTCGAAATGAAGGAAGCCCGCTTGGATCAAGCGATGCCGCACAGATCTGCTGAAGATGTATCCCGTCAAAATCCAAGGCTTATGGTCGGGACAGATGTAATATCCTGGCCACACGGCGGGTACGATAAGGTGGTCTTCCATATATTCGATGATCACGGCATCGGCGTTATGCAGGACATCGGCGTTGCGATCGAGATAAACCATCGCGTTGATATTCGTCCAACCGCCCGCCGCCACTGACCACACGGTGTAGCGCCCGCCCAAATCCTTTTCTAAAAGTGGCCCGAGCTTGTCCTCAGGGTTGAAAGTATTGCTGCCGAGTACAATGCTATTGCCGATCAATAATAGATTCGGATGGATCTCCGGACTCCAATTTGCAATATTTCCCATATGCCTGTTGTTGAAAAACCACGTGTAGCGATTACGAAACATTCCGTGCTGGTTGGCGGCGGGAATGTACTGTACGTCATTATCCAGATCATAAATTGGGTATGATCCGTATCCAGCATAGCGCAAATATATCTCTAACGCTATGAGCAGAAATGTGAAAAATATAAAGGTTATAACAATTGAATGGCGGTGGACCATGACGCGCTCCGTCGAATTATTTCATTTAAGGCGCGGGTTGACCTGTCCCAATGGCTAGCCGGACAATAAAGCGATGCCCCGAAGCAATTAAGACCGCGACGATTGCTCGCGGGAGTCCCTGGCCCGAGCTCGGCGCACGGCCCCCCCGGTCAGGCTTGTCCCCGAGCGGTCTTTCCTACTTGAGAAAAACATAGATGTCGGCTTCGAGGTTGGCGTCGTCTGGTTCCGTCGTGTCGGTGAGATATTCCTCGACGAAGCGATTTTGTGATTCGAGGCCTTTTTCATCGAGAAAGGCGGTAATGAGGTCGTAGGTCGAATCGATATCGTCGTAGGCGCCGCGATGCAGGAACTTGATCGCCTTGCCGGAAGGGGACTCGCCGATTTTCACGCCATCGGAGAGATCCTTGCCCTCGGGTTTCCCGGCAAGCGGCACCATCGCCTCGAACTGAAAGCTTTTGTCGTCGGTGGCAAGAAACAATGCGAAAGGATGTCCCGCCGGGGTGAGCCCGGCCTTTTTGATCGCCGCGTCGACTTTGGCTATCTCGCCTACCACCGACTTGAATCCATCCGCCCATTCCGCGCTCGCGCTCGTGAATGCCACCGGACGGGATGTCAGCTCAAGGGTCACCGCCGAGGTGTCGTCCGGCACCCCCGGCGGGGGTTTGGAGCCGGTGTCGGCGGGAATGGATGGAGCCGGTTTTGCGCTCACGCCGGGCGGGGCAGGAGCTGGCGTGACATCGCCGGCAGTCGGCACGGCGGCAGGAGCCTGCGCGAGGGCGGGCTCCGGATGCGCGGTCAGGACTGCCAGAAAAAGGCCGAAGGCCAGTTCGACGCCTAGCGAACGGTTGATGCTGCCGATCCTCATGTAACGCTCCAAAATTGCGGCTCGCGCCAAAGGGTTCCATTGTTGATGGTCCGGCGCGCGAGACTACGCCAATCCTCGCACAAAAAAGGCAATGGGCTGTGTTAAATCTCGGCAATCGTCGGAGTATTTCTATATCATGGGGAGCAATTAGCGTGCCGCGCTTTCTGTCCCGCCAGGCGAGGCGAATTGGCCGGCCGCGATCAAGGTCGATTTCGCGAATTGGCATCGCCTGGCGCAGGCCAAAGTTCGGTAAAATAATGCCATCCGCGGATTGACACGGTGGGCGCGAAGCCATGGATGAATGGAATTACACCCTTTGAGCCCACTCGCGAATAGGCTCATCGTTAAAATGAATGGGCTCGGCAACGAGATCGCCATTCTCGATCTGCGCGGCAGCGGCTTGAGCGTCAGCGGGCCAGAAGCGCGCGCGATTGTCCGCGGTGAGCGCCTTGCCTTCGATCAACTCATGGTGCTGCATGAACCGCGCTCAAGCGGGGCCGACGCTTTGATGACGATCTATAATAGCGACGGTTCGCAAGCCGGCGCCTGTGGCAATGGGACGCGCTGCGTCGCCTTTATCCTGACGCGTGGAACGCCGCGCGAAAGGCTCGTTTTAGAGACGGCCACGGCTCGGCTGGAATGCCAGCGCCGGGCCGAGACGATTTTTACCGTCGATATGGGCCGGCCGCGCTTCGCCTGGAATGAAATCCCGCTCCGCGAGCCATTCCATGACACGCGAAAGATCGAACTGCAGATTGGTCCGATCGATGCGCCGGTCTTGCATACGCCCTCGGCCGTGAACATGGGCAATCCCCATGCGATTTTCTGGGTCGATGACATCGAGGCCTACGATCTGGCGAGGACCGGGCCCTTGCTTGAAAACCATCCGATCTTCCCCGAGGGCGCCAATATATCGCTTGCCCATGTCGCGTCGCGTGAGCACATCGCGCTAAAAGTTTGGGAGCGCGGCGCCGGCTTGACCCGCGCCTGCGGCTCGGCCGCCTGCGCCGCCCTCGTCGCCGCCGCGCGCAAAGGTCTCGCAGGCCAGAGCGGCATTGTCAGCCTGCCCGGCGGCGATCTCGATATCGAATGGCGGGAGAGCGACGGTCATGTCACAATGACCGGCCCGGTCGAGTTCGAGTTCGAGACGCGGCTCGATCCCGATCTCTTCAAGGGCATCGCGGCGTGATCCCGCGGGGGCGCGAACCACAAGACGTCGAAGTCTTGACCTTCGGCTGCCGGCTCAATCTTGTCGAGTCCGAGGCTATGCGCCGTGCCGCCTTGGCTTGTGGGCGAAGCAATCTCGTCATCGTCAACACCTGCGCGGTGACTGCAGAAGCGGTTCGGCAGGCGCGGCAAACCGTTCGCCGCATCAAGCGCGAGCGGCCGGGCGCCGAGATCGTCGTCACTGGCTGCGCCGCCCAGATCGATCCTTCGCAGTTTGCCACCATGCCGGAGGTTTTCCGGGTGCTCGGCAATGCAGAAAAAGCCCACCCCGCGAGCTGGGCGCGTGGCGTCCGCATGGACGTCTCCAACATCATGGCGGCGAAAGCCGCTCCAACGATTTTGAGCGAGGGTATCGAGGATCGTACGCGGGCGTTTCTCGCGGTGCAGACCGGCTGCGATCACCGCTGCACCTTTTGTGTCATTCCTTTTGGGCGCGGCCCGTCGCGCTCGGTGCCGATGGACGAGGTGATCCGCGCGGCATGCCGGCTAGCTGACAACGGTTTTCGCGAGATCGTTTTGACCGGCGTTGATCTAACTTCCTACGGCGCTGATTTGTGCGGCGCCCCGGCGCTTGGAGAACTCGTCACGACAATCTTGCGCACGGCGCCAAAACTCGATCGGCTGCGGCTCTCCTCGATCGATTGCATCGAGGCGGATGAAGATCTCATCAAAGCGTTCGCCGAGGAGCCGCGCCTCATGCCGCATCTCCATCTCTCGCTGCAATCCGGCGACGATCTCATTTTAAAACGCATGAAGCGGCGGCACGGCCGCACCGATGCCCTGCGCATCTGCGCTGGACTGCGCCGGTTGCGGCCGGAGATCGTGTTTGGCGCTGATCTGATCGCGGGCTTTCCGACAGAGACAGACGCGATGTTTGAAAATACGCTGGCGCTTGTTGCCGATTGCGGCCTGACCCATCTTCACGTCTTTCCGTTTTCCACGCGGCCCGGAACGCCAGCCGCGAAAATGGAGCCGGTCGCGCCGGAGATCGTGAAGCAAAGAGCCAAGCGTCTTCGCGAGGCCGGGGACGCGGCGTTGAGCAATCATCTTGAAGCGCAAACCGGCAAGCTCGTCCGGGTCCTGACGGAGCATGGCGGGACCGGCCGCACCGAAGATTTTACGCGAGTGCGAATCGGAAACATCCCGCCCTCGCAAATGATCGACGTGGTCATTGCGGGGAACGACGGCAAAATGCTCGAAGCAAGGGTCCGCGCGTAGCCTGTTTCAAAGCCTGCCCAGAACGTAATAACACAATGGTTAGTCATCATTAGACCAAGGGTCCTCTCTTGTTGTCTTTGCACGCGACCGATCTCCAAGAATTGAAAAGGCATCTCGTACTGTTTGGCGAGGCTTTTGTTTTTCGCGGACAAACGGCAGCGCATAATTTGTTGGATGGTTCTCCCAACCTCACCTCGTCATTCGAGCGTAGAGGATGCATTCCTCCGTTGATGGGGAAATGGATATTTTACGCGCAGGAATTGCTAAGGCGGGGAGGGTTCGATTTGAAGCGGTCGGACTCTCTCTACTTCATTCAAGGACTTTTGCAACACTACGGATGGAGGTCGTTTTTTGTCGACTTGTCATCTGATGCGCGCGTTGCGGCTTGGTTTGCAAGTCATTCCTTCCAATCGAACCGGCAATTTCAGTTGTGTGAGAATGCATCCGAAGCTGCTGTCATGCTTACGGTTCTGGGCGCGTCCTATAGCGACCATCTCGGCGTGGGGAACTTGTATGTCTTGAGTAAGGCCCTGTTGAAAGAGTCGAAGCATGCATTGATAAGCTTAGAGGACGACCTCACGACAGACTGCCCGAGCAGATTCAAAAACCAGAAGGCTTGGCTTGCTGGAGTGTTTCACGACCAGAAGCGGCTTGATCCGCAAGCAGTCGTTGCTCACATCACGGCTCCCGCCGCCGTGTTTGCTGAGTTGGCTCAATCCGCTGGGCTAAAGGAGACCAACGACGTTTTTCCAGACCCGAAGCTTGACAAGCTGCTTGCGAACCTGCTCGACTTGCCGTGGCTTCGAGTTGAGATTCCCGACTCTCCGTTTCCGATTTATAGTCGAAGCCTTGAAATCCCTGAGTACCAAGTCTCCTTCACAAAGCATTTGCCCGAAACGACGGCGCTCTACACGCCGTTTTGGCTGTCTGAGGTTAAACCGCCAGACGTGAACGAAATCAGATTTCATCTTCCTGAAGAAGCGTTCTATGGCGAGGTAGATATCAGGACGCCGATTCCACGCCTATCCGAGTTCTTAAGGCGGCATAATGTAGTTCATATCGAAAGCAACAATATCCTATGCTATCCAGCGCAGCAGAATAGTGTTAGCTACGAAAAAGGCGTGTTTATAGAGCGAAAGGATAATGATTTATTCATTATTTGTAGCATTTATGTTGATCACTGTAGTGATAAAAATACCGGATTTGGTGTCTCAGAAGGATATTTGTACGAGCTTGAAGGATCCCGCTTACTTAGACGGCCATCATCGACGGATTGCCCTTGTGGTGATCCAGTGCGTCATGAACAGCATTTGATTCCTGTCGTTATCTTGGACCATCTTTTGTCAGAATGTAAGGTCAAGCGCCATGGGCAGATCATCACTGTGTCATTTTAGACTTCCACGGACTCCAAGACGGTGAATGAAATCGCGCGTATTGGTCAGTATGGATCCCGCCGCGGACCGCTTGAAACAACTACGTCCAGAAGGCAATTTTCACTGAAACCGCGATGGCGAAAGCACTATAACTGCAGCGCGTATTTCTGGATTTTTGCTACATGCGCAAGCCACAGCTCCATTCGATCTTTCGGGCAGGCCCCAGTAAGCCGTCTCTCCCGAACCGGACAAAAGATTTCGCCCAAAAGACAATTTTCACGTCTTGCGAAAGTATGATGCGCGCGGACCAAGCGGACCAAAATGTTTCACGTGAAACATTTTGGTCCGCGAAACCGGACAAACCATCGCGGCAGCTCCGCTCTCAAAACATGTCCAAAACCTAAGCCCCCATGCTGAGGAGGCGCTGGATGCGCCGTCTCGAAGCACGAGGGCGCGGCGCATCCTTCGAGACGCAGGCTTCGCCTGCTCCTCAGGATGAGGGCAGGGCTTTTGAAACAGGCTTTTAATACTCTCCCCCGATCCGCTCGCTGTCCAGAGGATCGACCACACCGTCGATCAGATTGGCCCCAAATAGGTTTTCCGAGGTGAGTTCCGGGCGCAGCGGACGCAGCCGGGGAACCGTCTGCGCAATCTCATCCTCGCGCCGGAGTAGCGCCGCCCGCGCCTCGGCCACGCTCACCGCACGAAAGCGGCACGTCTCGCCCGGACGCATCTGCGCGAGCCTGCCAATGTCCGCGCGCGCGACATGACCAAGCTTCGGATAACCGCCGGTCGGCTGACGATCGGCCATGAGGACGAGCGGCTGCTTGTCGCCGGCGATCTGGATCGCGCCGAGCGCAGTTCCGTCGGACACGATGTCATATCCCCCCGCGTGCGCGATTTCCGGCCCTTTGAGCCGATAGGCCATGCGGTCGGCCGCCGGCGTTAACGTGAACTGCCCTTCGAAGAAGGCGCTAAGAGTCGCTACTGTGAAATAATCGTCTTGCGGGCCAAGCACGACGCGGAAAGGATCGGCTTCGCGGGCGAGCCATGGCGCCTCGATCGTTGCCTCGGAGCCTACACCGCCTCGTTCCTCGGTCGAAGCGGCCGCGGGCAAAACATCGCCCGCACGAAGCATCCGTCCCTCGATTCCGCCCATCGCCGAGCGCATATGCGTCGCCCGGCTTCCCATAATAACCGGCGTGCCGAAGCCCCCTTCGACCGCGAGATAAGCGAAGGCACCAAAATCGCCGGCCCGCGCCGCCAGCGTCTTGCCAGGTTCCAACAGGAGCCGCGCCGCCTTCGGCAGCAACACCCCATCGCGCCGCCAGAGAAAAGCCCCGCCCGCAAAGGTGAGCGCGAGCGGCGCGCATTCGCAGATAACCTCAAGGCCGCCAACCGGGACTTCGATTGCCGCCGCGCGATCGTTGTTGCCAAGGGCGGAATTTGCGGTGCGGAAGGCAACCCAGTCCATGGGTCCCGCCGGGGTCACGCCATAGCGCAGATAGCCGTGGCGCCCGCCGTCCTGAATCGTCGCGCCCAGACCGGCGCGCAGCACGCGCAGGCCTCCCAGCATGTCAGGTCTCATCCAAATATTCGTGGCGTGCGCAAAGCTCTCCGGCTTCCGCCGCCCTGCTCATCGCATCGAAGGCGGCGGGATCGATCCGTTCGAAACAGACCTCATCGCCTATGCCGGCGAGGCAAATCCGGCCGCGCAAGGAATCGAACATCTTGACCGGCGTGCGGCCGATCGCATACCAGCCGGTTGGCATGGCGCAGCCGGCGATGAGCGCCTGGCCGCCCGCGATGAGCAACGATCCGGGCGGCACTGGGGCCCGTGGCGCGGCGCGGCGCGGGATCGTGAGTTCTGGCGGGAGCCCGCCAAGAAACGTGAAACCGGGCGCAAAGCCATACATATAGACACGGTAGCGCGCGCCAAGATGCAGATCGATGATGCGCTCTTGCGGCAAATCGAGAAGCGCCGCGACCTCGGCGATGTCGTCGCCGTGCGGCGGGTCGTAGCAGGCAGGGATGCGCCAGCGTTGTTGCCGCATCCGCTGCGGGGCCGCCGCGTAATCGAGCCCGGCGAGGGCACCGACCAGCGCTTCCGTCGTCAAACGGCGCGGATCGAAATGAATCATGAGCGAACGATAGGTCGGCACGGTCTCGGTCACGCCTTCCCAATTCGCTTGTTGGATCGCCGCGTCGAGTGCCAGGACACGATCGTGGATCTTGGGATCGATCGTGGCGCCGAATTCGACAACGAGCGCGGATTCTCCAGCTAGCAGATAGCGCGGCTTCGGCAAATTCGTCATGCCAAAACCTCTTCAAACCGGAGCAAAAGGCGCGAGCGCAATCCCGGCTTTCTCCAGGCGCATGCGCACCGCCTTCGCCATGGCGATCGCATTCGGGCTATCGCCATGCACGCAAATGGAATCGATGCCGACTGCCAAGCGCTTGCCGGAGATTGTTATGATTGCTCCTTCCAATACCATGGCGAGGACGCGCCCGGCGGCTTCCGCAGCCTCGTGCAGAACGGCGCCGGGCCACGACCTATCGACGAGAAGGCCCGCATCCGTATAAGCGCGATCGGCAAAAATTTCGCGCGCGACCGCAAGTCCTTGCGCAAGGCCCGCCGTTTCCAATTTCGTTCCGGCGGGAGCGAGAAAGGTGAGCTCCGGCGCAACAGCTTTCACTACTCGCGCGATGGCCAGCGCGATCGCCTCATCCTCCGCCGCGATATTGCTCAGGGCGCCATGGATCTTCACATGGCCAAGCCTTGCCCCCGCATAAGCGGCAAGCGCGTTCGCCGCGCCGATCTGATAGGCGACAAGGCGCTCGATTTCTCCCGCCGTGAACGGCAGTACGCGGCGGCCAAAGCCCCAGAGATCGGGAAATCCAGGATGCGCGCCGATCGCTATTCCCTTGGCCTGCGCGGCTCTAAAAGTTTGCGCCATGATCTCCGGATCGCCGGCATGAAAGCCGCAGGCGACATTGACGCTCGTGACAATGTCGAGCATGGCGGCATCATCGCCGATCCGGTAGGCGCCGAACCCTTCGCCGCAATCGCAATTCAAATCGACGCTGCGCATGGCTTCGTACCATTATGGCGGCGGCAGTTTCACCGCTGCCCCCGTGCCTGACCCAGTTGCTGAAACGGAGTCATAATGAAATCCTCGCGCCGGTAACCTTGCGCATAAAGCAGTGCGGTCAGATTGCAGTGATCGATCCGCGCATGGGCGGCGGCCGCGACCTTCGGTTTGGCGTGAAAGGCGACGCCGAGCCCCGCGGCTTCGAGCATCGCGAGATCGTTGGCGCCGTCGCCAACCGCAAGAGTTTCCTCGACGGAGAGGCCATGCTTTTCGCGCGAATGAGTTAGTGCCGCGAGCTTGGCATCCTTGCCGAGGACGGGCTCCGCGACAAGCCCGCTTAGCCGGTTGTCCTCGCCAAAAAGAAACTCGTTGGCCTGGTGTTCGTGAAAGCCGATCCTTTCCGCGATGACGGATGTAAAGACCGAGAACCCGCCCGAAACGAGCACGGTATGCGCTCCATTGGCCCGCATGGTTTGAATCAGAACACGTGCGCCCGGCGTCAAGGTGATTTTATTGTCGATCACGCCCACGATGGTAGCGCGGTCGAGGCCCTTGAGAAGGGCGACGCGTTCCCGCAACGCCGGTTCAAAGGCGATTTCGCCGCGCATCGAGAGTCCGGTGATCGCGGCGACTTGGGCCCGCTTGCCGATTTCAGCGGCGAGCTCGTCGATACATTCCTGGCCGATCATCGTCGAATCCATGTCGGCGAGCAAGAGCTTCTTGCGCCGCCCTTGCGCCCTTTGCACGATAACGTCGACGGCGGCGCTATCGAGAGCGGAGCGGACCCTATCCGCGATGGCGCTTACGCTGGCGGCTGGTCCAGGCTTGAAAGCTATGTCGGCGGCAATACAAGGATCGAGCCAGTTCGACGGCCCTGGCTGCCGCAAGGCTTCGCCGGCCCGCCGGAGCATATCAGGGGTCAAAACCGGAAATGCCGGATCGCATACAAGCGTTGCGACATGAGTCATTGTGCGTCTCGGGCTAACTCACTTTGCCGAAGCCTTGCTTCGCGGCGGACGGATGCCTTGCGGCGGGATCGATTGGGGTTATTTCATCCCAAAACAGGGATCAAACGCAACTCTGCATTTAATATTCAAGGCCGCATTGGCCCCGCGATCAAGCGGCGCACTCAGCGGATAACGAGAGAACCACGAAGCCCGCCATCCCCGCCGGCACCACGCTCAACCCCACAGGGAACTTGCCTTGATCTCCCAAGGGAAGCGCATCAAATGCCCTTGATGCGCGGAGAGCTGGCAAAGGACAGCGCCGCGCGTCCCCAACGCGTGAGCGAATGCGAATTGCCGCGGGTTCTTCGCCGTCATCATGCCGTAAACCCACGGCCATGGCCGGCGATTGGAATGATAGCTGATTTTAAAGATGTTGATCGGCTTTTTTGGTTCTGTCATGATCCTTTGAGCCCCGGTCCGCGCGCCAAAGTTCAGATTCAAGGCTTGGGTTTGCAATGAAATTTCTCGATTCGGCCAGAGTCACTATTCGTTCGGGCGACGGCGGCGCCGGTTGTCTGTCGTTCCGGCGTGAGAAATTTATCGAATTCGGCGGGCCAGATGGCGGCGACGGCGGGCGCGGCGGCAATGTCATCGCCGAATGCGCAGCTGGCCTCAATACCTTGGTCGATTATCGCTACCAGCAACACTTCAAGGCGGCCACCGGAATGCACGGCATGGGCAAGAACCGGGCTGGCGGCAAAGGCGCCGATGCGATTCTGAAGGTCCCCGCGGGAACCCAGATTTTCGACGCGGAGGGCGAGGTTCTGCTTGCCGATTTAACCGAGACCGGACAACGCGTCCCTCTCGCGCGGGGCGGCAATGGCGGCTTCGGCAATGCCCGCTTCAAAACCTCGGCCAATCAGGCCCCACGCCACGCCAATCCGGGCCAGAAGGGGGAAGAGCGCATCATCCTGCTGCGTTTGAAACTCATTGCCGACGCTGGGATCGTCGGCTTGCCCAACGCCGGCAAATCGACTTTCCTCGCGACCGTCAGCGCGGCGAGGCCTAGGATCGCCGAGTATCCTTTCACCACACTGCATCCGCAGCTTGGCGCGGCCGCTTGCGACGGCCGGGAATTCGTAGTCGCCGACATTCCGGGTCTAATCGAGGGGGCGCACGATGGCCATGGGCTGGGCGACAGGTTTTTGGGCCACATCGAGCGCTGCCGTGTGCTTCTCCACCTTGTCGATGCCGGAACCGGACATGCGGGCAAGGCCTATAAAACCGTGCGCCGCGAGCTCGAAGCATATGGCGGCGGTCTTGCGGAAAAGCCAGAGATTGTCGCGCTCTCCAAGATCGACAGTGTCGACCAAGCCATGTTGCAAGCTCAGGCACTGCGGCTAAAACGCGCCGCCAAGCAAACGCCGCTGCGACTTTCGGCGGTAGCGGGCACCAATATCCGGGAAACCCTGCGCCGGCTGTTAACGATTATCGACGAGACCGAGAACGGCAAGACGGTTCAGCCGGGCGCCGTCGCGGAGTGTCACCCTTGAGCGTGGCAAGCCAGGCGGCGGCGGCGCCTTCAGCCAGCCAGCCGAGCCTCAAAACCTTCCGCCGCATCGTCA
Source organism: Methylocella sp. (assembly GCA_050728655.1). Lineage (GTDB taxonomy): Bacteria > Pseudomonadota > Alphaproteobacteria > Rhizobiales > Beijerinckiaceae > Methylocapsa. The sequence goes on from JBOHJQ010000016.1 coordinate 11,403, forward strand.
TCAAGGTCGGCTCCTCCTTGCTGATCGATCGCGACCAAGGCTGCGTCAGGCGAAGCTGGCTCGTCTCGCTCGCCCAGGACATCGCGGATTTGCACGCGCAAGGCACCGATCTCCTCGTCGTTTCGTCCGGCGCGATCGCGCTGGGGCGCAGCGTGCTGGGGCTCCCCGGACGCGACTTGAAACTCGAAGACAGCCAGGCCGCCGCCGCAGTGGGCCAGATCGCCCTGGCGCGAATCTGGGCGGAGGTGCTCGCCGATAGGAAGATCACCGCCGGGCAAATTCTGGTCACGCTTGGCGATACCGAGGAGCGCCATCGCTATCTGAACGCGAGGGCGACGATTGGCCGCCTCCTCGACCTTCGCGCCGTGCCGGTCATCAACGAGAACGATACGGTCGCGACAAACGAAATACGCTACGGCGACAACGATCGCTTGGCCGCCCGCGTCGCGACCATGGCGAGCGCGGATCTCTTGATTCTGCTCTCCGATGTGCCGGGCCTTTACACCGCGCCCCCGAGCGAAAACCCCGCGGCCAAGCTTGTTCCAGTGGTTGCGCACGTGGACGCGACGATCGAGGCGATGGCAGGCGGCGGCGCCTCGCGGCTGTCGCGCGGCGGCATGCGCACCAAGATCGAGGCGGCGAAAATCGCGACGGCCGGCGGCACCCATATGCTGATCGCCGACGGAAGGGTCGAGCATCCCGTATCGCGCCTCCATGCGTCGGTGCCTTGCACCTGGTTCTTGTCCAGCTCCAACCCGGTCACCGCGCGAAAAAAATGGATCGCCGGTTCGCTGGAGCCGCGCGGTGTCTTGCATGTCGATGCGGGAGCAGCAAAGGCCATCGCAAATGGCAAGAGCCTGCTGCCCGCCGGCGTGACACGGGTCGAGGGTAATTTCACGAGCGGCGATTGTGTGCTAATCCGCGATGCCCGCGCGGTCGAGATCGGGCGCGGTCTTGTCGGCTACGACGCGAGCGAGGCGGCCTTGATCGCCGGACGCAATTCGCAGGATATCTTGAGCTTGCTCGGCACTCCGGGGCGCGCGGTGATCATCCACCAAGATGATATGGTGCTTGCGCGCGACCGGATTGCCGCATGGGAGGCGGGCACCGATGGGAAATCTTAAACCGATCGAGGATGGCCGCGACGCCAACACGGCGGACGTCATGGCCGATATCGGCCGCTCGGCCCGCGCCGCCGCGCAGGCTCTTTCGCGTGCTTCGACCGAGACAAAGAACCGGGCGCTGCGCGGCGCCTCCGCGACAATACGCGCGCGTGCGGCCGATATTCTTGCCGCCAATGCGCGCGACATGGCAGCCGCCAAAGCGGACGGCGAACCGCCCGCCTTCCTCGACCGGCTGGCGCTCGATAGCTCCCGCGTCGAGGCCATGGCGAGCGGCCTCGACGCCATCGCCGCTCTTCCCGATCCGGTCGGGCGCATTCTTGCGCGGTTCGAGCGGCCGAACGGGCTGCTCATCGAGCGCGTCGCGACCCCGCTCGGCGTTATCGGCGTCATCTACGAAAGTCGCCCGGCGGTGACGGCGGACGCCGGCGCGCTCTGCCTCAAGGCCGGCAACGCGGTTATTCTGCGCGGCGGCTCGGAAAGCTTTTTTTCCGCGCGGTGCATTCATGAGTGTCTCGTCGCGGGTCTCGATGAAGCAGGTCTTCCAACGACCGCGATCGAACTTGTGCCGGTAAAGGACCGCGCGGCGGTTGGCGCCATGCTCGCGGGACTGAATGGCACTCTCGACGTGATCGTGCCGCGCGGCGGCAAGAGCCTCGTCGCCCGTGTTCAGGCCGAGGCAAGAGTGCCGGTATTTGCGCATCTCGAAGGCATCGTGCATGTGTTCGTCGATCGCGACGCCGATCTCAGCAAAGCGGAAAAAATCGTTTTCAACGCCAAACTGCGGCGTACCGGCATTTGCGGCGCGGCCGAGACTTTGCTCGTCGATCGCGCCTGCGCGCGCACCCATCTCGCGCCGCTCGTCAAAATGCTGCTCGATGCCGGCTGCGCCGTGCGCGGGGATGCCGCCACGCTTGCCGCGGACCCAAGGGTGAAGCCCGCGAGCGAGGCGGATTGGACCACCGAATATCTCGACGCGATCATTTCCGTGCGTGTTGTCGAAGGGCTCGATGACGCCATCGCGCATATCGAAACTTTTGGCTCGCATCACACCGATTGCATCGTGACTGAAAATCGCGCGTCGGCGGAGCGCTTCTTGAAAGAGGTGGATTCGGCCATCGTGATGCACAATGCCTCGACGCAATTCGCCGACGGCGGCGAGTTTGGATTTGGCGCCGAGATCGGCATTGCGACGGGCCGGATGCACGCGCGTGGCCCGGTGGGACTGGAGCAGCTGACGTCCTTTAAGTATCGCGTGCGCGGCAACGGGCAGATTCGCCCTTGAGCTTCGCGCCCGACGCCAAGACGCCGCCCTTTGTGCCTGGCCTGCGGGTTGGCTTGTTTGGCGGCAGCTTCAATCCGCCGCACGACGGACATCGGGAAGCTAGCCTGCTGGCGTTACGGCGCTTACGCCTCGATCGTCTCTGGTGGCTTGTCTCCCCCGCCAATCCGCTCAAAGACCGGCGTGAGCTGGCGCCGCTCGCAGAGCGCGTCGAAGCCGCGCGTAAAATTAGTCGACATCCGCGCATCAAAATCACGGCGCTCGAGGCCGCGATCGGCGCCACTTATACGTTCGACACGATCACCTATTTGAAACAGCGCTGTCCCGGCGTCCATTTCGTCTGGCTGATGGGGGCGGATAATTTTCGCCACTTCGATCGCTGGCAACGCTGGCGCGACATCGCGAGGCTTGTTCCAATCGCGATAATCGATCGCCCCGGCTCGACATTGACGGCGCCGCACGGGCGCGCGGCGGCAGCGTTGGCGCCTTACCGCCGCGACGAAACCGACGCTGGTCTTCTTGCCACGGCCGCGCCGCCGGCGTTTATGTTTCTGCATGGGCCGCGCTCGCCGATGTCCTCGACGGCGCTTCGCGGCAAAGCGCGCCTCGCCAGCGCCGTAGACATAATGAACGCAAGATAAGGCAGTGTCTCGGTTAGAATTTCTGCACGCCGCAAAATCCCGCAGCTGCTTCTTCCCGGCGGAATTCTGGTTCGGGTGAACCTGACAACGCTGCGCCAGGTCGGGCCGGCCTGCCGGCGCTGACCGGCATGTTCACCCGCGCGAGGTAACCTATGCCTGGCCGCGCGCGCGACAGCGATGGCGAGCTGCAGCCCGTCTACCTCACGACCGGCCTCGAAAATCCCAATGGCGCGGCGCTCCGGCTGTTTGTCGAGGGGGCGCAAATGGCCCCTGCCCTTGTGGAAGCTGGCGCGGCCTATGCCCGCGCGGTTACCCTCTTCGACGGCAACAATGAGGACGAACTCGCGGCTGCGCGGGCCCAATGGAAGGAGCTGAAGGATTTAGGCTTTGCGCTGACCTATTGGCGGCAGGGCGCGCACGGGCGCTGGGAGAAGAAATCTTGAGCCGACGCCAGAAAATTTGACCGGTCGAGGCCTTAAATCGTACCAAAATGTTTCACGTGAAACATTTTGGTACGATAAGGGCAGAAAACCTTACAAGGCCTCATACGTCCGGCGGCTTGAGATAGGTAAGATTGCGCGTAAATCTCCATTTCGAGTCGGGCGTGGGTCTCCCATTTTGCTCCTGATTTTGACACGGAGGAACCACCGCGTTTTCAGCCGGTCGACTTTCGTTCAAAATTTTTGATTTATGCTGCACTATCCATAAGGTCAATCTTCGCTCCGAAGCGCGGACAATACGTACTCAAACAATTCATCTGGCCGATTGGTGCAGCCCATTGCACCACGCCTCCGCGACTCCGCCACGTGCTCTGGAGCACGCGAACCCGCATAAATAACAAACGGCATCCTATCTCCAGACTGTCGGATGTTTTCGAGCAACGTGTACCCTGCACGTGAATCAGGCGGGCGACCCATATCCGAAATGATGACGTCAAATTTTTGCTTTTGCATTTTGGTTAGTGCGTCTTCAGTCGATGTTGAGATTACGAAATTGACACCAAGTGCTTCGAGCGCTCGCCGCTCATTGACATTATTCTCCGGTCGGTCATCAACCCAAAGCACCGTAGACTTCTTTGCGCGCCTAATTGTTCTAAGCGTAACTGCTTCAACGGCTGTTGCGGCTGCCCTCACATTATTTGCAGCACTTTCGGGCGTCGTGCCGACCTCCTGGTGAGCGACGGCAGCCGCTACCAAAGCCGCGCTTGCCTCGACCTTTGTCCTCTTTGCTGACGCCTCAAATCCTGCCCCCTTCAATGAAATTTCACTGAGGGTTTCGAAAAACTCTTTAAGAGAATGTCTGTATCGCGTTAACACAAATAGTATCACGCAGGGCCAGACGAGCGTACCGACTAATTTTGATACGGCATCCATTAGTTTTGCCGCGTCTTCGATGCTCATTATAAATTCACATTTCCTGAACGCTGGAGATCGCGATGTCGGGAACGAATGAACCCATCGCAATGATCAGCCACTTCTGGCTGGTTCAGTTTCTTAGTGCATGGTAGGCTTTGGCGCCAGCACGGCGGCGGAGTGGTCTGCGCTTGCAAGAGACGCCACTATAGCGGTGCATCTCTCGAAACCCCTCGGTTTCTGGGGCAAGTGTGCATGAGCATATTTCTTGATTTGTGCAATAATGACGTTCAAAACAGACCCAACTAAAACTCTCAAGCTCGCCATTTTTGCGCGGCTGCCTCGTCTTGCGCTTTCGCCTCGACCCAATCGCCCGCGCCCTTTCCCGCCGAATGCCGCTTTTTCCAGAACGGCGCCTCGGTCTTCAAATAATCCATGAGAAATGACGCCGCCGCGAAAGCCTCGCCGCGATGCACGCTCGCGGCGATGACGAGAACGATAGGCTCGCCCGGATAAATCAATCCGTACCGGTGCACGGCGAGGGCGCCTTCGAGCGGCCAGCGGGCGGCCGCCTCAACGGCGGCGCGATTGATTTCGGCCTCCGCCATACCCGGATAATGTTCGATTTCGAGCGCCGCGAGCGCGCCTCCTTCGTCGCGGCAAAGCCCGGTAAAACTTACCAGCGCGCCGATATCGGTGCGTCCCTGCGTCAGCTTCGCGGCTTCGGCCGCAACATCGAAACTTTCCTTCTGGACGCGCACGAGAATCCGGGCACGCACGCCCTTACCCCCCGGTCATCGGCGGAAAAAAGGCAATCTCCCGCGCATTTCCAATCAAAGCATCGTGCTTGACATGAGTGCGGTCGAGCGCCGCCCGCATCGACTTGATATGCGTGAAGGCGGCGGCATAGTTTTCGCCCTGGCCGCTCAGCCAAGCCATGAGTTCGGCGACGGTCTTGATGTTTTCGGGAGGCGCGATCTCTTCCTCGGCCTTGCCGATGCGTTCGCGCACCCAGGCGAAATAGAGGGCCTTCATGATGGCTCGCCGATGACTTCCTTCAAGCCAGCTTTCAAATAGTCCCAGCCGGTGTAGAGCGTGAGAAGAGCGGAAATCCACAGCAGGACCAAGCCGGTTATCGTTACTCCCGGAACAATTTCGTCGCCGGAAGGGCCGGCGATGAGAAAGCCGAGCGCGCCGAGCTGTAGCCCGGTCTTCCATTTGGCCACCTTGCTCACGGGAATCGAGACCTTGAGCTCGGCCAAGAACTCGCGCAGCCCGGAAACAAGGATTTCCCGGCAAAGAATGACGATCGCGGCGGACAGTGAATAGCTGGCGATGGTATGGTCGGCGGCGAGCATCATCAGGACGGCGGAGACGAGCAGCTTGTCGGCGATCGGATCGAGCATCTGGCCGAGCCGCGATTGCTGCGACCACGCGCGGGCCAAATAACCGTCGAGAAAATCGGTGATCCCGGCGGCAATGAAAATGCCGAGCGCCAACCAGCGCAACCATGCGGTCTCGGGCCAGAAGAGACAGCCGGCCACGCCCGGCACCGCCGCCACCCGCCCATAGGTGAGGATATTTGGCAAACTCCAGGCCGGGCCCGGACTTCTCGCTAGGGTTGTGATCGTCATGGCCGGGGAAACACTCTCTCCGAGGCTAAGTCAATACGCCGTAAGCGCTCCGCCATGCCGAACCGGCCGCGCCGATAGCGTATGGTGCGTCTATTGTCTGCCACGTTCGTGAAAAAAATCATAGACCAGCCGTGCGGTTGCTGCATTAATTCCTGGGACTTTCGCGAAATCGGAGAGGGCCGCGCGGGAAATCGCCTTTGCGGTGCCGAAAGCGTGCAGCAGGGCCCGCTTGCGCGCCGGGCCCACCCCTTGGATTTCGTCGAGCGGGCTTTTGATGAACTCCTTCTTGCGGCGCGCCCGATGGGTTCCGATCGCGAAACGGTGCGCCTCGTCGCGCAGCCGCTGCACGAAATAAAGCGCCGGATCGCGCGGCGACAGCTTGAACGGCTCCAGCCCGGCCATAAAGAAACTCTCCCGCCCGGCGTTGCGGTCCGGGCCCTTGGCGATCGCCGCGACCGCCACGCCGGTAATGCCAAGCTCCGTCAAGACACCGTTAGCCGCGTCGAATTGTCCCTGGCCGCCGTCGATAAGGATAAGGTCTGGCCTCTCCGGGAAGACCGCCTTGCCGTCGTTCATTGTCCCGGTATTCCCCGTCTGCGGCCCGGACGCGGCGGAGTCGTCCTTCACGAGCCGCGCGAAGCGCCGCAGCAAGACTTCCCGCATCATCGCATAATCGTCCCCTGGCGTCGTGTCGCGGCTGCGGATGTTAAACGTGCGATAATACGTTTTCATGAACCCGTCCGCGCCCGCCGCGATCATCGCGCCGACCGCGTTCGTTCCCATGATATGGGAGTTGTCAAAGACCTCGATCCGGCGCGGCGGGCGAGCGAGGCCGAAGGCCTGGCCAAGCGCTTCGAGGAGCTTCGTCTGCGAGGCGGCCTCGGCCAATTTGCGGCCCAAGGCCTCGCCGGCATTTTGCCGGGCCTGTTCGACCAGATCCCTTTTTTCTCCCTTTCGAGGCACGGCGATCTCGATTTTGCGGCCGGAGCGTTCGCGCAAGGCCTCCTCCAGCACGCCGCGATTCTCGATTTCGTGGGACAGCAAAATCAAGCGCGGCGGCGGCTTGTCGGCGTAAAACTGGGCCAGAAAGGAATCGAGGACCTCGTCCGGCGCGAGACTCTTGTCGGCGCGCGGAAAATAAGCGCGATTGCCCCAATTCTGATAGGTCCGGAAAAAAAAGACCTCGACGCAGAACTGTCCGGCTTGCTCGAAGATGGCGAAGACATCCGCCTCTTCGACGGTTTTGGGATTGATCCCTTGGGCGCCTTGGATGGCGGAGAGCGCACTGATGCGATCGCGCAGCCGGCCCGCGCGTTCAAACTCCAGCGCTGTCGAGGCCGCGGCCATTTCCTCCGCGAGACGGTCGCGCACGGAACGGCTCTTGCCGGACAAAAACGCGCGGGCCTCGCGCACTAGTCCGGCATATTCGATCTCGCCGATTTCGCCGGTGCAGGGGGCCGAGCAGCGCTTGATCTGGTAGAGCAGGCAGGGCCGCGTGCGATTGGCGTAAAAGCTGTCTTCGCAGGAGCGCAGAAGAAAGGCGCGCTGCATGGCGTTCAACGTGCGATTGACGGCCCAGACGCTCGCGAACGGGCCGAAATACTCGCCCTTCCGGTTGCGCGCGCCGCGGTGCTTGGCGAGTTGCGGCGCGGCATGATCAGTGGTGAGCAAGATATAGGGAAACGACTTGTCGTCACGCATCAAGACATTGAAACGCGGCTTCATCTGCTTGATAAAGTTCGTTTCGAGAAGAAGCGCCTCGGTCTCGGTCCCGGTCGAGACGAAGACCATCGACGCGGTCAGCGCGATCATCCTGGATATGCGCGTGGTATGGCCGGAAGGGCGCGTATAGCTCGCGATCCGCTTGCGGACGCTTTTTGCCTTGCCGACGTAGAGAACTTCGCCATTCGCGGCGATCATCCGGTAGACGCCTGGTCCAACTGGTGCATGTTCCCAGAAGCCGCGGATGACGTCGGCGCCATGCCGGACGGCAGCGGGGGCGGCGGCCAAATCGAGCCCGGCGTCCGAAACGTCCGGCGCGGCGGCGGCGCCAGGGTCCTCCGGCGCCGGCGGGGAATTTGAGCGGTGCTTTTGAACGCGCGGCATGAGCATGGATTTAGGCGATCCCGCCCGGCGTGAAAAGGCGCGAACAAAACAGGCTGTGTCTTAGTTTGAATTTCTGCGTTGCGCCAACGCTGGGCGTTCGGGAAAGCACCAAAACCTGACCTGACTTTTCCCTCAAACCGTTGTTAATGGGACTAACTCTGATAATGTGAGAGAGGCAGCAACCGCTATTACTGCGTCAGTTGAGAGCGACGAAGGGGGGAACGGAAAATGGCCCAAATCGATGCGATTAAGGCTGCCTGCGTTCGGCTCGCCGGTATGGGCTGGCAGAGCCTTCTTAAACGGCATGGACTCGATATCACGACGGCCGATCTCGCAGGAGAGCTAGCGCGCGAACTCGCCATCGATCGCAGCGTTTCAGGCTTCGAGGACTTTACCTTGGCAGGCAATCGCGGCATCGAGCCGGGGCTCCCTGCTGCCAGCCTGCTCTATCACGCTTTTGCCAGTCCTGACGTACATCCGACGGCAACTGGTGAACCGGCAACGTCGGTGGACGCCTATCCGACATTGGCCGAACTCGATGCCATCGAAAACTACATTTATGGCCGGCGCCCTTTCGACCCGGCCAACCTCAAGGATGTCGTCGTCGGAGTATTTGCATATGAATACAGGCCATGGGAGAGCACGGCGCATGGCTATCACGCGGATTTTGTGTACTCCCGCACGGGGATCGCACGAGTCGGCACCAGCAGTGAGGCGTGGGACGGCCAAAGGCGCGGATTTCGTGGCGATCCGCCCGGTCAATCGGGAATTGCCGTAACCCCGGCGCGCTACGCGGCATTTTTCGCCGAAGCACGGCGGCCGCTGGCGGCGGACCCGATCATGGGCCGGCGCGACGAGCGCAATGATCCGCACCGCACGTTTCTATTTCCCGTCCACAAGCTGTTTTCGGGTCGCTCATGCATTGCAGGAGCCACGATTGCACTTGACTTCAAGGAATACCATCGCAACGAGAAGCTCAAACGCATCCACGCGGCCGGCGGCGTGAAGGTCGCCAAGGGCTTCGAAATTAATAAGCCGCCATTCGTCCGCGACTCAAAAAACACCGACGATCTCGTCGCGTTGCGTCGCGTGGGCGACTCGGTCCTTGTCGTGGCGCAATCGCACGATCAACTCGTGAGGGCGGCTGAACAGAAGAACTCCGTATCTGGCCAGAAAGAGGTCGCGCGTTTCATCGTGCCGCCGGGAACAGATGCCAACCGCTTTTCTTCCTCGCTAGAATTGCCGACGAAGGGCGTTGCCCGCATTGCGCCGGAATTTGTCAACATTCGTCATCGGGCTATCCAAAGGAGCAAGGGAGCAGACGTTACGATCGAGGATATGCAACCGTTGCCGGAAACACAATTCAACGCTGTCTTGAAGGCCGGAAAGTATGAAGCGGTTCACTTTATCGACGACACATGCGACGGCGTGGTGGTCGCGGTTGTGGGCGGTCTCCCCAGTCGCGGCCAGAACTTTCCGGCCTACTCGTTGGTCGCCGCTCCCGATTTTTTTCCGCTGGCCGATCAGCTCGAAGTGGCCAACTGGGTTCGCCGTGATCTAAAGAATCGCCAGGAGCAGTTCGCCCAAGGTGCTCCTTGGCCTCTCTGTGAAGGACGCCGGCCGGCGAACCTCGAACTTCCCAGGCCTGGTGCGCCGTCCAAGAAGGCCTTCGACCGCAACGATGAAACCGTCGTTGCGGTCGTAGGGCCTCGGCCGCTCGCCACGCAAACCCATGCTCCGGACCGCAAGAAGCGCTTCGCGAGTTTCCTCCCCGATGCCGCTTCGAACGAGTTCGAGCCAGGCTGGGATGTCTCCCTCGTCGGTGACGACTTAGGACTCTATTACGCCGCCTATGGACTTGGCAGCCCTTTTCCCGAGGATGCGAAACTCTGCGCCGCGCTCAATTCATTCTGGCCGGCGGTCGCGCCCGACGCGTCGCGCACGTTTCACATGGGTCTAAAGAGCACATTCGCGAGCCCGACCGCGATTCCACTCATGGACAATGAACTCGGCTACCATCCAGATCATCCCCTTGTCAAAGGCGGCAAGGTTCAAAGCAAACTCGGGTGGGACGGCGAATATGGCCCCTTCTTCGAAGGACTGCGCGGCAAGGTATATGTCAATTCAGCGAGCCTCGATCGCTCGGATTATGTGAGCAATAGCCTTCGCAATCTATTCGATATCCGTCTGACTTCGTGGATTGACGCCACCGAGCTGATCCGGCGCATGCAGGCCTTGCGCGCCTGCATCGCGGCACTCCCACCGGCGAACGACCGGGTGAGCGACACCGACCTCTGGCTCGTCACCGCGGAAGCGATCACCGATTGGGCGACGGAGGCCTCGCGCGCCAACGGCGCACTCGTTGGGCCTGGGTTCAACTATGTCTTTGTTTTGACCTCGGGGAGCGAAGAGCTGGCGGAGGATGTCCGGCGTCGCCGCACGCGCGTCGCAAAGAAATTCGACTGTCAGATTTCCGACACCATGCTCTTCTGGCGCGAGGACCAGGGCGCGTGGCGGACGGCGTAGAAGGTCATGCAGTCGATTGCGGAGACCGACCTTGTTGTCGTTGGCGGCGGCCCCGCCGGCGCCGCCGCCGCAATCACCGCGCGTTCCTATGGGCTGCGCGTGATCCTGCTCGAACGCGACGCTGCTGCGAGGGTGCGGCCAGGCGAAGCGGCACATCCCGGCATCGAACCTCTCCTCATTCGTCTTGGCGTGATTGCCGCCGTCCAAGAGGCAAATTTTCTTCGCTACGAAGGCCACTGGGTCAGCTGGGGCGGGAAGCAGCTCCATTTTATGCATTTCGGCCGGGATGAGGAAGGTGCATGGAAAGGCTTTCAGCTGTGGCGGCCGAACTTTGATGAAATCCTGCTAAATGGCGCAAACAGGGCTGGCGCGACGATCATACGGCCCTGCGGAGAGGTACGTCCGATCGTCAAAGACAATCGAGTTACTTGCGTCGAGACGTCGCTAGGAAGTTGGCGCTGCGCATTCGCCATCGATGCGACTGGACGCCAGCGCTGGCTCGCGCGAGCGCTCAACTTGGAGATCGAGCATCATGGCCCGAAGCAAGTCGCCTGGTTCAATTACGCCGAAGGCGAGTGCCCATTCCTAGACCAAATGAACCCGATGATTGCATCCGATGCCAGCGGATGGACATGGATGGCACGTGTCCAGCCAAACATCTACCAATGGGTGCGCCTGCCGCTAAATGGAGCTCGACCGCCCAACGGCTGGTGTCCGGTTGAATTTGACGGTCTTAGGTCGATGGGACCGCGACGCGGTATCGACGTAAGCTCGTCCATCGCAAATCCTACGGCCGGGCCGGGATATTTTCTTGCAGGCGATGCGGCGTCAATCGTCGATCCGTTGTCCTCACATGGGATCTTGAAGGCACTGATGTCGGGCATGAAAGCGGCGCATCATTCGGCGACTGTGTTGCGCCATGGCGCCAGCCCTCCGGCAATTGCGAGCGCATACCACCTCTGGCTCGCGCGGTGGTTTCGTCAGGACCGTTCTGGCCTCGGTGAGCTCTATCACGCTATTAGTGGGCCAAAACGTGCTGCACTTGTCCCCAGGCGACGCATAAACCCCGCTCATTCGCTCTGATTACTTACATCAGCAACACGTCGCCATTGCTTATCCTCACCCTGAGATCGCGTTACCCGAAGGCTTCGACCTTTTTGGCTGTACGACGTCGGCCACTTGTCCGCTTCAGCCGACCATTAGCAAAAGCTCAAGCCAGGAAGCTACCTCGAAACGCCGAGCTGGCACGCCCCCTCAAAGCAAGCGCAATTGCTTGCCTGCACGTAATGGTCGCAACTCAACGGCACGCTGCTTCGCGGGGTTGTTTGGCGTGGCCAAGGAATTCTGGCGGCGCCCAGATTGGACGTCCATGTCCGAAAACGGCGAGACAAGCCGCCTCGAATCGAGGATCATGCCAGGATGGATCTCGACCACGATGCCTGTTACCGCGCGATTTCTACCCGCGACGCCCGCTTTGACGGCCGGCTGTTCGTGGGGGTCAAGACGACGCGCATCTATTGCCGGCCGATCTGTCCGGCACGCACGCCCAAGCGCGAGAACGTGGTCTTCTATCCTACGGCCGCGGCCGCGCAGGCGGCGGGGTTCCGGCCCTGCCTGCGCTGCCGCCCCGAGACTTCGCCTGACCTTGCCGTTTGGCGAGGGACCTCCAACACCGTGTCGCGCGCGCTGGCCCTGATCGAGACCGGCGCGCTGGACGCGGCCGATGTCGAGGGCCTCGCCGGCCGGCTGGGCGTCGGCGAACGACAGCTGCGCCGCCTGTTCCGCGAGCATCTCGGCGCCCCGCCGGTGGCTGTCGCGCAGACCCGCCGGGTGCTGCTGGCCAAGCAGTTGATCCATGAGACTCGCCTGCCCATGGCCGAGGTGGCGATGGCCGCCGGCTTCGGCAGCATCCGCCGCTTCAACGAGACCTTCCAAATCCTCTACAATCGTCCGCCCAGAGCCTTGCGGCGGGGAAATGCGGAGGAGGTCTCGGCGCGTGGCGGCGATGCGCTTTCGCTCCGTCTGCCCTATCTGCCGCCCTATGACTGGGACGCCATGGTCGGGTTCCTAAGCCATCGCGCCATTCCCGGGGTCGAGATTGTTGCCCCCGGCCACTATGCCCGCAGCATCGCCATCGGCCCGGATCGAGGGGTGGTCGTGGTGCGCCCCTTGGCCGGCAACCGGCTAGGGGTCAAGGTCCGCTTTCCGCGCCTGTCCGCCCTGCCAACGATCATCGCCCGGATCCGGCGCGTGTTCGACCTCGCCGCCGATCCGGTCGCCATCGGCAAGCAGCTCGGCCAGGATGCGACTCTGGCGCCGCTGTTGGCGACGCGCCCGGGCCTACGAGTCCCCGGCGCCTGGGACGGGTTCGAGCTCGCCAACCGCGCGATCCTCGGCCAGCAGATCACAGTCGCCGCCGCGACGGCCTTGGCGGGCAAGATCGTCGCCGCCCACGGCGAGCCCTTGCCGCCCGAACTCTTGGGGGAGATCGAAGGACTGACCCACGTCTTTCCAAGCCCCGCCGCCCTGGCGGATGCGGACCTCGCCTGCCTCGGCATGCCGCGCGCCCGGGCGGCCTCGCTTTCGTCCCTGGCCGCCGCGGTGCTGGCGGACCCTCTGATTCTCGGGACGCGGCGCTCGCTGGAAGAGACGATTGCCCAGCTCAAGGCCCTGCCGGGTATCGGCGAATGGACGGCCCAATACATCGCCATGCGAGAATTGCGCGAGCCGGACGCCTTTCCCCACGGGGATATCGGCCTGATGCGGGCCCTAGCCGACGCCGACGGCCGTCGTCCAAGCGCCGCCGAGCTGCTGGCGCGGGCGGAGGCCTGGCATCCGTGGCGCGCTTACGCCGCTCTGCATCTCTGGGCGTCCGAGGCGCCGCCCGCAGCTAGAGAGAAAGCCCATGACCGACAAGCCGCCTGACGCCCTGCGCCTGGAGCGCCTGCCGACCCCGATCGGGACCGCGCTCTTGGTCACCGATGAGGCGGGCGTCCTGCGCGCCTTCGACTTCGACGATTTCGAGGCGCGGATGGCGCGCTTGTTGCGCCGACATTACGGCGCGACCAACCTCGAGGCGGGCGCGGCGCCACGGGCCGTAAAAGATCCAGTATCGCGCTATTTCGATGGTGATATTCAGGCGCTGGATGAAGTGCGTTGGGCCACAGCCGGCACGCCGTTCCAGCGCAGTGTCTGGGCCGCGTTGACCACGATTCCGGCGGGCGAGACCCTCAGCTATGGCGGTCTCGCCGAGTGTATTGGCAAGCCCGCGGCCGTTCGCGCGGTCGGTCTGGCAACCGGTGCCAACCCGGTGGCGATCATCGTGCCCTGCCACCGCGTGATCGGCGCCGACGGCTCGCTGACCGGCTACGGTGGCGGCCTGGCGCGCAAGCAATGGCTGCTGGACCATGAGCGCGCGGGGCTGGGGCGGCCTATTTGAGGTGGGCGCGGGCGCGGATCGCGGAAGGCGTTCGGGCTTTCCGGCGCAAGTAGCGAAATTAACCGGTGCTTTTGAACGCGTGGCATGAGTGCGGATTTAGGCGATCCCGCCCGGCGTGAAAAGGCTCGATCGCAACGCCGATTTTGAGTAGCGTCCCATGTGCGGATGGCTCCCGGCTTGCATCCCTCCAGCCCGTCCGCGCCGATCACCGGCATCGAGACGGCCGAGCAGGACCGGTACACTTTTGCGCCGCTCTCACATCGCAGCCCCAAGCCGGCTCAGTGGTACACTTCGCTTCCACTATTTTAGCCTTGCCAACTAGGCCAATTGCGGCCAGTCTGAGGGTCCAATCTCCGATCATCTTCGCGATGTCGGTCCAACATGGTCCGCGACGGCACCCTGGGATGTTGCCTCGTCGGCTATTGTTGCGCATAGGTGGAGCTATTCATGCAGACTGATGTAGCCTGGAAAAAGTGGGGAGAACAAGACGCTTATTATGCCGTGCTTACTTTGGAAAAATTGAGACGCGAATCTTTTGATCAGTTTCGCGATGAATTCTTCGAATCCGGAGTGATTGATATAAGGGAACGCCTAGCCATTATTGATCGCGTATATGGGCCTCTTCCTCGCCACACGGCCGTCGATTTTGGCTGCGGTGTCGGTCGTTTGATGATTCCGTTGAGTCGCCGTTATGAGAAGGTCATTGGTGTGGACATCTCGCCGGCAATGATCTCCGAAGCTGAGAAAAATTGCCGACAATTTGGTGCACAGGCCGTAACGTTTTGTCGGACGGCAAACGAAATCGCACCCAGTTCAGTCGATCTGGTGACCAGCATCATCGTCCTTCAACACATTCGAATCAAACAAGGCCTCAGAATTATTGAAGATCTTCTAGATACATTAGTTGTAGGTGGTGTAGCAGCACTAGACGTTACCGTGTATCGCAAGTTTCCGATGAAGAATGAAATAGTTTATCGGATCAAACATGCCATACCGGGGGCTTGGGTTTTGCTAAATTTAATTCGTGGAAAAAGATTGAGTGAGCCGCCAATGGAGATGAACGAGTATCCTTTGGACGCGGTCCTCGAGATTTATCGTCGAAAGGGCATGGATAATATCGTCCTTCAACCAGTTTTTGGAAGCTCGTGGGGCTTCGCCGTGATGGGACAACGCGGACGGTAGTGGTCGGCCTTTAAAGTGGAGCCACGACGCGGGACCGTTTTTGCGCGGGCGAAGTTGCAAGTCGGTCTGCTGGCCGGCCTTTTCTATCCTGCCGCCAAAGGCGTGGTTCACCCTGGACGTGCTGCGCCATCATAGGCAGCGGGTAGCAAGGAAGGGGAGTGCGATGCCAAGCGTCTTGATCACCGGCGGAAATCGCGGGCTTGGGCTAGAATTCGCCAAACAATACGCGGCCGACGGATGGCGGGTTTATGCCGCGTGTCGCGATCCAAGCAACGCCTCGGACCTGCGGCGGTTGGCCGAAATGACAGAGGGGCTGGTGGAGATCCTGTCCCTCGACGTGACGGATCTCGCCAGCGCCAGAGCGGCGGCCGCCAAGCTCGAAGAGCGCGCGGTCGATCTGCTGCTCAACTGCGCCGGGATCGGCGGGCCGCCGCGGCAGACGGTCGGGGCCGTCGATTATGGTGCGTGGGCGAAGGTGCTCGACGTCAACACGATGGGGCCGATGCGCGTGACGGAAGCGTTTGCCGACAACGTGGCGCGCAGCAACCGCAAGCTTATTGTCACTATTACCAGCGGCATGGGCTCAATCGCCGACAACTCCTCCGGCGGTTCGATCGCCTACCGCAGTTCGAAAGCCGCGGTCAACATGGTGATGCGCAGCCTCGCAATCGATCTCGCCCCACGCGGCATCAGTTGCGTGCTTGTCAATCCGGGTTGGGTGCGCACCGACATGGGCGGCGCGGGCGCAACCCTTGCCCCCGCCGAGAGCGTGGCCGCGCTGAGGCGCCTGATCGAGACCTTACGGCCAGCGCAGTCCGGCAAATTCTTCCACTACGACGGCCGTGAGTACGCTTGGTAGCCGCCCCGTCAACCCAGAAGCTCGCGGCAGACACAGGCTGGTTCGCAACGCCGTCTGGTCGCCGTCTAGCGTCTTGCGGTGCGTTTCACCCGTACGCTGTTCCAGCGGCTCGCCAGCCCGCGCACCAACGGTGCGCCTGCACACGCAGGAACCGGCAGGTATGGATTATCGGACCCTTGGTTCAAGCGAAACAGGGCGTGGACTACGCGTTGCCGGTGAGCCGAAGGATTGCATTTATGATGACGCCGGTCGAACGATTGATGAGCTGCCAGACGACATTGAGGTCGATCCCCAGCTGCGCGCCCAGAAGAGGCAAGATGAACAGCAGCCCAATCAGTATCATCATGCCATAGGGTTCGAGCCGAGCAAGCGGATTAGCGATGGAAACCGGGAGGGCGCCGACCGCGATGCGTCCGCCGTCAAGGGGCGGAAGCGGAAGCAAATTGAAGATTGCGAGCAGCACATTGATAACCAACGCGTTCTTCAGGTTCTCGGCGACCCAGGGCGCGACCGAGTCCGGCAGGTAAAAGAGGAGGTGAAACGCGAGCGCAGCCAGCGTCGCCAGAGCGAGGTTCATGGCCGGACCCGCGGCGGCGACCCACATCGCGTCCCGGCGCGGGTTGCGGAGCGCTCGAAAGTTAACCGGCACCGGCTTGGCGTAGCCGAACAGGAAGGGCGAATGCATCAAGACCAGCAGCGCTGGCAACAGAATTGTTCCAAAAGGATCTATGTGTTTGAACGGATTGAAACTGACACGGCCGAGGCGCCATGCTGTATCGTCCCCAAACAGCCGCGCGATATATCCGTGCGAAGCTTCGTGGAACGTGACAGCAATAATCAGGGGAATGACCCAGGTTGAGGCCACATAGAGAATGGAGCCGAGATGTTGAGGCATGGTACGCGACCACCGGGTGAAGCATGAAGGAATTACGCGGAGAGCGGAGGGGTCTGCATTACATAGCTACCTAATGCGACATCAGAATAGGCAAGCTCATGCGTGCGAGCAGGTCACGGGTGACGCCGCCCAGCAATTTTTCCCAAAGTCTCGGGTGGCCGAACGCACCCGCGACGATCAAGTCCGCGCCAAGTGCATGCGCTTTAGCCTGTAGCGCGTCGGCAATCGATCCTCCCGGAACCTTCTCGAGCCGGATGGCATCGGCCGAGGCGCCATGACGCCTGAGATGCTCGACCATCCGCTCTGCCGGCAGGGCGTCATGCCGGTCAATAAAGTCTGCTGGGTTCACCGTGAGCACCGTTGTCCGCTCGGCACGCTCAATCAGCGGCAGCGCGTCGTTGACCGCCCGCGCCGCGGCCCGGCTTGAGTTCCAAGCTACCACAATATGGCGGCCCAGCGTCTCGAACGAGCCAAAGACAGGGATGAACAACACCGGCCGTCCAGTGACGAACAATATTTGTTCAGAAAAAGTGTATTCGCCGGAATCGCCGTCGGCGGGCGCGCCGTGGCCTAGAATGGAGAGGTCGGCATAACGCGCGTGCTGCGGCACCGCGACCGATGGTAAGCCATCCACGCAGCACCATTCCGTCTTCAAACCGCGCTCGCGTTCAAAGACCTCCAGTGCTGATCGCAAGCGCTCCGCCGCGCCATCGATCGACGCCTCGATACGCCGATCGAGACGGTCAAGTTCCTCGGCCGGGATAAGCCCAAGCTCGGCCATCTTGCGCTCATGAAGCTGGGCCGGGCTCGACTGCCTAACGTAAAGGGCGGTCAGCTGGCTGGCGTGGCGGCAGGCGAGATCGACAGCTAGGCGTAAGCGGACTAGCGCCGCGTCCGTCCGATCAACATAGACGAGCAAGTCTTTCAGCGCCATGGCTTGCCTTCAATGCCTTGGATTTATTTCCTTATATAGGGAGATTAAAAAATCGCGCGGCTATCGCGATCAATCGGTGCTGGGCCGCGCGTTAAAGCCCGGTGAAGCTGCCTATGTCCCGGAAATGATCCGCCGAATCGCCGCGATTCTACGCATGGGGCCGGCGCTCGACGCCAACTACGGCGGCGGCGGCGAGTGCGGTAGCGATCTGCTCCGTCCAGCCAGTATTCCAAAATCAGCCAACAGTGATCAAAAATGACCAGCGCCCACGCCCGGCACGGCGTACTGGCGAATAAACGGCTGCGTCAACTGGGTTTTTATTCGCCCGGCCGACCTGCAGTTCGCCGAAAGGGGGGCAAATTTTGGCGGAAGACACAATCGATCTGGACGGTCGACGCGGGATGGCCGCGCAAAAGGCGACCAGGTTGCGCCGTCTGCTCGCCGCGGCGGACGCCGGCAATGCCGCGCTGCGGGCGTGCCAGGAGGAACTCGAGCACTTGCTTCTCGCCGCGCCTGCCACCGGCTGGGTTGAAGCCGTGGCCAAAGCCCGTTATCTTCTGATTCTGTTCGCGCAGACGCCGGCCGCCGAGGATCCGCGGCGGGCGAGGCTCATCGCGGATGTTTTCGCCGACTTCGAGCGGCTGCTTGCCGAACCGAAACGCCCGCCCGCTGCGGGTGACGCCGGGCTCGCCCCCACGAGCCTCGTTCAGAGGAGGATTGCGATGGCAAAAGGTCAGCAACGCGGGAACCGCGAAGCCAAGAAGCCGAAAAAGGAAAAGCCCAAGAGCGCGGCAACCGCGCAGGCGCCGTTTGGGCTCAACCCGCCGAAATCGACGGGGGCGAAGGACGATCGAGGCAAGAAGAAATAGCACGCCGTAACCCAACTTGGCTCACATCCGACCAACGCGAGACGGTCCGCGGCGGGCTGGGCTTTGCTGTTTTGGGGATACAAACGCCACGGCAGCTCGCCCTCCGGCGGCCGCAGGGGGACCGCAATGTTGGTCAGCTACCGAAGGTGGCGCGATGCACAGGATGCGTTAGCCCTGGCGCAAGTCTGGCCGCGTGTTACAATGAGGAAAATGGCGGGATGATTGCTGCCCTCGTGAGCTACGCAATCCGGTAGTTTCCGCCGCTCTCTTGCTTCGACCGTTGCGAGGGTGCGATGAACTCACCTTCCGTCCCACCGAAACGCCCCCGTGGCGCGACGGGCGCCGAGGCGATCGGCATCGCGGCAGTCGTAGTTCTTGCCCTTGGTTACCTTGGCTTTATGGAGTTTAAAGATGCGCTAGTCGGCCCTAAGTCGGGCGGCTATGTGAAAATCAGCGCGATTGTGGGAGAATGGCGGGCGGCTGGCCGCCCCTGGCACATCGTGTTTCGAACGGATAAGACGATTGGGATGAGCTCCGCTGGTTCCGCGGAACCAGGCAACATGGAATCAGGGACGTATCGGCTGTGGACCGAGGGAAATGTCCTGATCAGCATGAAGAACGACAGGGATTTCACGGCAACGTTTAGGGAGCTTACGCCCAACCAGTTTGACCTCGTTGACGCGAAAAACGGGGCGGTGACGGTCTTTGCGAGAGCGCCGTAGCGCTGACCAGCCATGAATATTCGCCATTCACCAGCGGTCTCCCATCTGAACTGGTGAGTTACGCGCTTCAATGGCGGCATCTGCAAACCCGCTCTGGCGCGATTGAGTTTGCCGATGCGGTCGTTCACGGACATTGTTTAGACGAAGGGTTTTGGATTGGCGTTGGCGGGCGCGAGCGGCGGGGATAGCGGGCGCGTTCTCCCGCGCATTTGAAAACGCCGCGATGAGGATCGCGGCGTTGGCGGCGATGCCGCGGATGTCCAAAAGTTTCGGCGTGGCGCGGTCGATGGCCTTGAGGAACTTTAAAAATTTTTGAATGCCATGCCGAGGCAGGCCGCGGCCGATCACTTCGCCCTTCGGCGCATCACGCGGGCCGAGCACATTGGCCGTGGCGTTGCGCTTGTCATCGTGCGGCATGGTGGCGGCCGATCTTAATCGGCAAGCCGGGCTTGCTTGCGGTCAACCGCCTGAATCTGGCTTTGCACGTGCTGTGGGCAAACGTCGGCGTCAGGCTGATGATGATGACGAAAAACGGTAGAATGAGCTGCCGTAGCATCCCGTAACTGCTTCTCGTGGTCTCTCCCTCCTCAGGCATGGCGCAAGCTTTTCCCTATCCGCGGAAATCGCAATCGCGCCGATTCAGAGTTTGGTTGCCGCGCGAAACACCCGAATCGCAATCTCGGAGCTGTTGGCGACGAGCAAACTGCAAATTCGGCGCATGACGCTCGCTGGGGGTCACGGTCATAGAGGAATTTTGCTTCGCAGCCCGCCGCGATGTAAGCAAAGGCGCGCCAACAGAAAAGCCGAGTTGCTCCGCGCGGAGCTTCGACCAAGCACGGCAGGCAATTGAAGAAACGATTTGGCCGATCGACCCCCGGGAGGCAACCATTCCGTCCAACGGCTCAAAGACAAAGCAGCGAAAAAACGCCTACTCCTTGTTGCTGCCGCCAGTCGCCGTGCTCCTGGCGCTCGCCGTGGGCTGGTCGGTATTCTGGTATGTCAAGTCGCGCGCGGCCACGGCCGCCGTGAGCGCCTGGATGACACATGAGGCGCAACTTGGTCGCATTTGGTCCTGCCCCGATCAGAAAACCGGCGGCTTTCCGCTTTCGGTCGAGATTTCTTGCGCCAACCTGCGCTTTCAAGGCGAAATCCTTAGCCAGACAATGACGGGGACCTTGCGCGGCTTCCGCGCCACTTCGCCGCTTCTGCGGACCGGCATTGTCCTTGCCCAACTAGACCCGCCGTTTGCCGCGACAAACAGCGACGGCACGGTCGATGTCTCGCTGCAATGGGGCGAGCTTTTTCTCGATCTCGAAGGCCAGCCCGGCGCGCTCGATCGCGTCACTCTCGCCGGCAAACAGGTCCGGCTGCAAGGAAAAATAGATGGGATTGACCTGGTGCAAGGAGCATTCGGCGAAGTCAGCGGCGATTTCGTCCTGCTGCAGGGCCGGCACGACCATGCCCGTGATTTCAGGGTTTCCCTCAAGCAGGGCGCGATTCCGGCGCTCGGCAGTTTTTTGGACACGCAACTTCCCATTGACATGCAGGTCGAAGGCACAATTTCGCAAGTCGATTTACGCGGCGCGGAAACACTCCAAGATTTTCTCGAAAAATGGCGCTCGGCGAACGGTCATGTCGAGATCACGACTGCACGGCTGACGAGCGGCGACATAATTTTCGCCGCCAAGGGCGGCCTAGATCTCGACGGCCAGCACCGTGTGAAAGGCAAACTCGACGCTGGTTTCGCCGGGCTCGACAAGGCCTTTCGGCAATTGGGCGTCGATCCCTCGCTCATCACCGCTGGCCAGGTTCTGGCGGGGCTGCTCGGCGGCGGCCAAGGCGGCGGCACGGGGCGCGTGAATCTGCCGTTAACCTTTTCCGAAGGCTGGCTTTGGATCGGTCCGGTACACACGCAAATCCAAATTCCACCACTCTACTGATCCGCCAAACGCGGCTTCGGGCGAGGGAATGCGTCACGTCTCGCCCGCCCGGCGGCCGAAATCCGGAGCATCGGTTTCCTGGCCTTGCTCGATAATGCCGCGCCGGATCGCCCGGGTTCTGGTGAAGAGATCGAACAGCGCTTCGGCGTCGCCGTTGCGGATCATGCGCTGAAGCGCGCTCAGATCCTCGTTGAAACGGCCGAGCATTTCGAGCACCGCCTCCTTGTTGTTGAGGAAAATATCGCGCCACATCGTGGGATCCGAGGCGGCGATCCGGGTGAAGTCGCGAAACCCCCCGGCGGAAAATTTTATGACTTCGGAGCGCGTGACTTTCTCGAGATCGGCGGCGGTGCCGACGATATTATAGGCGATAAGATGCGGCACATGGCTGGTGATCGCGAGCACCAAATCGTGATGGGCGGCCTGCATGATGTCGACATATGCGCCCGCGCCGGTCCAGAACGAAGCGAGCTTGGCCACCGCCTTGGGGTTGGTCCCGTCCGGCGGCGTCAATATGCTCCAGCGATTGAAAAAAAGCGTCGAAAATCCTGCCTCCGGGCCAGATTGCTCGGTTCCGGCCACTGGATGCGACGGGACGAAATGGACTTTTGCCGGCAGATGCGGCGCGACCGCCTTGATGATCGAGGTCTTGACCGAGCCAACATCGGACACGATAGCGCCGGGCTCGAGGTGCGGCCCGATTTCTTGTGCGATCGCACCCATAGCGCCGACAGGCGCGCAAAGGATAACGAGATCGGCGCCCTCGACCGCGGCCGCTGCCGTCTCCACGACCTGATTGGCGAGCGCGAGTCCGGCTACCTTCGCGCGCACGGCGCTTGATGAGTCCGTGGCAATAATCTCGCGCGCGAGCCCCTTGCGCTGGCAGACCCTCGCCAGGGAAGAGCCGATCAGGCCCATGCCGATGAGGGCAACGCGTTGGAACAAAGGCTCGCGCAAGGGAGCCCCGAGACCGTCAGGCACGCGCGCGGCCTTCAAGCTTGACGAAGTCCTTGATGGTGGCGGCGACGAGACGGTTCGCTTCCTCCGTCCCGACGGTGAGCCGCAGGCAATGCGGCAGCCCGTAGGCGCCGACAGCGCGCAGGATCAACCCCTGGTCCAAGAGGAAGCGGTCCGCCGCCCGCGCTTGCGTCTCGTCGTCGAAATGCAAAAGCAAGAAGTTGCAAACGCTTGGCGTGACCTTGATCCCTAGCGCGGAAATCTCACGGGCCAGCCAGGCAAGCCAAGTCTTGTTATGGGCGGCCGCCTTGCCGATATGGCCGGCGTCCTCCAGCGCCGCGATCCCGGCCGCGATGGCCGCGCCATTGGTGTTGAAAGGCCCGCGAATGCGATTGATCGCGTCGCATACATCAAGCGGCGCATAACACCAGCCGAGCCTGATCCCGGCAAGGCCGTAAATCTTCGAGAAGGTGCGCGTCATCACGACATTTTCGCTATTCGAGACAAGCTCCAGGCCAGACGAATAATCGGGGCGATTCACATATTCGGCATAGGCCGCGTCGAGAACAAGGAGGACGTGCGCGGGCAGATTTTGGGCGAGCCGCTTGACCTCGGCAACGGGCAGATAGGTGCCGGTCGGATTGTTTGGATTGGCGAGGAAGACCATCTTGGTCCTTCGGCCAACCTTGGCGAGGATACTATCGGTATCGGCGGTCAGATTCTTTTCCGCCGCGACGACCGGGACCCCGCCCGCCGCGAGAATGGCGATTCTGTAGACGAGAAAACCGTGCTGCGTGAATATGCCTTCGTCGCCACGACCGATATAGGCGGCAGCGAGGAGGTGAAGGATTTCGTCCGAGCCAGTGCCGCAGACGATTCTCGCAGGATCGAGCCCGTGCTTCGCGCCAAGCGCCTCGCGCAAGGCCGTGGCGGCGCCGTCCGGATATTCCTGGAGACGATCGGCAAAGGCGCGATAAGCTTCCCGCGCGCGTGGCGATGGCCCCAGCGGCGTCTCATTCGCGGAAAGTTTGAATACCTTGGGCGAGCCCGGCGCGGCGCTCTCGCCTGGAACATAACGGTCAATGCCGGAAATAGAAGGGTGCGGGCGTGGCCTTGCCTCCGCCCTGGACAAGGCAATTTTTGTCATAGAAGCAAACTCCGAAACAAACTCATTGCGCCGCCAGATTTTGGACCTCGCTCAATTCGAAGCGCGCCGCGTGGCTGCCGACTTCGGCGATCCGTGCTCCGGCCGCGCCGGCGCGACCAAGGGTCTCGCGCAAATCGCCAAGCCCGGCCGCCGTCGCGATCATCAAGCAAAGCCCGGACCCATCTTTAAATTGGCCAAGAACCTCAAGCCCCCGCGCGCCGGAGGCCAGAGCAAAATGCTCCCCCGCGCTGGCGATCGTCACGGCGTAGAGAACGACATCGCGAGCCGCCGCCTCGGGGAGAGGCTGGGCGATGACGAACACAGGCATTCCGGCCGGATGATCCGGGCGCTCGACGAAAGGCAGCCTAGCGATGATCTTGGGTGCCTCCGGCGCGGCTAGCCCGCGCCACCAAGCACCGGCCGGCGCTCCCGTCCGCACCATGCCGAGATCGCCGCAGGATCGCGCCACCGCCTCGATGACCCTAGCGGTGCCCTGATGCGCCACATAAGGAACCGTGAAGCCGAAATGGAACCGGCAGCAGTCGCGCATCGCGGCATCGCCACCGGAAATGTCGGCGTGGACGCTGTAATTCGACTGGACGAAGGTAAAAGTCGAGATGATGATCCGCCAAATGCCCTCGACAGTGTCGAGCGGCAGCAAGCCCTGGTGGCGGGACACGAGGCCGCGCATCATATCGGCCTCGCGGCCGGGCCGGAACGCGGGACCGCCGCCTTGCCGCGCCTTCGCCTCGATTAGCCGGTGGATGATCTCGCCGCGCTCCATCAACAGCCGGTGCAGCGCCGCGTCGATGTGATCAATCTCGATTCTGAGATCGGCAAGGGTTTCGAGACGGGGCGGCTTGGTCATGATCGCAGGGCTTTCGGGTTTGCCCGCCTGTCTTAGAGCATTTTGGCGCAAAGTGGGAACCGGTTCGCGGCAAGAAAATACGAGACCACCGGCCCAATATGCCGGTCAAGGCTTGCGCGCTTCCAAAAAAGCCCAGTTCTACCGCGTTCCAAACGATGATCGCCACCAGCGCACCGTCGAGGGCCGTCACGGACCAATGGGGCATGACCCGATGCGGCGAGCGCCGGCAGAGACGCCGCCATCACTCACGCAAAAGCTCGTTGATCGAAGTTTTCGAGCGGGTCCTTGCATCCACGCTTTTCACGATCACGGCGCAATAAAGCGAAGGCCCAGGCGTGCCGTCCGGCAGGGGTTTTCCGGGCAGATTGCCCGAGACGACAACCGAGTAAGGCGGGACATAGCCGAGGCGGACCTCGCCGGTTGTCCGGTCGATGATCTTCGTCGAGGCGGAAATAAAAGTTCCCATCGCGATCACCGAACCCCCGCCGACAATCACGCCTTCGACGATTTCCGAGCGGGCGCCGATGAAACAATCCTCCTCGATGATGGTCGGATTGGCCTGCAAGGGTTCGAGCACGCCGCCGATGCCAACCCCGCCCGACAGATGCACATTCTTGCCGATTTGCGCGCAGGAGCCGACGGTCGCCCATGTATCGACCATCGTGCCGCTATCGACATAGGCGCCGAGGTTTACAAAGGATGGCATCAAGATCACCCCGGGCGCGATGTAAGCCCCGCGCCGCACCACGCAATTGGGCACCGCGCGAAACCCGGCGGCAGCATGTTCATCCGCTCCCCAGCTCGCGAATTTGGACGGCACCTTATCCCACCAGGTGGAGCCGCCAGGTCCGCCCGAGATTGCGGTCATATCGTTCAAACGGAACGACAGAAGCACGGCTTTCTTCAGCCATTGGTGGACCTTCCAGGAGCCAGGCCCGGAAGCCCCTTCGATCTTTTCCGCGACGCGGAGCTTTCCGGAATCGAGCAGGGCTAAGACTGTTTCGACAGCATCCCGGACCGCGCCTTGCGTCCTTGCATCGATGCTGGCGCTGTCCTCGAAAGCCGCGTCGATAATCGTTTCGAGGTCGTGCATATGGGTCTCCGGCAAGTGGGCAATTTCGTTAGTGAGTCAGTTTGAAATTTCTTTGCGGTGGGTCGATCTGAGATTGGGCTGTTTAATTAAGTCCGGGCTAGCTCGGCAATAGTCCCGTCCCCTCAACTACCTCCGGCCACCATCTCATGAGCCGATTCCGAACGCTTGCCATAATGAGATCCGTCCCAGAGATATTCCGAAGAATCTCCTTGGGGACCTCTGAGAATGCCTGAAGAGCGAGAGTTTCCGGCTCGACCTTAATGAATGTCTCGATCCGCACCGGCGAGATATCCTTTGCACCGGCAACGCCGCTCTCCTCCTGTGCCGATGAGCCGGCAGAATTGTCTATGTCGAAGATGCATATAAACGCGTTCAGTGAGCTGGCCGGAGCACCTTGAATAACAGTGTAGCCGACGTCGGTTTCAACTAGAGTTGGGGCACCGAGAAACGGCTGCCAGCTATCCCAAACGGCCCGCGGAAGGGCCAAGACCGTGCCCGCTGCGGCGCCGCCCGAAGAAAGCTGAAATTTAACCAGCATTTGATAGAATGTTCTCTTGAATACGTTGGCGATGTTCGGCCCCTCAACACCACGGCCGGCCCAATCCAAGTTACGTTGTAACATCGGAGGGAACCCCTCCTCATGGAGGTCAAGAGCGTTAGTGAGCGCGGAGACAGCGCCCCGGTAGCTACCATGGAAGTCCATGGTCTGAACCTCCATGATGCCGTAGCGGCCTAGGCCAAAGCCCCCACTCTGTTTTCGCAGAACCTCGACTAGGGTCACATCAAAAGCCATTTCAGGACTCTTTTTAGTCGCACTCAACGAGATCTCACCGCCAAGCTTGTCTTGGAAGAACAAGAATCCCCGACCGTAGGTCTGAATCTCTAACTTAAACGATTCCAGCTTTTGGGGATCAACGAGCGCAGACACAGGAATCGGATACCTTTCTGCGGCATGATCACCGAAGAGTCTTGCGCAACTTTCCTTCACTATATTTGTGTGTATGACGCGGTGTGGACACACTAACCAGTCTTGCCGAAATCCGTTACTCGTCGAGCTAATCGTGCAAACCCCTTTAGAGTTTGCGCTCTTCCAACATTCGGTTTTGTGCGACAGCATTTCCGTTAAAAATGGACAAATGTTCTTATTTGTCCCAGTAATTCCCTTTGTTCCTTCAAGCCGTACAACTGGGTAAATTCGCCGCCCGAACCATTCGCTAACAAAATTGCCTGTATCCCTGGGCGCGGCTTTCACAACCTTAGCCATGTTATCCACCTTCATTTGCGCAAGTTGCTGAAAGCCGCCAAATTTTTCGAAACCTATCACTTGACGTCCGAACTCCTTGGCAACCTCTAAGGCGCGGCCGGTACCACAAAATGGATCAAGCACCGTCCCACGGTCAGGCGACGACGATAAGATGCGGGGAAGGATAAGGTTCCGGGGGAATGTTGCCGTATGCCCGTCCTCCCCCGGGGCGACGTTAACGGACACCACATCACTCTGTCTGGGCTCCGTAAAGTTGGCATTGTAGTAATATGACGCGCGGCCCTCCTTCGGCTTTTTTACGAAATGAAAAAAATGCTCATGAGCTAAGTTGAGGCGATCACCTTCGGGGCGGGGCGTAGCATTCGGCTTGTGCCAAATCAAATCGTTGCGGAGGATCCAGCCTTCCTCTTGCATTGCGATGGCGAACCGCGATGGAATTAAAAGAAGTTGCTTCTCTTGCCGAAATCCGCCCATCGGGGTTTTCCGGCGTAGACGCCCCTCATCTGCAAGCCCCTGTCTCCCATTTTCACGAATGCTGGCCCATCGTGCGAAATAAGTGTCTCCGATGTTCACCCACATTGAACCAGACGGCTTTAGACCCCGTTGTGCTTTCTTTAGTATCTGAATTAAGTGCGAAATGTACCATTCCGGATAAGGTTCGAGCCCCAGGACGCCATTATTATCTCTGTAGGCAGCATATCCTGGCGTTTCGACTGCAAAGTCCCGCTTGATTGTTTGGATATTGTTAAATAACTCCCAGTTATGTTCCAAGCCATATTCCCGGTGCCCCCAATACGGGGGCGAAGTGATGATTAGGTCAATGGATTGCTCAGCAAGGTTGTCGAATAAGTCGAACGCATCCCCGAGCAGAACCCGTCCGATGACGTCGGAGATGCCTGCACTGTGTTCTATGATGGGTTCGGCTGCCGCTTCGCTGCTCATTTAGACTGACCAATACAGCAAGCCCGCGATTGTCAATGCCCCTTAACATCCGCCGACTCAAGGGTATCCGGAGCGACGCCATTCAGGAACCGCGCGAGATCGCTCGTCACGAAATCGATAAAGGGCGGCGCGGCACGGCGGAAAATCTCGAAAACTTCGCGGTGATCCATTTGGCCAGGTTTGGGCACGACGAGCACCGTCGTCATCCCTCTTTCGTGCGGAATAATGAGATTTTCCGCGAGGTCCTCGAACATAGCGGCCCGAACTGGGTCGACGGCGTGCCTTTCGAAAAAGCGTTCGTAGTTGGCAGCCGCCGGCTTCGGCACGAAATCGGCGTCAGCAATGTCGAAAATATCCTCGAACATCGCCTCCAGCCCAAGTGCCCTGGCGGTCCGCAAGGCATGTTCGCGCGACCCGTTGGTCAAAATGAGCTTGCGTCCGGGCAAGGCCGCAATAGCGGTTGCGAGAGCAAGATCGGGAAAAAGCGAAGAGCGGTCGACCTCATGCGTGAAATCGAGAAATTCCTTCGGGCCGATGCCATGTTCCACCATCAGGCCGCGCAGGGTCGTGCCGTAGCGCCGATAATAATATTTTTGCAGCGCGCGGGACGACATACCATCAAGTCCAAAGAGATAGCCGAGGTACAGCGTGATCCGCTGATCGATCTTCGGCCAGAGATCGCAATCGGCCGGATATAGCGTATTGTCGAGATCGAAAACCCAGGTATCAATGCGGGACATTGTATTGCCAAGCGGCACGGTTTCGCCGTTTGCAACCGCTTGCTTAAGGGCGGCCGGCGCGGCTTCGAGCGCAGGCGCGCACGGCCTACCGGCAGGATCGTCCAAAAAGGGTTTCGTGTCTTTCACCGTGTAATCAGAGTGCCGGCGCCGAGATCGGTCAAAAGCTCGATGAGCACGGCATGCGGCATCTTGCCGTCGAGAATGACCGCGCCTTCGACGCCATGTTCGAGCGCATCGATGCAGGTTTCGACCTTCGGAATCATGCCGCCGGTGATCGTGCCGTCGGCGATGAGGGCATGAATTTCATCGACGCGCAACTGCTTGATCAGCTTCTGGTCGCGGTCGAGAACGCCCTGCACGTCGGTGAGCAGCACCAGCCGCTTCGCCTTGAGCGCGCCGGCGATCGCGCCCGCGAACGTATCGGCATTCACGTTATAGGTCTCGCCGTCCTCGCCTTGCGCGACCGGCGCGAGGACGGGAATGAGCTCGCGCCCGAGCACCTGGTCGAGCACAGTCGTATCGACCTTGGCCGGCTCGCCGACAAAGCCGAGATCGACGTCGTTGCTGGTCTGCGCAACCTTGCTGGCAGTCACCATATTGCCATCCTTGCCGCAAAGGCCGATCGCCCGCCCGCCCTCAGCATTGATAAACCCGACGATCTGCTTGTTGATCGAGCCGGCCAGCACCATCTCGACAATCTCCATGGTGGCCCGGTCGGTGATCCGCAGGCCATCCGAAAACGCCGACTTGATGCCGAGCTTGCCGAGCATCGCACCGATTTGCGGCCCGCCGCCGTGAACGACGACGGGATTGACCCCGGACTGTTCGAGCAAAACCATGTCGCGTGCGAAATCCCGCGCGACCTTGTGGTCGCCCATCGCATTGCCACCAAATTTGACGACGACAATCGCATCGTCGTAGCGCAACATATGCGGTAGCGCCTGCATCAGGATCGCGGCCTGTTGTTGCGCTTGCGCTTGGTCGTGCGGGCTAGGATTTCGTTCGTTCATCGGCTCTCGTCCCCCGGTCAACCAGGGTGCCTTCTATCCGCTTGTTGTGACAAGCTCAACACCAGGAAGACATGCGGGGTCGCGTACACACAAAGAGTGAATTTCATTCGCCATCCCAGGGATTGAGAAGCGGCAATCCGAAAGGCGCAAAGTCCTTGACGTTGCGCGTCACGAGCGTTTGGCTGTGCGCGCGTGCGGTCGCGGCGAGGAAACCATCGATTGCGTGGAGGGCAATTCCCCGCTGTTTTGCGTCGGCCATCAGTTCTCCCCACAGATCGGCGACAGCGACCGTGATAGCGACGATTCTACCGGAAAATCGTTCGGGGAGATCGACGCGAAGCCAGGCATCGAGCGCCGATTTGACTCTGCCGCCAGTCTTTAAAGCGACCCCCAGCCGAAGTTCAGCCAACGTTATGACGCTGATGAAAAGGCGATCCTCGTCGGTCTCGTGCAGGAATGCCATGACGCGTGGATTGGGATGCGGCTTGGCCGCTTCGGAAATCACATTGGTGTCGACGAGAAAGCTCACGGCGGGGTCTCGCGCGCTTCGTTTTTTGATCGTCCGAGATCAAGTCCGGCGCCTCTAAGCGGCGAGGTGAGAAGAAATTCGGCCAAGGAGCCGGAACGGGCGGTCTTCCTTTCCCACTCTTCGATGGAGACCAATACGGCCGTCGTTCGGCCGTTCTTGGTGATGATCTGCGGACCGTCGCTGCGGGCCTTCTCGACGGCTTCGGAAAGCCGCGCCTTGGCGTCCGCGACGGTCCAGCTGTTGTCAGGATGAGCCATGCGGAGATCCAATCATAGTCAACATAGTCACTATGACTATATGGCTTTCGCGGTCCGCGTTCAAGAGGGCCGCTCTTTCCAATTTTGGAAAACTTTGAGATACGGCCTCATTTGCCTGGCGAAGGTGCGCTCGCCGCCACTCGAAGACGCGCGCGGCGTGACCACGATGCGCGCACAGTCAACGATGGCCGTGATGCCGGGCGACGGACATGGGGGAGGACACAATGCACTTTGGCGACTTCGAGAAATGGACGGGGACGCTAAGCACCACCGACACACTCACATTCATCGGCACACTCGCCACCTTCGTTGCGGTTTTGGTAGCGATTTGGCAGCTGAGGGACGCAAACAAGACCGCACGAGGCCAGTTTTGGCTAAGATGTTTAGTCCCACGTTGTGCTGGAATGGATCGACCTTAAAGCGGTCCGGCTCATTCGTCCAGATTTTGCAGATGTATTCATAGGGGGTCAGACCTTTGAGGGTTTTGAGGCGTTTGGCGAAGTTGTA
>JBOHJQ010000017.1:0-41707 GCA_050728655.1 Methylocella sp.
AGCGGGATGCGCGGCGGATCGACGAGCGAACGTGTGGCGGGATGTCCGCCTGGGAGCACCGGCTTGGCGAAATTTGCGTCCGCGCCGGTAACGCCGTAATCGTCGGCGACGCTGTATTGCAGCGTCATCGATCCCCTCGCGTTAAACCTCGGCATCCCGGTCAGCGCAATCGACGGCGGTTGATCCAAAATGGCATGAATATCGAACGCGCCAAGCGGTGCGCCAGAATGGCCAAGGGTTAGCATTGCGTCGCCGCGCAAAACCAGGCGGATTTCGCCATTGCCGTCGCCCTTGCCGCCGGACGGCTTGGCGGCGGCGGAGTTGGAGGCGGTCAAGCTGGCTTGCGCGTCAGATTTGTCGTCCTTAGTGGCCTCGGCGAGAGCACCTTTCACCTCCAGGTCAAGATTGCCGCCCGGCGCATGAATGACGACGATCGAACCGCTGGGGGCTTCGATGTGTTGCCGGTTTTGGTTCCCGCCAAGGCTCAACACGACCGGCGGCTTGCCGGTATAGGGTGGGGGATCGATCCAGGCGTCGATCCGGTAGTCCTTGCGCGGTGATGCGTCGAAGCGCCAATCGAAGGCCGCGGCGACGCGCGCATATTTTTCGGGGCCCGCGACAAAGCCTGTCGCGATAAGGCCGACCAGGACGGTGGCGCGCAAGGCGTAACGGTCGAGATCGACCATGCGTGGCGATGGCCCGCCGGTGCGCAGCAAGGCCACGGCTTGCTCCGCGCGGCGGCGATGCAGGTTCCACAAGGCCCGCGTCGTCAAATCGCCTGTCGCATTGCCGAGGCGGTCGTCGATAACCGCGGCTGGATGCGATGCAAGGCCGGACATACGGTCGATCCGGCCGAGGGCCTCCTTGCGCGAGGGCAACCGGAATTTTCGCAGCGGCAGCAGGGCGCCGGCGAGGCCGAGCGCAAGCGCGAGAACGCCGACGCCGCGCGCCCAATGCGGCGCGTCGAGCCAAACTCCCGTCCACGAGACGCAAACAAAAAAGCCGAGCACCACAAGCGGCGGCAACACCATGCGCCACGCCCGCTCGAATAGAAGGACCGCGCGCGCCTTCACGGCGAGCCGCTCCAGACGCGGATTGGCGATCGCTTCGCCGGCCGGCGAGCGCTCCGGGCGCATTGGTTTCCAGCGTCGCAGTCTTAACAAAACGATCTCCAAAGCGCGGCTTTCTGGGCCGCGCTCGCGCGGAAGGCTAGCACGTTCATAATCAAGCGCCAGGGGCGAGATTAAAATTGTTCGCGGAAATCCCGCCGCATATTGCCGTCAGCGCGGCGCGGCAAGGGACGCTGACAGCATCACGTGCGGATGGAGTTCCCGGACTTGCGCAAGTGCCCGGCGCCAGAGAAATGTTTCGAATCTCATAAGAAACGTTTAACCGCACGTCCAAGATGAACGGCAACGCCCGTGACCTGACATTGGAATTCGCACAGAATTTGAGCGCGAGTCGGATGTATCTAAATTTATCCATGTTTGATATTTGTAATATCATTCATTCATTCGAAGTATCATACCTAACAATACGATGTGAGTAGATTCCATGCATTACTTAAGGGCTCGTTTCGCCGTCCTGGCGGTGGCAATGACTTTTTTGAGAGTACCCCAGGATCGCATTCGCGAACTCAACGATGCACTTCGTCACCTTAAGCTTTCACGCTTTCGTTGTGGACGGCGCCTCGCCCGACACTGGAATAGATAAAACCGCGCCTTGCCATGTCCTGCGGGTCGTAAATGTTGCGCAGATCGATCATGACCGGCGCGGCGAGAGCCGATTTGATGCGATCGAGATCGAGCGCGCGAAACGCATCCCATTCGGTCACGATGACCAGCGCATCGGCCTTGTCGCAGCAGGAATAGGGGTCGTAAAAAAAGGTGAGACCTTCAAGAACAAGGCGCGCCTGATCCATGCCTTCGGGATCGAAGGCATGAATGCGCGCACCTCCATCCTGCAGCGCGGTGATGACCGAAATCGCGGGGGAGTCGCGCATGTCGTCGGTATTCGGCTTGAAGGTAAGGCCCAAAACCGCGATGGTCTTGCCGCGAACCGAACCGCCGCAGGCGGCCAAAACCTTGCGGGCCATGGCGCGCTTGCGCTGGTCATTGATCGCGGCGACCTCCTCGACGATCCGGACCGGGGACCCATGATCCTGCGCCGTCTTAATCAGCGCCTGGGCGTCCTTTGGCAAGCAGGAGCCGCCGTAGCCTGGACCCGCATGCAGGAATTTGGACCCGATGCGCTTGTCGAGGCCGATTCCGCGCGCCACATCCTGGACATTGGCTCCGACCCGTTCGCAAAGATCGGCGATCTCGTTGATGAAGGTTATTTTCGTGGCGAGAAAAGCGTTGGCCGCGTATTTGGTCAGTTCCGAGGTGCGGCGGCCGGTAAAGAGGAAGGGGGCCTGGTTCAAATAGAGCGGCCGGTAGATTTCCGTCATGACCGCTCTAGCGCGTTTGTCCTCGACGCCGATGACGATGCGGTCCGGCCGCTTGAAATCGTCGATCGCCGCCCCTTCACGCAGGAATTCGGGGTTGGAGACAACCGCGAAATCGGCGTCCGGCCTGGCCTCGCGAATGATCCTCTCGACTTCGTCGCCCGTGCCGACGGGAACGGTGGATTTTGTCACGATCACAGTAAACCCATCGAGCCCGGCGGCGATCGCGCGCGCCGCATGGTAGACGAAGGAAAGATCGGCATGACCGTCGCCGCGCCGCGACGGCGTTCCGACCGCAATGAAGACCGCTTGAGACGAAGCGACCGCGCTGGCGAGATCCGTGGAAAAGGAAAGCCTTCGGGCCCGCGCGTTGCTTGCGACAAGATCATGCAAGCCGGGTTCAAAGATCGGCATTTTCCCCGTCTTCAAGGCGTCGATTTTTTGTGCATCCGTGTCGACACAAATGACGGTGTGCCCGAAATCCGCGAGGCACGCTCCCGATACAAGTCCAACATAACCGGAACCGATCATTGCAATGTGCATCTTTCGCCCCCAGGCGCCGCTAACGTCCCGCGCAGCCATAGCACGATTGCTGCAAGGATGGGACCGGCGGCTCAATACGGGAGACGCCGTTGCGGAGAGCGGCGCGGCGAAGCCATCCGGAAACTCTGGTAACAGGCTGGATTGCTTCGCTGCGCTCGCAATGGCGCTCTTCGCACGGATTCTCGGGACGAAAAGTTATGGCTGAGATACGTGGAAGTGCTTGTGGGCGACGCTCAACGCGTGCGCCGCGAAGGGCGCCGACGGCCTCAGCTGGAGGCCCTGAAGATTATTAATAACAAATGGGCTTCCGCCGCCGTCTTCCTCAAGGCTGCCGTCGGGGCCAAACACAATGAAGCCGGTCTCGCGGCCGGAACCAAAAGTCACGGCCACAAACCCGGTATCGCTCGCGCTAATCTGGCTCACATTAATCGGCGGGGAGAAACCGGGTATCGTGGTGACGGCCTTCCCGGCGATGGTCACTTCGACCGCGTTTGGACTTTGGTCGGTGCCCATGAAAAGGGCGACCGCGTTGCCCGCCATGAAGCATCTGACATTGCCGCCGGTCAGTGGCAGCGCGACTTGATTGACCAGTGTGATAGTCGTCGTATCGGACGACGCCGTAATGGTGTCGGTCTTTCTATAAACGTTGAGCGTAGTTCCACCGGCCGCCGTAGTGCCCGCGTTCATGACGAACACGTGGCGGGCCACGAAATATTGGCTTGGAGTGCTGCTTACAAAGGTCGGCGGACCTTCCATTATGTCGCAGGCATTATTCAAATTTCCCAAGGTTCCGGAACCATAGCAGCCGCTGGAGTCGGCGGTCGAGCCGCAGGTAATCCAGGAAATCTGGTTGGGGCCTATGCGGCTGTAGGTCGTGTACAAATTGTCCGCCGGCGTCGCCGCGGCGGCCGCTTGAGACAAGACCGGACTGAGCGACATTACGGTTAATAGGGCTGCAATTTTACACATAAGAATACGAGACATTTGATCCTCTCATTTTCTGGCCAATATTCTTCGTGGGGATGCCGGAATTACATGAACCCCGCGACTTAATTTTTGCATAATCGCTTCGCTACATTCATTTGGGGGTTGACGGCCCATTCAGTGCACTCGGCCCACTGCCCTGCCGCGACACGCGGCCGGATCTCAGTTCGCGGGTCGAAGGAAGCCTTGAAGGCCAAAGGATAGAGGAGCAAGAACATTACTCCATGAGCGCGAAAATCGAGCCCGACTTATGTATCCTCGGCGGTGGGCCGGGCGGTTTGTCGCTGGCGCTTGGGGCGGCGGCCTGCGGCCAGTCTGTGGTGCTCGTCGAAAAAGCCGTGCTTGGCGGCCGGAGACTTACCGATGCGATCCCGCGCCACGCCTTGCTGGCGGCGAGCCGGGCCGCCACTTCGGCACTCGGCGCCGCCGATTTCGGGATCGCCGCAAAAGCGCCGCAAATTGCCCAAAAGCCGCAAATCGATTTCGCGCGGGTGCGCCAACATGCCGCCGCCGCGCTTGCGGCAATCGCGCCAAATTATGCGCAAGCGCGTCTCGAAGCGATGAATGTGAAGGTCATTCGTGCGCCGGGACGCTTCACCCGTCCCGATACCTGCGAGGCGGGCGGCGAGAAAATCAAGGCGCGACGCTTCGTTGTCGCGACCGGATCCGTCGAGAGAATCCCGCCCATTCCGGGGCTCGACCTCGTGCCGCCGCTCGACTGCGCCGCGCTCTGCGCGTTGGAACATCCGCCCCGGTGTCTTATCGTCATCGGCGCCGATCCGGATGGGCTCGCCCTCGCGCAAGCGATGCGCCGGCTCGGGTACGACGCGATCGTGCTGGCGGAGGGACAGATATTTGGTTCGGAGGACGAAGAACTTGCCGCGCCGGTGCGCGCCGCGTTCGCGCGCGAAGGCGTCGTCGTTCATGAGGGCGTGCGAATTGCGCGAATCGAGCCGCGCGGCGACGGGGTTCGTGTTTTCATCGCCGCCGCCAGGCATGAAAGACCGGTCGAGGGTTCGCACATTCTGGTCGCCAAGGGCCATGCGCCGGCCGTCGACGGCCTCGGTCTTGCCGCGGCGCGGGTGCGCTACACCGAAAGCGGCATCGAGACAGACGCCTCTCTTGCCACCAGCAACCCGCGCATCCACGCGATCGGCGCGGTGGTGAGAGGCGCGCAACAGGGCGGCGCCGCCGAACAGCACGCCGGTCTCGTCCTGCGCGCCATTCTCGGATTGCCGGGCCGGCGAAGGCGCCGGCAAGTGGCCACCCGGGTTATTTTGACCACCCCCGCGATGGCCACGGCGGGGCTGGGGGAAGCGCAAGCGCGGGCGGCGCATCGCCACATTCGGGTGCTCCGCTGGCCGTTCGCCGAAACGGAGCGGGCCCACATCGAGCGTTGGCCCGGCGGGCACGTCAAGCTTATCACCGGCCGTAGGGGCACCCTTCTCGGTGCCGGTATCGTCGGCCCGGGGGCGGAGGAGTTGATCAACCTGTTTGCGATCGCCATATCGACAGGCATGACGGCCAGCGATATAGCCTCTTTAATGGTTCCTTATCCGGCGCTCTCCGATGCGGCGCGGCGAGCCGCCATGACATTTCCGGACGGCACGCTCGCCGCACCGGTTGGGCGCCTTCAGATCGCTTGGAATCGTTCGATCGAACGGCAAACTCTCAAAATAAGAGAGTTGACGTGGTATCTTGCCGAGAAAGCCCGGCAAGTTTTCCGGGAACCAACGTAGCGTATGATCATTAAAATGTTGTAGAATTGTTAGTCAGAAGTGGTCGAGAAAACAAATAAATAGTGGCACGGGCAATTGGTGAAGCGATTGTGCCCGGGTGGAACAACGCCGCGCCTTTGGCGTTGTTCGAGTAGGGGTTGCCATGACCGATCTCGTGATGCCTCCGGGCGAGGGTCTCGCGGCAAGCGGAATCCTCGCGAAAAAGCGCCGGCCGGTTCGTTTCGGCTTGGCGACGCGGGTGCTTCTGCTAAACACCGCTTACGTCATCGCCGCGGCAACGATGATCTATATCCCCGCAATTGCCAACTATCGCGACAGCTGGCTGCGGCAACGCCTCAGCGCCGCCTATACGGCCGCGCTCGTGCTCGACGCGGCGCCCCAGGCGATGGTGCCCCCCGAATTGTCGCGGCAATTGCTGGATAGCGTCGGCGCGCGAATCATCGTGCTCAGCAAGCATGGTAAGAAGCGAATCCTCGCAGCTTCCGAGTTGCCGCGCCGGGTGGATGAAGTTTACGATTTTCGCGTGTCTGCTTTCTTGCCCCTGCCCGACGCGGTGGCCACGCTGATGGCGCCGCCAGGGCGTGTTATCACGATCGTCAGCGAAGCGCCCATCGGTGGCGAATGGATCGCGATCACCATGGACGAGGCGCCGCTGATCAAAGCCTTGCGCGCCTATTCGCTCCGGCTTTTGGCGGTCACCCTCGTCATGTCGATGATCGTCGCGAACCTCGCAACCGTCGCGATTCACTTCATGGTGCTTCGCCCGGTGCGGCGGCTCACCGACAGTTTGATCGAATTTGGCGCCAATCCGGAGAATTCCTCCCGCCGCATCATCGTCCCTTCTGGCGGCAATCACGAGATTGCTTATGCCGAAGAGGAACTCGCGAACATGCAGGATGTTCTGGTGCGCGAGTTGAAAGAGAAAAAACATCTCGCCGCGCTCGGGCTCGCGGTTGCCAAGGTCAATCACGACATGCGCAACATGCTTAGCTCGGCGCAGCTTCTATCCGACCGCCTCGCGAATGCCGACGATCCGCTCGTCCAACGGCTCGCGCCCAAGCTCGTCGCCACCCTCGATCGCGCGATCCGTTTCTGTCAGGCGACGCTGGCCTATGGCCGCGCCGCCGACGATCCGCCCAAACCGACGCGCTTTGCGTTGCACGGACTCGTCGCCGAGGTCATGGAGATGATCGGACTCGAAGCGCGCGGCGGGATCGAATTCGTCAACGCCGTCGCCGCCGATTTCGAGATCACCGCAGATCGCGAGCAAATGTTTCGCGTGCTTATGAACCTTCTTCGCAATGGCGCCGAAGCGCTGGAAAACGCCAAGGGGGAGCCCGGACGGCCGAAGCGGATCCGGGTCTCGTCCTGGCCTGCCGACAAGACGGCGGTGATTGAAGTCGCCGATACTGGACCAGGCGTGCCGGCAAGCGTGCGGGAGCGGCTTTTCACCGCCTTCAGCTCAAGCCGTTCCGGCGGCTCCGGCCTCGGCCTCGTGATCGCCGCCGATCTCGTGCGCGGCCATGGCGGCACCATCACGCTCGTCCCTGGCGCCGATGACGAGAATCCGGGCGCGAAATTTCATATTACCCTGCCCCAGGCGGCCATTGGCACGCAATAAAGGGATAGCACTTCCCAGGGCAAAGTACGGAATCACGCTCCATCACGTCCGCGCCGTGAGCTTAAACGAACTGCGATGCAGCCGCGCCAGGCCGCCAGTGCGCGCGCACCCGGCGCGCCGGGTTGCGCGTCCCAGATACCCGCGCAAATTTACGCGAAGGCCGGGCCGCCGCCAGCGCCGCCGTAACCGGAAAGATTCTTTAAATGACCCTGGTGAAGCGCGCCCCCCAGGTGAGCGGCGTCGGTTGGCGCGCGACGTGAACGCGTGTCACTACTAAAAAACCGGCACGCCGCGCGCGTTGAGCATCTCCGCCAATGCTGCCAAGGCCTTGGCCCGCTTGCGAAAGAAAGTATGCGGCGCCCATTGCTTTTCGGCGCAGAGCTTCTTGATCGATCTTCCGCGCGCGGCGCGCAACGCCCAAAGGGTCGTGACAAGCGCCATGCCGGAATCCGCAACGCGCAATTCGCTCAGCCACTGGAACGCGGTTTCCATCTGCGTAATTTCGGCGGCGCTCGGGCGGATCACCGTGCGATTGGTAGCTTCGCTCCGCGTCCGGCGTTCGCTCTCCTCGAGCTCCGCTTGGGCAAGTTGATCGGCCCATTCGGTGACCGTGAGCGGCCAATGCCCGCCAGGCTTGCGGGGTCCCCGCAAACGGGGCAAGCGGTCGAGGGTGACAAAGGCTTGCACAAGCCGTTTGCCGACGAGGTTTGCGTCCCAAAGCGGCGGCAGGGTCTCGCGCCCGGCGAAGAGCGGCGCCTCGCACCTTCTGGCCTCCTGAGCTCTTGTCGAAGGGGCTTCTTCGGCCATGCTCAAACCCCATCGTCGAGGATATTGTCGAGGAGGTTGGGGTCGGCGGCGAGTTCGAGAAGCAAAAGGCGAATCATCGCTTCGCGGGTGAGGCTTCGCTTGGCCGCGGCGGCCTCAAACGGGATGGCGGCCTCGGGCGGCAGCGGCCACGACATGGCGACCGCCGCGCGAAACGAGAGGCCGAACCGCATGGCCTGCCTGTGCACGTTGTTGGGGGTCGAGGCGATGATGGGGTCCGCGGCGATGCGGTCGGCGTCCCAGCCAAGGCCAAGAAGAAACCCCAGGCGGGCGATTCGTTCGCCGGTCCAATGTGATTTGTGAATTTCGGTGGCAACTGTCACGGTTAAATCTCCTTGCTGGATCGCGGGGAGCGAACGAAACATCGCGCCACCCGACTCATTGTCGGTATTATTACCGCAAATGTTAAGGTTATATTACCTGGTGCATCCGCATGCTTGTTCGGTTACTCTACCGATATGAAACTTGCAGACATTCTCGCCCGAATCGAAAGCCGACTGGACGAGCTGGGCCTTTCGGCGCACGCCGCGTCCCTGGCCGCCAAAAAGCCCGACGCCATTCGCAA
Organism: Methylocella sp.; assembly: GCA_050728655.1. GTDB lineage: Bacteria > Pseudomonadota > Alphaproteobacteria > Rhizobiales > Beijerinckiaceae > Methylocapsa. The sequence continues at coordinate 8,724 of JBOHJQ010000017.1, forward strand.
CTTGAAACGCGCGGTCAAGACCAATGACCGGCGCGGGATCACAACTGAAACCCTGATTGCGCTTGCCCCCGTCTTGCGAACCACCGCGGCCTGGCTGCTTGAGGGGGTTGGCGATTCGGCTTTCGGCAATCTCGTGCGTGTCGTTGGGCGCGTTGGCGCCGGCGCCGAAATCCAACCGGGATTCGAACAAGTGACTGCGGAAGGTTTGTATCAAATCGAGGTTCCGCATCCCCTCCCGCCGGATGCGATCGCTTTCGAAGTCGAGGGCGACGGAATGTGGCCGCGTTACGACCCGGGCGATGTGATTATTTGCTGGCGCCTTGGCACCAATGTCGAGAAAGTGATCGATTGGGAAGCGGCGGTCAGGACCGCGGATGGCAAATGCTATCTGAAACGTATCCGGCCGGGAGCGACAAGCGGAACCTTCGATCTTGAGAGCCATAACGCGGCGCCGATCCGCAGCGTGCGAATCGCATGGGCCGCCGAAATCAAGGAGATTGTCCGATCCGGTCAATGGCACCGGAAATAGGCATTGGAATTAGGTAATAATACCTTGACATAGGTATAATTACCTATACGATGGATCCGTCTTTTCCGGAGCCCGCCAATGCCAAACCACCCACCCGCCCGCGCCAATCTCGAAGCCGCACTGCGCGCGCAAGCCACGCGCACCGCCGTCGATCTGATCAAGAATCGGGCGCGCACCTACGCGACGCGCAGGGTGACCTTGGAAAATGTCATTCCCGGTCTTTCGGCCGCCGCACCCGAGACAATAATTGCCATGGCGAAGCATCTGATCGCGGCGGAGAGAAATGCGCCGCGCCGGTGGTTTGGTTTTGGCGGGGAAGTCCCAATCCTCAATGCCAAGGCGGTTTTGCTTTCCGCGCGTGCCGTTCGCCGGGACGAAGGACGACGCGCCCGGCAGCGGGCGCCCGAATTTTGATCCCGATTTGCGGGCCGCAAGCCAAAACTTGGACTGACCCCGTAGCCGAGACCGGGGTCTTTGCGAGCTTACGGCGGCGGGCCATAGCGAGCCAGGAACAGCTCAACCGCTTCTTCGACATGGGCGCGGACTTTCTTCCCCTTGAAAGGCTCCAGGCCCGGCGCGATCAGCCCAAGAATCTGGTAGTGGGCGATAATCGCCCCGAGAAACAGCTTGGCGGCATGCTCGGGTTCGGGGCAGCGCAACTCCCCACTGGCGGCGCAGCCGAGGTAGCGGGCAAGCTCGCCCAGAACACGGGCTGGACCTTGCGCGTAAAAAATGCGGCCAAGCTCGGGCGCGCGGACGGCTTCCGCGACCATCACCCTGTAGAATGACAGTGAATCGGCGCGGGTGATGAATCGCAGCAAATTCAGCCCGAGTCTGCCGAGGACCTCACGCGGCGTGCCGTTCACATCCAGCTCGCCATCTTGCCCGCCGGTTATACGCGCCGAGCGCCGCCGGATGATTTCCGCGAACAACTCCTCCTTATTGCCAAAATGCCGGTACAGAGTCTCCTTCGACGCGCCCGCTCGGGCAGCGACGAGCTGCATCGTCGTCTCCGTGTACCCGCGCTCCAAAAATATGCTTTCCGCGATCGTCGCGATTTCTTCGCGCCTCTTATCGCCGCGTGGCACGCGCCGCCCGGTGTTTTCGGCAAAACAGTGCCCAAGGTTTCTTGACTCGACCGCATCACTCATGTAAACGTACCAACTGGTTCGGTTATTTCTAAGCCATTCCGACGTTAACTCGTTGCGGGACGCTTTAGTCCCGACAGTTTACCCGAGCCTCGAACAAACGGCGATAGAAATCATGACCGGCACGCGCTTCGACGAAGAAGTACGCGGACATGGCGCTAACCATGCGCGCGCCAACCCCGCCGACAAGACCCCGGAGAACGACAGCATCGAAGCCAGCGCCCCGGCGGCATCGTTACTAAAGAACGGCGGAAAAAACCAGCCGCGCGAGCGGCGCGGCCGCGTAGTTTGGGGCGGAGTCCTTATTTTCGGACTGCTGATCGGCGGCGGCGTTTATTATTGGCTTTCAACGCGCAATCTTGAATGGACCGACGATGCTTACACGGATGGGCGGGCGGTAACCATAGCGCCGCAGGTCTCGGGGCTCGTCGTTTCGCTCGACGTGGCGGACAATGAGTTCGTCCATAAGGGGCAGGCGCTCATCCATATCGACCCGCGCCAATATGAGAATGACCGCGATTCCGCGCAAGGCGTGCTGGACACGGCGAAAAACCAGCTCGCCGGCCAGAATTACGGGGCCGAGATCGCGCGTAAGGATTTCCCCGCCCGTCTGAACCAAGCCCAAGCGCAGCTCGCCTCGGCGCAGGCCGCGGAGGCCAAGGCACAGGCCGATGATCGGCGCCAGCACAGTCTTCCCAAGGCGGCCACAACCCAACAGGAGATCGATGCCGCCGCTGCGGCTTTGCGGCAAGCGCAAGCCCAGGTCTTGCAAACCGAGGCCCAAGTCGTGCAGGCGGAGCCGGTTCCGCAACAAATTGGGCAGGCTGACACTCAGGTGGGTCAGCTCAAGGGTCAGGTCGAGCAAGCCCAAGCCAAGCTCGATCAGGCGCTCCTGAACCTCTCCTGGACGGTCGTCGCGGCGCCCCAGGACGGCTGGATCACCAAACGTAACGTTGAGGTCGGTGATTACGTGACTGCGGGCCAGCAAATCTTTTCAATCGTCGCGCCGGAGGTTTGGATTACCGCGAACTTCAAGGAAAGCCAGCTCGACAGAATGCGCCCCGGTCAGCCGGTGACCGTCAAGCTCGACGCCTATCCGCACCTCGACCTGAGGGGTCATGTCGACAGCATCCAGTTAGGGTCAGGTTCGAAATTCACCGCTTTCCCGCCCGAGAATGCGACCGGCAATTTCATCAAGATCGTGCAGCGCGTGCCCGTCAAGATCGTCATCGACAAGGGTCTTGATCCCAACTTGCCGCTTCCGCTCGGAATTTCCGCGGTCGCGACAGTCGATGTGCGATGAGCGCGGTTGATCAGCAACGCGAAGTTCCGTGGAAACCCAAGCACAATCCATGGGCAATCGCGGTTGTCGTTACGCTCGCCGCCTTCATGGAAATTCTCGATTCGACCATCGTCAACGTCGCCTTGCCGCACATCGCGGGCAGCCTATCGGCTAGCAATGATGAAGCGACCTGGGTGCTCACGTCCTATCTTATCGCCAACGGCATTGTGCTGACGATTTCGGGTTGGCTGGGCGCGGTGATCGGGCGCAAGCGCTATTTTCTGATTAGCCTTTCAATGTTCACTGTTTGTTCTCTCCTTTGCGGGATAGCAAACAGCCTGCCGCAGCTCGTCATCTTCCGGCTCATGCAAGGCTTCTTCGGCGGCGGCCTGCAGCCAAACCAGCAATCGATCATTCTTGATACCTTCCCTGCCGATAGGCGCGCTACGGCATTTGGCGTCACCGCGATCGCCACGGTCGTCGCGCCCGTGCTCGGTCCAACGTTGGGCGGATACATTACGGACAACTATAATTGGCGCTGGATCTTCTTCGCCAATTTGCCGGTGGGAATGATCGCGGTCTTTTTCGTTTGGGTCCTTGTCGAGGATCCGCCTTGGCACAAAAAAACGTCGCGGTACGTAGACTACATAGGCCTGTCGCTGATTACGCTTGGACTCGGTTGCATGCAGGTCACGTTGGACCGTGGCGAGGATGCCGACTGGCTCGGATCGCCCTTCATTCGCACCATGGCCATTCTGGCGGCGCTGGGAATCCTTGGCGCGATCGGCTGGCTCTTGATCGCCAAGAAACCGGTTGTGAATCTCGACGTCTTCAAGGACAGGAATTTCGCGACGGGAAGCGTCCTCATGGCGGCCACCGGCGCTGTTCTCTACGCAGGCGCGGTGGTCATCCCGCTGTTCGCGCAAACAATCCTCGGCTACACTGCCATATGGGCAGGATTGGTCCTTTCGCCGGGCGCGATCGGCGTCATCCTGCTGATTCCGATCATTGCTCTATTGATGCGCGTTGTTCAAACGCGCTTTATCGTAGCAGCCGGCTTCTTTTTCATGGGATGTGCGTTTTTCTACTCAAGCAGGCTCGCGCTCAACATCGATTTCGAGACACTGGTCATCATGCGCACGGCGCAGACCGCGGTGCTGGCCTTTCTGTTCGTGCCAATCAGCACGATCGCCTACGCGACCTTGCCGCGCGAGCTCAACGGCGATGCGACCGCGCTTTTCGTGATGCTCCGCAATGTTGGCGGCTCGATTGGAATTTCGGTCGCGACCGCCATGGTCACCGAGCGGACACAGGTCCATCAATCCTATCTCGCCAGGTGGGCGAGCCCTTTCCATCAACCTTTCAATGAATTGATCGCGCATTCCGAACACACCCTAACGGCGATGGGGCGCGCGGGGAGTGCGGTGCATAATATGGCAGTAGGGCAGGCCTACCAGGCTTTTCGTACCCAAGCCGCGGTGCTTGCCTATTCGGATGTTTTTCTCTTGGCGGGCGTGGTGGCTTTTGCGGTCGTCCCCGTCTGCTTCTTCCTATCTCCCAAGAAAGGCGGAGCCGGTGCCGCGCAGCATTAGCAGCATTCCGGCTGCGGCAAAGACCACTGCGGTGGCGGCACTGCTCGCCCTGCTGGCACTGGCCGGATGTGCCTCCGTCGGGCCGGATTTCGAGCCGCCGGACCCCTTGCTGCCAAGCGTTTCATTCCTTGCCAAGCCGGGGCCGCTCGGCGCGAACCACGCGCCGGAGGCAGCGGCGAAAGGCGATGCTTCGCCGGTCGACCCCGCCTGGTGGACAGCGTTCCGCGATCCGACCCTGACATCGTTGGCCGCGCGGGTCGCGACGGCCAATCTCGATGTGAATTCGGCCACCCTCAGACGCGCTGAAAGCCGGGCGCAACTCGGCGTCACGGCCGCGGCCGCGGTGCCCGCGATCAACGGCGATGCTTCCTACCAGCGCCAACTCTTCAGCGAGAATGGACTTGTGAGCTTGGGCAAAGCGCTTGCTCCGCCGGGCACACCATTTGTGGTGCCGCCGATTAGCATTTACCAACCGGGGTTCGACGCCTCTTGGGAACTCGACCTCTGGGGCCACGTCAGACGCCAGATCGAGGCCGCAACGGCGCAGGTCGAAGCCGCCGAAAATCAGCGCCGCGACATGCTTGTCTCGACCTTGGCCGAACTTGCGCGCGATTACATCCAGTTGCGCGGGGCCCAGGCCCAGATCGCGATTTCAAAAGAAAATCTCAATAGCACCAACGAGATCTTGCAGCTGACGAAGACCCGCGCGGCGAGGGGGCTAACGACCCAGCTCGACGTCGAAAACGCGGCGGCGGAAGCGGCGAGCATCAAGGCTCAGCTGCCCGGTTTGGAAAACCAGGAATCGATGGGGATCAACGCCCTGAGCCTGCTCCTCGACGAGCCTCCGGACTCGCTGCGGAGCGAACTCGCGCGGGCAAAACCAGTACCGCCGGCGCCGCCGCGCGTGCCGCTCGGAATAGCATCCGAACTCGCGCGCCGGCGGCCTGACATACGCGCGGCGGAAGCGCAGCTTCACGCCGCAACCGCCGATATCGGCGTCGCGGTGGCCGAGTTCTATCCAAGCGTGAAGTTGAATTCCAGCAACGCCAACGTTGGGCTCAACGCGCTCGATTTCAAGGATCTTTGGAAGGGGAGCTCGCTGCAATATGTGTTGGGGCCGAGCCTGTCGATCCCAATCTTCGACGGCGGCCGTCTCAAATCTATGTTGGAGCTGCGCGAGATCCAACAGCAGGAAGCGGCCATTACCTATCGCAAGACAGTGCTTCAGGCTTGGCACGATGTAGTTAACGCGCTGGTTGCCTACCGAACCGAGCAGCAGCGCCGCGCGCGATTGAAGGATCAGGTCGACCACTCTCGCCGGGCGCTGGCCCTGTCCCGAACGCGGTACGACAACGGAGTTATCGATTTCATCACGGTCCTCGACGCAGCACGGACCTTGTTGCAGGCCGAGCTGCAATATGCGCAAAGCACCACCAATGTATCAACGAACGTTGTGCAACTCTACAAGGCGCTAGGCGGCGGCTGGGAGCAAACTTTTCCCGAGAATCCCGCAATGAGTGTCGTGAACCTTCAACCGGTGCAATGAGCGCGTCTCCGATCACAGAGACTCTTGCCAACCCGCCGCATCGAGGACCTCGTACCAAATTCTGACAAGAGAAGAACGGCCCATGGATGCCTTTCGGCATGGCCGGGCTTGACCCGGCCATCCAAACATCCGCCTTCCGTCAGTGGATACCCGGCTCAAGGCCGGGCATAGCAGCAAGTGTCGCGAACAATGAGACTTCGACTTAACGCCAAGGTATACCCCAATTCGCTTATTGGCTCTTGGTCACAACGTAGATGACCAGCCCGGTGATCAGCGGAAGGACGAACGTCCCGAGCACGAGGCCTCCGAGGATCTTTGCATGGACGGCCTCAATCTTTCCGAAACGTATTTCATTCTTGGTGTTCTGCTCCGTGATCTCATCGGATAAGGCTTTCATCGCCGCTTCGCGCAGGCGCGTGGTCGAGGCATCAGCGGATTGGCTTTCCCGTCTAAGCTGCGAGAGATCATCACCAACCCGCTCCCTGAATGTCTCGAACGTCTCGCGGCTGATGAATGACCGCTCCTTCTCACGGGCCAGCTCGTGATAGTGATTCAAAACCTCTAGACGCCGCGCGATTTCCTCGGCCGCCAGGATGATCGCCCTATCTATCGCGGCGAAGCGCTGCTCGTGCAGCTCTTTCAGCGTTTCGATTGTATGGGTCATTTAGGCTGTTCCAAGAAGAATCTATGCGAATGCCGGTTACGGTGGGCGCCCTTGCGCGACCTTCATGAGAGTGAAAGTCTGGTGATAATCGAACTCATAATCGGCTCCGGTGCCGGTCAGGCCGCATTTGACGAGCCGTATCCGTTTGACGTGGCACGAGTCGGTCATGATCATCTCACGCATCGTCAACCGGTGCGCGCAGGTCCAGTGTTCCCAAGGCTTCGAGATTCCGACGATGGCAAAAGCATCGTCACCTTCGATTCGCCATTTCAGTTCGCGCGCGAAGTCTTGGAAGCCCTTGAACGACTTATGCGAGAATGGCTGTTCCCATGAGAAAGAATCTGCGAGGTATTCCTGCGCGGCGCCGAGCATCGACCGGATATCGCTGACATTTGTTCCGTTCCAGATGATTCCCGGCCATTCGCTCTTGCACGCCTTCGCGATCACTTTGAAGACATCAGACCTGGCTGCGTCGCCCATTCGTGACGGGAAGAGCAGTGTTAGAGCGTTGGTGATTGCATAGAGGCCGCAAAAGCCATCCTCGTCACCTTGGGTAAGAGGCTTTCTGGTCATTTGCCGATCACCTCAAAAAGCATCATGATTTCTTGCCTAGCCAAGCCGCTACATTCGACTTGCCAAGATTGACCGCGTGGACAAGAAAAAAGCTCGATACGACCGCCCATTCGAATGTGTCGTAGGGCGCGGGCAGCTTCGGCACGCCGATGATTGCTTGCCCGAGGAACGCCTTGCTCGCCAAGATCGTGTCGATATAGACGAGCCCGAAATGGATCGCCGGCGGCAACCCCGCGACCAGCGTGATCACCCGATAAGATAGTGTTCCGTAAAGCTGCACCTTCATGGCGGCCATTTGCACGTCGGCGGCGAGAGCTGCCTGCATGACGGCGGAATCCGACTTCGCCGCCGCCTCGAACCCCGCCTCGCCGGTGGTGAGCTTCGTGCGCTCGTAATCAGTCCAAGCCGCGACGAATGGCTTGATGATTCCGCCAAGCACCGCGTTGAGAATTGGAATGATCAGAGCGAGCATCTCCGCTCCATTAAGCTTTCGGTGCTGCGGGGGGGACTGCCGGTGACGGTGGTGCCTGGCTGGGCGTGACCGGGACCATCTTGGCGGCCGCGACAAGGCCGTAAACGTGAGTTATGGCGGTTGCCGCGGCAAGACCTGCGGCGACCTTATCGGCCGTGCCCGACGCCATGAAAAGAGTCCAGCCGGTAAAGCTGTTGATCTCATCCAGGATCGCCGGGATCTGCGGGAAGATTGCGGCGAGCGAGCCGAGAATGACGGTTTTGAAGCCGCTTAGCCGCGCCGCGAATCTTCCCCATATCGAAGCGCCCGCCGCATCGGCCTTTTGGATGATCCCGGAGACCGCGCGGTACTGCTTGATCTTCGGTCGCACGATAAAAATGTAAATTATTGCGATAAGCGCTGGGATTACGAAATAGCGCATGATGCTGTCCTTCCCTAGAGAATGTTGCCCGCGCCGCGTGGCGCGAATTCCGTAACCGGGACCTTCGGATCGCGAACCGAAGGTCCGCTCTTGCGAATTGTGACCGATCGCGCGTCGGCGCTCGGCTGGCGGGCCGCTAGGAAGTTCAGAACCGTCATCGCAATTCCAACAACGATAAGAGCGATGCCGATCGCGTCGATTAGGGTGAACTGGTGAGTTCTTGTCGAACCGTGCCGAACCATCATGCCGGAATCCTTTCAAGAAGCACGAAGATGATGCCGCCCAGCCCGAGCGGAACCGGCGCAAGGAGTTCGTCGGCGAGATTATGTTTTCCGCCGATCCCTTCGAGCCACAGGCCGATGATCATAAGAGAGACTATGGTCAAGCAATCGACTATCGGTTGGATCATCGCTTTGCCTCCGCATGAAATGCAGCGGCGCGCTGGCTCTGCCGCCACCCATGAAAGAAGAAAATTCCGGCGAGGCCGGCGGCGACAACCAAAAGGAAGAGTTCCGTTGCGCCGCTCATGCCGCCATGGACAGCGTGCGCGATCGTGGCGCTTCCCATGATCGTGCCGCCGGCCGTTGCCTGCGTGGACTTCTTGCCGGAATGGGCTCTTGCCTCGTTTGCCTTGCGGGTCAGCACCTCCGGCGCGGCCTTGCCATAGGCCATGCGGTAAGCTAGCGCCTCGCAGGCAGAAACGCGGCGCCCCCAGCCAGCGCCGAAATGGCTCCAGGTGCGCAGCGCATGCAGGAATGAAAGCCGGTGCGCGCAGATGCCGGCGATCGCATCGTTGACCGGAGATTTGCGGAAATGGGCGCATACAATCAACGCGCGCGAAACTCCGCTATTGACCGCGAAGTCGAAGACGCAGAGGTCTTCGCCAGCGCGCAACAGATCACCATTGACGAGATCCCAATATTCGTTGCGATAGATTTCATCGCGCTCGGCGGCACCCATCGTGAAGACGTCCCTGCGTCCGAGTGCCGTTCTTATGCGGTACGCGTCATAAGTCGCCTGCGTCACACCCTCCATTGTCCGGCCCCCCGGATCGAGCGGGTCGTTCGACCTCAAGCCCTCGTGTTTCAGAGTGAAGGCAAGACAGGCTCGGAACCGAAGGTCCGGGATACCGAAATTTTCGGCCGTCATGATGTGCTCCAATAAAAAAGCCGCCTTTCGGCGGCATGGAAGCCCGGCTTAGGGCTCATGAGCAGGGCACTCGTCGCATCAGGGCCTTGGGCCGCGGGTGCGCACTTTCATTGAAGTCCCTCACGACACCTAAAACATAGACATCACAAACCAGTCCCCCGGCCGGCAGGCGCCATCAAATTTAGTCCCCGGCTGGAAGATGATCGCATAGAGCCCTTCTTTAACCGTCCTTAAAGACCCGCGTGCCGTCGTTAAGAAGGCGCCGTTGCCGTGGACCGTGGCGTGGATACGCACCTTGGGCATGTTTTCTTGAAGGCGCCAGCCGCCTTCCTCGCATCGGAACATGGCGCCCGGTGCGGCCACGGCGGCGGGTGCGACGGTCAGGGCAAGCATCAAGGCGATGGAAACTCTCCTCATGAGACAAGTTCCTCTGTTTCTTCGGATCATTGCAACGCGCCTATGGTGAATGAGGGGGCCGCCGGATGCGGCTTGTGACTGCAATCCCAGACGACCCCCGCGCCAAACAGGTTCACCCCTGCCCCCAATAAGGGGAAAGGAAGTGTCTCAGTGAGCTTCTGGCGGCTTAGGGATGAGGGCGCCGGTCGTCATGTCGAAATTATTGGACAGCGTCCAGCCGCTCATCGAGTTCGAATAATAAGGGCCATACGCAGCGCTATTATCCATGTAGTTGTCATGGCCGCTGCCGATATTCCCGTCAGCGGGGGCGCCGCCATGGATGATATAAGACCTTGCGTCCCCCGGCGCGCCACCGGTAGCGATCATGACGTTAAATGCCCAGGTGCAGTTGTGAATATATCCACCGCTATTATTATTATAAAATTGGAGCGCCTCGCCGCCTGAAAGCTGTGGCGTGTTGTAAAATGTATTATACTCGACATCTACACTATCCGTCTGTGCCCCGCCAAATTGTAGATAATTTGCGTGTGCTCCAGTTCCCTTCCCAGATTGCTCTACTAAATTATTTCTATATATAACTGTTTGATGTACGCCGCTAGCATATGGGCTGTACGATTGCTGAGCAGAGTTCTTTATCCAGTTGTGGGATACCGTATTCGTCCCTCCGCCGTAAAGTACGATGAGGCTTCCGTCGAGGGAAGTTGGCGTTCCGTTACCATCAATCGTTGTGTTGGTAACTGTTATGTTTTGAGCCGTGGTGGTCCCGACAATCGCCCCAGAAGGGACGTTTTGCATGTTTGTACCGCCAAAATTACACTTGTCGATCGTCACACCGGATGAATTTGTTATGTAAAGATATGCCCCATTATGTAACGAGAAATCTACATTAGAGATAACGATGTTGTTTGCCCCATCAATAGTGACATTCGGGGGCGACGCCACGCTATTAACTGTGATTCCTGGTCCGCTCATCGCCTGCCAGTCAGTCAGCACGGTTCCTGCCGGCAGTCCAACCGGGTAATCGACGCCGGCAACCTGCCACGGTGGGCGCAGCACATAGCTGTTGAGCAGCGTGGGATGCTGGCCGGGGGCGGCGGCGAAAACGGCACTTGTCGGCGCGCTTATCGCCGGCGCGCTTGAACCCGTAGCGTTCGTGGCGACGACGGAAACCGTCAGCGTAGCGCCAACATCCGCCGCGACGGGAACATAGGTGGAAGCAATTGCACCTCCGATCAGTGTCCCCGCGCGATTCCATTGATAGGTGAAACTTGTGGGGCTGTTCGTCCAAGTGCCATTGGTCGCGGTGAGCGTTTGCCCCACTTGCGCGACTCCCGAGATCGCGGGCAACGCGGTGTTCACGGGAACCGCTGCCGCCCCCGCGATCGCGCTCGTGGCCGCACTTGTCGCCGGGGAACTTGATCCGGCGGAATTCGTGGCGACGACGGAAACCGTCAGTGTAGCGCCAACATCCGCCGCGACGGGAACATAAGTGGAAGCAATTGCCCCTCCGATCGCCGTCCCCGCGCGATTCCATTGATAGGTGAAAGAGGCCGGCGCGTTCGTCCAGGTGCCGGTCGAAGCGGTGAGGGTCTGCCCGACCTGAGGGACGCCTGAGATCGTGGGGAGCACCGAATTCGCCGGCACGCTGCCCGCTGCCGCAACGGCTTTCGTAGCGGCGCTCGCCGCCGGCGCGCTTGAACCCGAAGCGTTCGCGGCGACCACGGATACCGTCAGCGTATTCCCAATGTCGCTCGTGACGGGAACGTAGCTCGCGGCCGTCGCGCCCGCGATCGTGCCAGAAGCGCTGCTTTTCCATTGATAGGTGTAGCTCGTCGGCGCATTCGTCCAGGTGCCATGCGAGGCCGTGAGGGTCTGCCCGACCTGGGCAGTGCCGGTGATGGTTGGGACAGCCATGTTGACTGGAATTGCCGCGAGTTCGGAGACGCTGAACCCATAGGTCTTGTTCGGCGTATTCGTGGTGCCAGTCATGGTCTCGACAAGATTGAACGTGATGGTGCCAGGCGTGCCCGATGGTGTCGGGCCAACCTGAAGGCTCGTGCCATTGATTTGCAGGGCGCCAGGCGTGCTGAGCGAGTCGAATGCGATCGTCGACCCTGTCTGGGTCCCGAGGATGTTCCCGACGACGGTCCCTTGGGGGCTGCCGACATGGAAGGACGAAGCAGACAAGGTGAGCGGTTGAAGCTGGATAACGTATAGTGATTGTAGAACTACTGCCATATTTCTTCTCCACAAAAAAAGCCCGACTGCCTTCGCTTGTCGAAGGAGGGCGGGCTCGTAAGCCAAGGAAAGTGCGGTGGCGCGCCGGTTACGAAGGGGGCGGGCCGAGCTGGATGTAGCTGACCGCGAACCGGACCGCGCCAGTCGTGAAATTCGTTTCGGCACGAGAGGTCAAAAGTAGCGCGATCGGCGAAGCGCCGAAACGTAGAAGAGTTCTGGTGTAAATCACCGCACCGCCCGCCGTCAGGCGCGGCGACCGGATGGCTGGCCCTCGATCGACACGCCGGGCCCAAATCTCATTGTGGGAGAGTTGCGATTTATGGGATAGATGCGATCGCGCTCAGAATTCCGGTGGCGAGATTGCGAGCCTGCAGATTATGGCCCGATGGACTTAAATGAGTGCCGTCCACGCCAATATCGAAATCAGCGTTGCCGTCGCCGACCGGCGCCCCGATGTGCCCAGTTCCAACGATCCACGGGGCAGGCACTGCCGTGGAATTGGGGATGAAATATATCAGACCGTCGCCATTGGCTTGATTTTGCGCGACCGCGGCGGCAACCAGCCGCTCAATCGCTTGTGCCACGGCCAACGTAACACCGTCCGCGACGCTGCCATTTATTACCCCAGTCACGAAGATCGGAAGGAGCGGGAACGCAGCGCGCAGTGCCGTGTGAAACACGAAAGCGGCGTTCTGCAATGTCGTGAGATAAAGTTGATCATTCCCGCTCGCCTGGACGATTATGTATTTCAGTGACCGGTACGCATTCAACTTCCGCAGATCGCCAATCGCATGGGAGCCAAAGGGAGTTCCAACGCCCGGCGCGACGTAGCCAGACCCAGGTATTGCACAAAGCGCGATATCAGGCAGCCCCATCAAGTGTCTGAAGACCACTGGGTGGGCCAGTGTCCTATTCGCATTGACGCTAGCGTCGCCCTCGCCAAAGCCTTGCGAATCGGCAATGTAGGCGGTTGAAAAATCATCCGCGCGGAAGGGGTAGGAACATGTCGCCGTCGGTTCGCAAGAAACCTGGTACAGCCCCACTTCCCCAGCGCTAGCGATCACCCCGTTCCATTCGGCCGTGATCACGTGCCTTTGGCGGCCGACCAGGGCCTGGCTGCTGGTGTGTCCGGCAACATTCGTGAAATCTAAGGTAAAATAGGCTACGCCTCCCCCGCCAAGGCTGGCGACCGAATCTATATATTGACCATCCACTTGAATTGATACTGTTCCTACAAAATTTAGAAAAGAATATTCAAGTTTAACTCCATTAAAAGAAGTTTCACAGAAGTTATATACTGTCGTTCCTGTAATCCAATTATCGAATTGCGGCGCATTGGTAACAGAAATCATGGCGATACTGCCAAATTGAGCTGCGGGAACGCCGCCCCCGAAGCGGAACACTCCAGTATTATTGGCTGTGTTGCCAAGAGCCGCATATGTTTTCGCCAATCCCGCGTTATGCGTAGACGTTACGGCAGTCATGCCTGGAGCCGTCTGCACCCCTTGCCACGTCCACGTCACGGCGCCGTCGCTGACCGCGCCCGTGATATGGGTCGGCGCCGTCGCGCCGGCCGTCCCGCCCGCCACGGTCTTATAGACGTTCCCCGCATTGCCGACGATGGCCCCGGCGGCGAAGACGCCGCCAGCCACCCATGGGATGGATCCGATCAGGATGGGGCGTTCAACTGGGTTGTTATTGACGGCTGCGCCGCGCAACCGGCGCAACCTTCCTGCCCACGATTCGCCGGGCTCGCCGGACACATTCACCGGCGGCACGGTCTGCCATCCATTCGCCTGCAGCACAGGCACATCAGCGGTCGGCACCGCGATCACCATCTGGGGAAGCGAGGAATAGGTGCGGCCGGACACCGAAATGGAATTGCGGCTCCCGTCAAGGGGAGGGAGCATTTGAACAATCGTCATTCGTGGTCCCCAAAAAACGCCCGCCTGCTTTGCTTGGCGTCCTTCGTCAAGCTTAGGAGATGGCGGGCTCGATAGACAAGGAAAGTGCGGTGGCGCGCGGAGCCGTTTATGAGGTCGGCACCGAGCGCTCGCGGACGTCTAGTTCAAAGCCTCGACGATGAGCTGGTTCAAGGAGATCGTGTTCGTGCCGGTTCCAGCCGTGGCCCACTCGGTCGCGATCGTGACGGCGTTCGCGGCATTGGTCGCCACGGCGACCGGCATCGCCGTGGTATTTACTTGCGCGCTCGCGCCGCCGTTCGCCCCCGTGACGAGCGAGCATTGCACATTCACCGACGCGCCAGGGGCCGCAGTTGCCTGAAAAATCCAGATGAGGGCAAAGCCAACATTGGTTTGGCTATTGCCAGGGGTAAACGACGGAGTCGTGCCGAGCGCGGTAGTCCCGAGCGATAGCCTGTGCAAGAGAACCGGCGCGCCAGTGCCGGTCGTGATCTGAAAATGCGTTGTCACCCGGACCGCGCGGCCTGATGTCATGAAATTCGCCGGGATCGTGAAGGTCGGCGTGTGGTTGACGAAGGTGCCTGAGTTCGTTGAGGAATTGTTGGTGCTGCCGCTGTTGCCAACGAAGATGGTCGTCGCCGGAGAGAAGCCGCCCTTTGTCGCACCATCGTTGACGATAAGCCTGTTGTAGGTTGTATCGATCCATACCTCGCCTTGCGCGCCGAAGTTTGCGAGAATGTTTGCCACAACGTCGCGGCGCAGCTGAACTTGAACGCTCATTGGTATTTCCTAGCTGGTTGCAAAAATGAGATATGTATAGTGCCTAAATCCAGGAACTCCGCCGATTGGCGAAGTAAGTACTGTTCCATGAGGCTATAATGCCGTTACTGCTTGGGTAAATTCCGATGATAATTTTACGGAAACTAAGGCAGCAAGAGCTAAAAACAATCTGTTTTTTGTCATTTGTGAATGTCCTTTCTACGGAATCCCTGCGCCGAGATCTACGCTCGCGAGAAGAATACCGTCGGTGACGATCCCCCATTGGTCCTTTTCCGAAACGATTTCGCTCGCGTGGCGAAAATCAAGGCTCGCGCCATTAAGAAGCGACTGCGTCACAGGGCCTATCGGAGATCCGGCCCCTGTAGGGGTATAGGAATAGGCCGTGCATTCGGAGAGATCCTCGATTCCTTGCCCGAAAATATTAAAGCTCTGGAATTTCAAGAAGAGCGGTACACCGATCATGGCCGCGGGCAGCGGATAGGAGAAGATCGCGGAATCGAGCCTTGCGAACGGCGCGCCGTTTAGATGCGCGAGGGCCAGAGTGCCATAGAGCCCGCGATAGAGGTAAGTGAGATTATAGGCATTCGTCCCGGTGAGCGTCGCGGTTGCAAAGGCTAAAAGCTCACTCTCCACGAGGCAAAGCGTCACGCCATTTTGCGCGTCGGCATTGGTGCCGCTTGTGAGAACGCCGCCGCTTTCGATGAGAGAGACGGACAATGTGTCGGTGGTGTCAGGGTTCGCCCCTGGCGGGAGGGCAAGCGCGGCGGTAAGGAACCCTTGGCGCGCCGGCGCGGAAACCGTTCCGGCCTGGGCATAGGTGTTGCCATCCGTCGAAATCCAAACGAACGCGCCGCCCCAGTTCGGATCGGCAACGCCGGATACCCCTTCCGGCGTCGTAACTCCATTTGGCTGATAGGTCGCGCCGGTCGCCGTCGCGAACGCGGGGAGGAACACAAGCGGCTCGGACCCAGCCGAATAAGCCGCCCCCCAAAGAAACACGCCATCGCCAGACGTGCCGGAGTAGGATGTCATCAGATACGGGTTTTCAAGCAAGATGGTGAGAACCGGGGTTCCTGCCAACGCCATCGGGCAGGAAACCTGGCATTGATACCAAAGCGGCGACGCGGTTTGCTGGGTGATTGTCGCGGTGATCCCGGCGTCCGCCGTGAATGCGCCAGCACCAGTTAGGTTGAAATCTGCGCCGACCGTCGCGGAACCGTTGAAAATATTCAAACGCAGCGCCGAGCGCGCATTCGCGCCTGTGCCAGAGGCCTGCGCGTAAACCGAGAACGCGATGATGTTTGGCGTCGCGCCGCCAGGAACATTTGCGGGCTGCGACGCGACGACCGTTTGCGCCGTCGAATGGGTTGTGCCTTCGGTGGTTTCGGCGAGCAAATACGCCGATGCGATGCCGCCGGACGCCCCGGCCCAGATTTTGGCGACGCCGCCGGTCAAAACGGCTGGCGGTTCATAGATGACCGGGGTATTGACACGTGCTGGCACGACGGCCTGGTTCGTCGAATTGGGGCTATTGGGCTGAACAGGATATTGCACGGCGGTCGCCGTGCCGCCTGGAAATTCCTCGGCGGTCACGCTAAGAAGACCGGCGTCGTCTTCCTCGATCGCGACAATTCTTATCGCGACATTCGAAAGGCCGAGGCCCAAATCCGTGACAGTGACTAAGTCCATCGGCTCAAGCAGGCAATATTCAAACGAGAGCTTGAAATTGTAGGTATTGCGGATCGAGAGCCCGCGCTGGAGGATCAGTTGCGCGGAAATCTGCCCAACCAATGGATCGCAAATCTCGCTCGCGGTAATATCGGACGCCATGCGGAGGCCGTACAGCTCGATCGCATTTTGATCCCAAGCCTCGATTGGCGTGGCGTTGTAAAAGTTGCCCCTGTGGTTGATTTGGAGTCGCTGCCGGTTAAAGGAGGCATACGGGTCCGAGCGAACGACCTCCAGCGGGTCTTTCCCGTCCTCATGGATGAAATCGTCGTCGGTGAGATTATAGATTGGGGTGACGTTCGGGTTGAACGTCACATTCCCAATGCTCGTCGGCCCGGTGACGGGGGTGTCCCCATAAGGGATGAATTTTAATTTTCCGCCAGACCACACGGCGGCCGTGTTGGTCAGCTGCAACCAGCGCGCTAGAATCGAATTCGCGGCCTCCTGGTTGGTGAGAACCGGGGAAAGCGCAAGATACGACGCCCGGCAGTAAGTCTGGTAGGAAGAATCCCCCGAGGCGCCAAGCAGCGTCGTCGCGTCGATGCTCGCCGCCGGGAAAAGCACGCCATACTGAGCGTTGGTGAGAAAATCCTGGATGATCAGAGCCGGATCGGAATCGGCGCCGTTGACGACGTTTCCAGCCCAAATGCTGTTGTTGACGCCAGTTATACCGGAGAGCACGAAGGAAAATTGCGGCAGGTTCGGGCTCGACCCGAGATTGAAATTGAAGGCTCCCACATAGGCGAGTCCATTATAGCCAAGCGCTTGCCCTGGGAAAAATGCCTGCAAATAGCCCCAAGGGGCTTGCGGCGTCGCGCCACCCGTCGCCTGCTCAAGCCCAGTGCCGTAGAGGCCCCATAGCCATTGCTGATTTAGAAACGTAACGTCATAGCCATTGATCGGCCCTTCGCAGAGCCCCAGCAAAAAGGAAGTGTAATACGTGTAGCCTTGGAGCTGCCCATGACCCCCCCCTTTCCCGCCTCCTTTTTGATACTGCGGGATCGCATAAAAGCCGCCTGTCCATATCGCATTCGGGGCGAGCCGGTTTACTCCATAAAGGAGCGCGATCGGGACGGCGTTGCTCGACGTCTGGATTTGCAGCCCAGTATATTTTATGATGGCAGCCGGATTTTGGTGTTGTCTCAGGAATCCCATCTCAGCCCCGATTGACGTAGTGTTGTTCCGTTGCGATCATGGGTATCGCTGCTTTGCCCAAAGGCTGAAAAATTTCGGATGCCGCCCGCGCGCGCAAAGGGCGGGGCTGCGCGACACTTCCTCTTCGAGGACCATCATTGCCGGCTGGAACGCATGAACGATGGTGACCGGGCAGGCTTTCGTCACGATGCCTCCGTGCGAAAAGCAGCGCCCATAGCGAAAGACCACCACGTCACCAGCAAGGGGATTTTCCACTTCCTTGGCGCGATCGAAGATGAAGCCGAGATAGCGTTCCTCGCTCCGGTGAAGATACCAATCGTCCGCGTAAGGGCGCGGATCGAACGGGGGCACGAGCCCAGTATCGACGAAGACGCGGACGAGCAGCATGCCGCAATCAACGCCGATGCCTTTGATGTCGCCTTGCGAATGGTACGGCGTGCGAATCCAAGAGCGCGCTTCGCGGACGATCGCAACGCGCTGTTCCCCTTCATTCCTCATTCCGAGGCGTCCAGGGCAAATTGCATGACGGCGAGACTCGCCATGAGCACCCCGATAAGGGCAATAATGCTTTTCTCGCGCGCCGGCTTCGCGCCCCATTCCTCGCCGATGGCCCAAAGCCACGCCTCAATCTTGTCGATGAACTTCATGTCGTCGCCCCCTTGCAATAGCGATAAGATTTACTTCTTGTCTTCTATAGACTTCTTTCAACTTATGCTGTGTATATACATAGCGGTTTTGGCTGATACTAGACACAATGCAGTAGAACACGCGACAAAAGGATATTGTAACATGGCAAAACACAAGCAAATATCGGTGGTTACGGCCGCGGCTCGCGACGCTAGCAAGCAATTAGCGGCTTTCGCCGCCGTCTAGGTGTCATGGCGCGAAGGAGGCATTGCGGAATCTTCGCTGCGCGCACAATCGGCGGACTTCGCCGAGTCCCTGCTTTCTTGGCAAGGATCGCGGGTGAGCGTCAGGATCGGCATCACCCTTTGCCGGATCGAGCGGTAAGAAGCAATCTGGTGGCGGCGCAACCGTCACCGGGCCTTATCATCTTGCGCAGCCTGCCAGACGATATATCACGCTCCATTTGTAAGAAAACGGGTGATCGCCAGCGCGGCGTGTTCCTTGGAATGATCCATGGTGAGCGGCATCCAACATGGCGCGCAAGTGTCGCCGCGCCACATGCAGAAAAGTCCGGTCAAGGCGACCGAAAATTTTGGTTTGGACACAAACGGCAACGCTCTCAGCTTATGCAGTTTGCCGCAGATGCAAGTGCGCCAATCGCTCATATCAAATGCGTCCGTGTCGTAAGGAAACGCACGCGCGAGCTTGATCAGCCCGGCGCGTTCCGCATTGGTGATTGCGAGCTCGCGCGCGGTTTTGTAGGGGTCGTAGGGCTTCATGTTTCACCTTTTGCGCATGACCTGCCGCGCATGGTCAAAGCGCATAGGTCGCCGAGGGGACGTAAGGGAAGCCGCGGAAATTGGCGAGGTTGCTGAACTTCGTCGCGCAGGTGGCTTGGGTGTGGTCGCAGCCGAGATAGGCGGTGAAGGCGTCTCCTGTTCCGGGCGCATTGTAAAGCGGATAGGAGAGCGTCAGTGACACCCCTGGATTTGCATCCTTGACGTTCGCGCTCACCCCCGCGTTCGGGCCTGACGAAAACAAGATCGTCCCTTGTTTGAAGTTCGCGGAGGCGCCTGACCAGTTGATGACCGAGAGCGTCGAGTTCGCGCCAACCGTCCCCGCCGTTCCAAACGCACTCTTGACGAGCGTGCAGCCGGAATCATAAAGCACGTGCTGGCACGTTGGCGAATAGACATTCCGGGGCATTTGCAGATCGAGCAGGACGAGGTCCGAATTGACGGTGATCTGCGCCGACGTGCGCCCGACATTATCGACGGTGCCAATTCGGCCCTTGAAGAGGACGACGCTGCCTATCGGGTTGGCGGCATCCGCGCGAGACCAGGAATTTAGAAACGCCCGCTCGCGGGAAATCTCGCAGCCGTCGAACACGCCGTTTCGCAATGCTTGCAGAAATGGAACGCCGCCGACCGTATCAGTCGCTCTTGCGGATACGGTGATTTGCTGCTGATCGACTTCCAGGCCGGCGGCGGATTTGAATTTCAGACCATCCACGAGAATTGAATTGGCCGCATAGACGTAGCCGTTGAGCGTCACCGGCACATCGGCGTTGGTGTAGGTCAGGATCAAGCCGGTGCGCAGCGTGAAAGTATAACAATCCGCCACGATGGCTTGCGCGTCGGGTTCGGCGCGGAGCATGTTAATGTAGTTTACGAGGGCGGGCGTCGCGGCTCTCATGACCTCAGAATGCCCCCGCGTCGTCCGTATGCGCGGTAGCGAACTCGGGGACGAACCAATCTTCGGCCAGCATGTCCGTTTGCGATGCGAGCCACGGGACAAGATCGCCGGTCGCGGTTGACATGAAAATGTAGGGGAGAGTCATATCCGAGCCTTCGTTAGGCTTTTGCAGTCGTAGCCACATTTTCTCACCTCCCGAGCCGTTGCCGAAGGACCAGCCCGCGCGGGAAACGCGGTCGCCGACTTTCAAAGCTTCGATTGATTCACCAAATGTCATCTGCTTCTCCTTCGGTTGATAAGCATGTCGTGGCTCTCATTTATCGCTCGCAAACCCATGCAGTTTCGCGCCACAGCTCAGTCCGACCACTGACCGATGATCTTCGCTGTCAACGTCAAAAAACGAGATCCCCATTGCGGTCGCGAATTTCTTCATAAGGTCCAGATGACTGTTAACCTATGCGTGCCATCGGGCCCAAGGAATGACCGGGCTGACCCTCGCGTTATCTCGCATCTCACGGCTTCACGCTCCTAAACTTCAAGCTCTGCACTTGCCAAAGGCCGTTCATGAATTCCTCGAAATCCACCTGGTCGTCGAGGAACCGGCAGTTGAAGGCGTAGGAAAAGCTTGCCGTGATCGCGACCAAGTTGCCAGGCGCGGTCGCGAAGGTGAGCGTATTCGGAGCGGTGAGAGTCCAGCCGGACGGTTGATTCACGCCGTTCAGATAGACGTTCGAGACTGACGTGACCCACGACGCCGGCTCCGTCGCGCCGCTGAGCGTGCGAACGAGGTTGAAGACCGTCGTGCTCCCGTCTCCTGTCGCGATCGCCTGACCAGTCACGGCGTTGTCGGTTGGATCGGTGTAGAGGAACGTCCCGAACTGGCCTTGACATTGGATATAGAGACCCATGAGCGATTGCAGCGAGTTCACCCCGAGGCCAGGATAGGCGCCGTTCGAATCCAAGCCCTCGATGGTCAGCTCGAACTCATACAGCGTGACCGCGTAGAACGGCAGCCGCACGTCGCGGCCCGACACGTGGCTCGCCACGCGCGTCGAAAACGACGGCTTCTTGTGGACCCTCCAGGAAAGCCCGGGAAGAGCGGGAAAATTAAATGGCATCTGAACTCCACTTGGTGTGTCCGGCACCGGCGGCGTTAAAAAAGGCCCCTTGCCGTTCAGCCAATTTCCCGCCGCCCAATTGCCTGCGTCGCCCCAAACATTGCCAAGATTTGGGAAGGCCGGGAAAGGCCGCGCGTCCCAGTTCCATACCGAGCAGAACGCCGGCTGGAGCATGTGGACGCCCGCCACTTGCGGGTTGCGCGGCGGCAGATCGTCGAACCAATATTGGTGCATCGCCTGCAGCGCCAAAAGCTGCAGGTTCTGATCCCGCTTCGGCAGATAGGTTGCTCCGTCGGCGCTTTGCCAGTCGGACCAATAGGCGGTGCCGGATTCGCTCGACCCGGCCGAGAAGAATAGGTTTGGCTGATTCGTGCTCTTGTCGGTCGAGGGGAACCCATATTCGGTGAAGGCGATCGATTTCGACTTCGGAACCCATTCGGTTTTCGGACCGTGCGGAATTTCGCCACCGCCAAGCCCGTCGTCATAGAGGACTTGATGATTATTGTACCACCACCAGCGGATTTGCTTGTTGCCGAGGATTTGCTGTTGCGGGAAAAACTGCCGCCTTTTTTGGACGAGCCTGTCGTCGCCCGGATTTCCCGGAACCGATACCAGTTGCCCGGATCCGAGAGGATCAAGGCCGAGGCCGAGATTGTTCGAGTTGAAGTAAAACCAATCGAATCTCTCGCCACCCTCGATGTTGGCCTTCAAGTAGGGAAGCGAGTTGATCGTCGCTTGGCCGTTCAGCCCGAGGTTGCTCATCACGGCCGGTGCCGGAGGCCATGCCGGAACAACCGTCGTTCCATAGTCCAGGCTCGATGTGACGCTTCCCAGCGGCGTTCCGTAGTTGGCGCCTGGGGGCACCGTCGCGTCGCCGACCGAGCCCCAATCATAATGTTGATCCGCGGCGGGGGGAGAGGCCCAGTTGGCGATGTCGAGATTGTTGCTCTGGCCGCTGCTTGGAATAGGACTGCCGTCGCCGGTCGTCCAATCGGACATCGGCATATAATTGTCGAAGCAGACCAGATCGATGTTGTTATGCGCCCAAAGCTGGTCGAGGTGCGGCCATTGGCCGCCGAGGCCGGCGCCGACCGGCGGCGGGAATGGCGGGTTCGCGCCGGGATGCTGCCAGCCCATGAGATCGGACCAATCGGCGGCATAGGAAATCAAATTGTGAAGGTTCACCGTATCCTTGTGGAACCCGGCATTGTCGAAAGTGCTGCGCACGTCGTCCGCAAGCGTGATCATTCCGGCGACGAAGGGGTAATCCCAAATTGCGTTGCCACTTCCGTCAGTCGTGCCGGTAATTGTCCACCCCGGACCGCGTATTGTTTCCAGGCCGCGAAACTCAGAACCAATAAGAAATAGATCGACTCCGCCAGCAACAACGCACAAATTAGCGTAATGCAGCAACATGCGCCGGTAAGTAAAATCAGCAGGCGCTCCCGCATAGGACACCGTGTTGTTGACGTAATCGCGGCTGAATTGCGATGTGGTGGCGGAGCCGAGGAAGGTGCTGACCGCGCTCGTCGCGGCCGATGAGACATCCGGCGAATAGGTGATCCGCCCGCGCCACGGCTTGCCGGGCGCGTCCATCAAAATGAATGGATAGAAGACGACGCGAAAACCGCGCGCCTTCAAAACGGCGATGCACTCGACGATACTTTGGTCTGACGGCGTGCCGCCGTAGGTGAAGATGCCCCCGGACGACGAGATCGGGATCAGGCCGGAAGATGTTTCGGTCAGGCTTGAGACTCGCCAATGCTCGGGCGTGCCGAATGACGAGCCATTCCATTTAAAGAAAGAATTGGCGAGCGTTGGCCATGGAAGGCCGGTCCCCGGATTGATCACCGTGCCGTTGTTAATGTAGGTCGTGCTGGGATAGACTTGGCAGAACTGAACGTTCTCGTTGTTGCCGAACCAGGCACAGACGACGGCAACCGTCGTGCAGGCGGGGAAGGCGGCTTGGAGCTGATCTATCGAAAGCGCGTAATCGGTTCGCTCAGATGGCTGATTCGCATAGATATTGATACCTGTCGGCGCCTGTTCACTGACCCGCTGGCCAATCCTCGCCGTGGTGCCGTAGGTAAATTCCCCCGTCGCGGGTAGGAGATTAATCCCGTTGACATAACCCATGTATCACGCAATTCGTTAACGATGCGCGCCGATGCTCGCGTCACGGACGATAAACGCGGCGGCCGGCGCAGTTTGCCGCCCGGCGGTAGGGAATCCATTGAAGCGGCGTCATGTCGCGCGGAGCTTCGCCAAACCGATATGGCTCCCTGTGCGAACGCTCTCGTTGATCGTGCGCATGATCGTTCTGCCATGATCCTTGAAGAATTGCCGCACGCTTTGCGAATCCATGGCGGACACATTGAAATTCGTGGCGTGATGGACATGCACCGTGCTTATGCCTGGCGTGTTCGCGGCGCCGGACATGACGCCTTGCGCCCATGGCGTGACCCCGGCGGGGACGACCATCTCGCCGCGATGCGCCTGCACGATCATATCGCTTGGCAGGCTCCAAGCGCCCATCGCGAGGCCGCCAGCAACGCTAAGCACGGTTGCCTCGCCTGCCGCCGCCGGTCCGGCCGCCGCGGGCCCCATGACCGGCGATAAAAAGCCGAAGATGCCCGCGAATGTCTCGCTCGCCGAGGCCATGATGCTTTTTATAACACCGCTTAGGGTGGACGCCATGGAAGCCGTCGCGCCAGCCGACTCCGCGCCCGAGCGTGCCGCGACCCCCGCCGTCACTGCGGCGGTCTTCGCGCCTTCCCCGGCGGTCGTCGCGGTTGTTTGCGCCGCGACGCCGGCGAGCCAATCGGCGACCGTTTTCACCCTGGCCTGAATGAAGCTTTCGATGATCTGCAAGAGCATATTTCGTGCTGCGTCGCGAAGCCTCAAATGCCCCGTGATCATGCCGGTGATCGAGGACGACACACCCGAACCAATCTGCTCGAAGCTGCGTCTGTAGTCGGCCTCGATCTCATGGTTGACCTTGCGCTCGATTTCTTGCTTCCTACGCGCGGATTGGCTGGCGAGTTCCTCGATGCGGCGCTGAGCGGCCGCATAGGCGACGGTCCCTTGTTGATAAGTGCTTTCCAGGAATTGGAGGTACTGACGGTCAATGTCTTCGCGCTTGGTGTCAAGCGCGAGGAGGCCGGAGAGCTCTTGTTGGCGCGAGATCTGGCCCGACTGGGCCTGCTCCTTGACGAGCGAGACCTGCTCGTTCACGCCGCTTAAGGCAATATTATATCGCGCTTGTTCATTTTGCCGCGCAACTGCGATTTCAGTATCGCTCGCCGTCCGCACCGTTGCGATCTTCTTCGCCGCGGCGGTTCCATAGGCTTGCGACAACGAGGCGAAACTGGCGTTGATCTGCGCGGCGCCACTGCGCAACGCGCCCGTCGTTGCTTCCACCGCGCTCGTCGCTTGTTGCATCCCTTGTTGCAAGTCGGAAACGTCGGCGGTAAATGTTATGGTGACGTCATCAGTCATGCACGATGGTCCTTGCGCCAGGTGTGGCTGCGCCCGAGATTCGGGGGCACCAATTCCCGCCCATCAAAGCGCCTTGTCGACGCTGGCAAGCGGCGCATTTCCGTCCAGGTCATTCATGTTCCGACGCATGGTCATGAGGTTAGGACGGGCGTGGACCGCACAACATTTTCGCCCGGATCGCGGACCGATCGGGTCGCCGAAATCTCAAGGATTCCCGGTTGGTCCCAGTCGCCTTCCGGGCGGAGGATCACCATTGCCCCGCTGTCGCGCGTTATTGGGTCATCGTGGGGATCGAACTCGGCGACCATTTCCGTATAACGATAACCCGAGAACATGAACTTCTCCCGCTCCGGTAATGGCTTGGCGCCGAACTGCGCCCAGAAGGCAACTACCCCCTCTTGCGCGTGGCCATACATCCGCGCAAATCCCTTGCGCCGGGCGTGCTCGATACCGGTGCGGACAAGATCAAAGGCGACACCAGATCCGCGGTATTTCCTGCGGACAGCAAGCCGCTCAAGTTTGCAAAAATCAGCGAAGAACCGCGCGCGCAAACATCCAACAGGCTCCCCGTCAATGAAACCGATGAAATGCGTTGCGCAGTGGTCGTTTCCATCAAATTCTTCCGTGAACGGGCATTCCTGTTCTGCAATATAAACGGCGGAGCGAACCGCATAAACCATTAAAAGATCGTCGAAGCTGCGCGCGATCCTGACCTCCGCACGGCGATTACTTTGTCGCGGGGCAACGGCGGCATTTAGCGGTGGATGATCTGTCGTCTTTGCGTGATTCATTGAAATGACTCCAAGCTGGAATATTCGACATCCGGGCGAGGGTGACGTTGGTATATCCACAAGTCCGGAATGCCGAATGCACCCGCAACAAACCCCGTGTCTCGCATGTAGCGCATCCCGGCGACCGTTCCCGGACGGGCAAAAATGTCGGCTTGCTGATAAAGAGGGCGCTGAAACCACTGCATGACGTTGCCCATGGCTTCACTCGCGCCCGCAGGCAGGCAAAGAGCCCAAGCATAGATGGCCGCAGCCGGCTCCCCAGGAAGGGCCAAGACATCCATTTCCGGCGCGCCGTAGGAAAAGGTGCCGGATCGAAGCTGCGCCAACCCTCTAAAATTGAGACACAGGCAAGCTACGGCACCCACAATTCTTTCGTCGCGAACGACAGCCAGCACGCTGCCTCGATGATGAAGATGTACCCGGCGTGCGGTCTCGCACCCATTGACGATCCCAGGAATGTGCCGCTCAGCCAATGCCGCCAGCTCCGGAAGCTCTTTATCTTCGGCAATTCGAACCATGTAACGCCTGGTCAAACGCAGGTGATCGAGACTGCGCTGTTTGCGCCCTGTAGACGCTTGGGGTCGATCGAAATCCATTTGCCACCGTAAGAATTTGTGCGATATTGTCTGACGAATATTAGTATTGCTTAGGAGGTCGATATGCCGGGAAACCCACGCCGAGGTGTTGCGGTCGAGCAACGGGAGATTGTGGACGCATCCCGCTCAGTGTCGTGGGATTACCTCCGCCTCTTCCTAGCCTGTGCGGACAGTGGTAGCTTTCGGCGCGCAGGCAAGCGCTTGGCAATCGATTCCGCTACCGTGGTGCGACGAATCGACCGGCTAGAAGCGGCGATTGGGCAGCGTTTGTTCAATCGCCTGAATGCTGGAGTGACGCTAACCGACGACGGCAACTTGCTCGCTGCCGACGTGCGCGCTATGGAACGTTGCAGCCTGGATATCGTTCGCCGCACCAAAATCATCGATGAGCGAGTACGCGG
Source organism: Methylocella sp. (assembly GCA_050728655.1). Taxonomy (GTDB): domain Bacteria; phylum Pseudomonadota; class Alphaproteobacteria; order Rhizobiales; family Beijerinckiaceae; genus Methylocapsa. Next base: position 35,066 of record JBOHJQ010000017.1, read on the forward strand.
CGTGGTGCGCATCGCAATCACCGAGGGCCTAGGCACTTATTGGTTAATGCCCAAGCTCATCGAGTTCCAGTACGCTAATCGGCTGCTCACGTTCGAACTGAACTGCACCATGGAATTAACGGATGTTTCCCGTTTGCAGGCCGACATTTCAATTCAATTCAAGCGGCCGTCTAACCCGGACATGATCGCAATACGCATTGGCCGTCTGCACGTCTTTCCATTCGTCGCCGAAAGCTATCAGCGGTTGCTCGGCCTGCCGACATCGCTGCACGATCTTCGTCACCATCGCCTGTTGCAGCTAGTCTCACCGCAACTTGAGGAATCTGTCTTTGCCGAGAAACTGAAATTGCTCGATTTTGAAGGAACGGTCGGCATCCGGACCAATTCGAGCTCGGCTTTGCTCTACGCCGTTGAGCGGGGTGCCGGAATCGGGCTTCTGCCGACCTATGCTCTCGCTTTAGGGGCTCGTTTGGTTCCTGTGGAAATTGGAATTACTCACTGCTATGACATCTGGGCAACTTATCACCCAGACCTTAAGAATTCCGTGAGACATATGGTGGTTCTCGGATGGTTACGTCGCATTTTCGATCCCCAGCGCTATCCCTGCTTTAAGGACGAATTCATACATCCGGTCGCGTTGATTGAGCTAATGGCCGAGACAGCAGCCCCAGTGCACGGGCGCGGTTTTATCGCCGCCGAGCCCGGCTTTGATGATGGCGCACTCAAGACGCTGCCAACCCATGCTGGATGATCGGCGCAGGGGACAATTGAGCGAAGAGGCTGCTCCTGCGCAAGGCATCACTCGCAACAGCGACAAATTGTATCTGAACCCGCTTCAAGCACCCTCCCGAGCCGCCATCCCATCCTTCTCCGGCTCCGACTCCTCCTTTGCCTCCGATTTTTTTTGCTTCCAAATATGTGCGTCAAGACGGATCACCTTGAAGGGTAAGGCTGATAGCGCGCGGCATAGTCTAGAGCTGGCATGGCATCCGTAATGAAGGATCCGCGGACCATGCGCATCCGACCACTCGAAGATTCGTGACATCGGGTCTCGGGCGCCGGATCTCGCCGCTGGCATCACCCGATCGCAAGAAGCTCACCGAACGTCCGCCACCCGCACAAACCCGTCCGGAAACCGCGCGACAAGACCGCCTATTCCGCTCGGATCGCTATCGCTCGTTGTGATCTGCCGCTCCTGCCTTTGCTCGATGCGATGCACGCACTTCAAGATCTCATGGGTCGGCGGAAAATCGCGCCAGTATGCAAAGAGACCAAGCACGTCGTGCAACGTCATTTCATCGATCTCCACGGGCGTGTAGCCGCAACTGGTCATGAGTCTCGCGTAGATGAAGCTGAAATCGATGCGGGCGGATCCTTTGCACGGACCTCGCCCGCTTGAGCTTCCCCCAGCTCGGCATCTCCTTGCGCCGGTGTTTCAATAAATCCACCGAGGCGCAAGACCGTCGCCATGGCGGCGCCGATTTCGGGCGCCGTCGCCTCGATATCGCCGAGCAAGGCGGCGGCGTCGGCATGATCGCGCTCCAGCGCGATTGCGACAATCGCCATTGCGGCCGAGACATTGCCTTTTGTCTCGGCCGCGCTCGACATAAGGATCGGTTCTATTTCTTGAACTTGGCGCAAAGTCAAAGGCCGCACCGGCCATTCACGCGCGCCGAGCCGGATTGTCTCAGACCGCGGCAGCATATCAAGAGACCTCGGCGAAGGACCAAGTCATCACATTGCCCGCGGCATCGGCGAAGCAGGAAAAATCAAATTCCGGCATGACGAAATCCTCAAGCTTTGTTTGAAAGCTCAATTTGTTCGATGTGCAGTTATTGAGCTTCAACGAAATGGCCTGGCCTTGAAATGTCGTGTAGAAGACCGCCTGGAAGGTTGGCGTCGTCCCGAGAAGTTGATTGGCCACCGTGAACTTTTGACCGGCGCCGCTCACCGTGTAAGTGTAACTCACGAGGACGGCCTTGCCGGCGTCCGCTGAATTGAACGTGTAGACGCCGGCCGCAACTGAATATTGCCCTGCCGCGGGGGCCGACGCCACCAGCGTAAGTGGAAGGCCGGTCGCCGCATAGAGGACGCCGGCGTCAGCGAGGAAGGTCGCCGCGTTCGCGACGGTAACTAAAAACGGCGTCGTGGCGGCAACCGTATCGGCTTCAGCGAAAGAGGTCGCGACCTGACCGGCCGTCGGTATGACACCATAATAAAGATTGGCAAAGGCCATTCCGGAAATGCGAGCGACCTTGGCTTTTCCGGTTGTCTTGATGCTCCCGCGCGCGATCGCCACGGGGCGCTGAAACTGGCCTGTGAGTTCCTTAATCGTCGCGGTTTCGTCAATCGTCACTTCCTGCACCAGGCCGAAATTGAGCGGCGTGGCGTTTGCGATGTCCGTGCGGGTTCCAAGCAGAACACCTGAGCCGAAACTATACATGTGATGACCTCTTTTATTCGCCTATGCTGAGAAGCGTTTGCAAAATCCTGGGACAGTCCAACTCCGGCAAATGACGGCGGCTTTTCACGGCGCATCGAGGCGTGTGGCGCTCGGTCCGTCGCCCCAGGGCTAAACGAGCAGGGTAATTCCGAGCGAACCGGCGATAGCACGCAAGCACCGCTCCATCGCTCGAAAGCCGGTCAGCCCGCTCGCACCAAGGGCCTGTTGCGCACACCAAGCGATAGCGCGGATCTTGTCAGCGTCAATCCGGTTTGAACAAGCTTGAATCGAGATTTGATAAAGTAGTTCCTGCCCCGCCCGCTTGCGGAAATCAGTACGATTCACTGATGGATTCAATCACTGGCCGCGCCGTCTCTGGCGCGATTCCGAGACTCCACTTGGTCGCGTGCAGTTGGGCCTGCATATTTGGATGATCGAAAAGTCGAAGTAGCGACAGCCGGAATTCCTGCCCTAGCATTTGAAGCTCCTGGTCTCAGCGTGCCGTCATAGGTCCACTAATCGAAATCGTCATAGAGCGTGCTCTTCGGCGGCAAGTCCTTGGGAACGTAGCGCCATTGGCACCCCGTGTTCAACACGTACATGGTCCCATTCACAACCTCGTGCACGTCGACCTTGCGCTTGCGACCGCGATGTTTGGCCGGAGAAATCAGGGGTTCGATATGTGCCCATTCCTCGCCAGTCAGGTCGCTCGCGGCGAGGATAAAAGAAACTAGCGGGGCGCGGAGGCCAGCGGATATGGACGGTCCAGCATTTCAAAATTACGCGGACCTCAGTATGTCCGCTAGCAGCTCCTTCCCACCTTCGACAGATTCATCCCCATAAAAACGAGAAATTTCCATGTGATCATCCTCGAAAATGTCGATCTCCATCCTCACCCCAACCATTGTTACAGATAACATCACGGAATCCGGTCCGGTCCTTTCAATAAAGAAATGCAGATGAGCATTTTCGAGGGCCTTGATCGTATCAAAAAGCGTGGATGACATTTAAAATCTCCATTGAAGTTGGAATTGCGAGATTACTTGCGATAGCGGTTATTGAACGGGAGTTTCTTTGCCGTTTGAGCGGCCCCAATTCCGGCCTTCGCATCACTCGGAACCTGGTCGACAGGTTGGTCCAGATATTGGCCCGGAAACATGCGCAACACTGACGCCTTGCAATTCGCCGCAATGAAGTCAAAACACTACATGTTCTGCGCAACTTGAACCCCCAGCGGCGTGGCCTCGGGTGTCGGAAGTTGCCCAGAATCTCCCAATGTCCATTGCCCACTCTCGCGTCCGCTGCCCGCTGGCACGCGCGGCTGGTCGGGATTGTACTTTTCAACATCGAGCGCCGTCCGCTCGAAGGCGAGCTCCTTCGTCAGTGATTCCGGCGAATGACCAGATTCAAGGGCCGATCGGCCTTCGACATTCGGGCTATCGTTGCCGGCGTCCGCTTCGCCCTCGCCATAATTGAACCGCGCACCTTGATGGTCAGGCGATCCGGCGGGCCAGCGCGGATGCTTCGGTTCGTCCCAGACGCCCGCCTTCGCGAGAAGGTCCACCGCTGGCGCATGCTCCTTAAAGAAAGGCAAATGCGCGTCGATAACTTCCGCGCGCCAAAGTCTTGGCCCGTCCTCCCAGGGCAGATCGAGCGGAGCAATCCCGAGCGAACTGGCGACGGCACGCATGAGCACCGTGCCATCGCTCGAAAGCCGGGTCAGCCCGTTCGCATCAAGCGCGTTTTGCGCGCCCGCCTCGTCGCTCTCATTCAATTTTTGCGCGGCGATATCGAGACAGCGCAGCACCGTCGAATCGTTCGCCTCCGGACCATGCAGCCTTGTGATCCAAAAACGCGCGTCATCCGCCGCGATTGGAACGCAAGCCGCGCCCCGCTTTTCGGTCAGTGGAATCCCCGGCCAAATCCACACATGACCCAGACGCGCGAGCAGCGTGCGCGCGGCCACCCGCGCCTTGCCAAAGACAAGATCGTGCATGCGAAAATCCAACAAAGCGGCGATTTATGGCAGGACAATTTTGACCGGCACGATCAAAAGGGCGTCGCCGTCGAGATCACCCGGGTCCTTCAAAGCCTTGCCATCGATCTTGCAATGGTAGGCCGTGCCATTCAGCGTGTTTCGTCCCAGCATAAGGTCGCCCCCTGACAGCGCGAAGGCCGTATCGAAAGCGTCCATCACGCCATTGAGCAGCGCGGCCCCGGCAATGCTTGGATCCTTGGCATTGAGATAAACGAACAATCTGACTTCGATGATGCGCTTCGGACGGGCAGTCTCGCTCCAGGAATATGTTTCCTGACCGCCTTCGAAAAGAAAACAAGCGGGCCGGCTTGCCGGGGGAACGTCGTTCCAAAGCTTGAGGCGCCTCGCTGGCCCGAGCGTCCAGGGATAGGCACTGGCGACGATATTCATCAGCGCCGCAATGGCGGTCTCGCGCGGTGTCACCGCCATCCTGCTTTCCCTTTGCTAAACGCGGTCTCGCGCGGCGGCCGTCACCCCTGGCCCAACGCTGCAAGGACAGCTTGCTTGAAGCCTGATTCTATTTCGTCGCGCATCTCCGCGAGCGAGCTGCCGAGATAGGATCGCGCCGGAATCGTTGAACCGGGATGGTGCACGCTTTTTGCGAAAGTCTGGCCCCCGCCCATGCTGAAGGCCAAAGCCTTGGCTTTCACCGCAACGATATCGTGGGCCGCCGTCTTGCCGCCGAATTCCTGAATCGCCGCATATGGCACGCCGGTGCTGGAAATCGAGACGGATGTAGCTGATCCGTCATTCTCGATCGAGGAGATGATAGAGGCCGCAAGAGCGCCGGAACGAGTCTCCAAGACCTCGCCGGAAAGCTTTTGTTGAATGCGAGCCTGCAGAGCACCGCGCAGCGCATCTGCTTGGCCCAACAGCGCATCCTGCACAGCCTGCGCATCGAATGCGACATCGATCATGGCATGACCACGCGGCGATAGGGTGACAAGGCGCTTGCCACGAAATCGGGAATATCCTTGACGATGAAAGCCATCGTCTCCTGTCCGCCGAGCGACTTCGAATGCTGACCTATGCGCGAGCGATAAGCATAGCGCTCGGCCGCCCAATCCGTGCAGCAGGATGCGAGATCGGCCGGCACGTAGCCATAGGTGAGAAGCACTACGGAGCCCGCATCCGCTTGCGCAAAGCTGTAAACGCCATTCGCGACCGCGTATTGCCCGCGCGCGGGATTCCCCGGGACCGCGGCGAGTGAAACGCCATTCGAATAAACGACGCCGCCGCCGCTCGCCCAATTCCCATAAGGCGCCTGCGCCGAGACGCTATAAGGTGCCGTCGCGGGAATGACCACGCTTTCGTTCGTAATCTGATAGCCCGCGCTGTATGAAATAGTGACATTTTGGAGACCGCATGTGAAAAGGAACCCGCGCAGCGACAGCCTCTGCATGGCTCCGGGCGGGCGCGCTTCGGCGGAATCTAGAACGTAGCCCGTTTGCGCGCTCGCGCCTCCGACAAGCGGCGGCGAAGGAGGGATTGCCACGCCATCCACGACACAGGACGAAATTCCGATGACCGGCCATTGCCGGAGCATGATCGAAACCTCGTCGCCTCCGTCATAGGTTTCGGTATAGGCCGAAGCCAATACCGCGGGCCGGTCGATAACATTCAAGATTGCCCGGCTGATCTGCGTAATTAATTGTCCGAGAAGAACGTCGTCGTCGATTCCTGTGATACCGAGCCAGCTCTTGAGGTCAGCCAGGCTGACAAGATCGAAGGGAGATGCCATTGGGTCTGATCCCGTTGCCGTGCGCTAGCGGAGGCCGCATCTTCGGGAAACCAGCGGTCTCCATCAAAGTCAGGCTGCCCGGCTAGCGCTGCTGCAATATTAATGTTTGGAACCACTCAGCGTTCGCGCGCGCGGCGCGCCGCGGCGCGTAATTCTTCATTGGTGACAGGCAAGGACACCGAGACTCCTTTCGCTCTGAGGAAGGCGAAAAGCGCCCGCCGGTTGAGACCCGAAATGTCCTGTTCTTGCTCGCCGCCAGTTTCCGTGTCGCCCGGCAGAATCACGGTGTCAGTGGCCGCCGCCGGCAAGGCGGCCCGAAGTTCTTTGGTAGGAAGTACTTCGAGCGTGCGCCTAATGCGTTGAAGGACAGGCAAGACCATTTGCGAATGGGTCTTGCCATCGATTGGCACAGCGCTCTTG
>JBOHJQ010000018.1:0-40677 GCA_050728655.1 Methylocella sp.
AGCAAGGCAGGCTCGCGAAGTGGCTGAAAAAAGAAGGTGACGCGGTGCGCTCGGGCGATGTCCTCGCCGAGATCGAAACCGACAAGGCGACCATGGAGGTCGAGGCTATCGACGATGGCACGCTTGCGAAAATTCTGGTGCCGGACGGGACTGACAATGTCGCGGTCAATACGCCAATCGCGGTGATCGCGGCGGATGGCGAGGACGTGCGGGCCTTCGCGCCGCCCACGTTAACGGCCGCGTTAAGCGAACCCACGCAAAACGCCGGCCCCGCAATTCCCAAAGACACGGCTATGGTCACACTCAGCGTGCGCGAAGCCTTGCGCGACGCGATGGCCGAGGAGATGCGCCGCGACGACAGCGTTTTCGTCATCGGCGAAGAGGTGGCCGAATACGAAGGCGCTTATAAAGTCACGCAAGGGTTGCTGCAGGAATTCGGCCCCCGCCGGGTGGTCGATACGCCGATCACCGAACATGGCTTTGCCGGGCTCGGAATCGGCGCGGCCTTCGCCGGACTGCGCCCGATCGTCGAGTTCATGACCTTCAACTTCGCGATGCAGGCCATGGACCAGATCATCAATTCCGCCGCCAAGACGCGCTATATGTCCGGCGGCCAGATGGACTGTCCGATCGTGTTTCGCGGCCCTAATGGCGCGGCCGCGCGGGTCGCCGCGCAGCACAGCCAGGATTATGCCGCGTGGTATTCGCATATTCCAGGCCTCAAAGTCGTCGTGCCCTATACGGCGGCCGACGCCAAGGGGCTTTTGAAGAGCGCAATCCGCGATCCGAACCCGGTCATCTTCCTTGAAAACGAAATCCTTTATGGGCACAAATTCGAAGTGCCCGCGGCCGACGATTTTCTCGTTCCGATCGGCAAGGCGCGGATCGCCCGCGCGGGCAAGGATGTCACGCTTGTTTCCTTCGGCATCGGCATGGTCTACGCGCTGAAAGCGGCGGAGGAGCTGGAGCATGAAGGGGTGAGCGCCGAAGTCATTGATCTGCGCACAATCCGCCCGATGGACAGTGCAACGATCATCCAATCGGTCAAGAAAACCGGCCGCTGCGTCACCGTCGAGGAAGGCTGGCCGCAAAGCGGGGTCGGCGCCGAGATCATGGCGAAAATCATGGAAGAGGCCTTCGACTACCTCGATGCGCCGGTGGTGCGGATTTGCGGCAAGGATGTGCCGATGCCTTACGCCGCCAACCTCGAGAAGCTCGCTCTGCCGAATGTGGAAGAAGTTGTCGCGGCGTCAAAAGCAGTGCTCTACCGTTGATGCCCAAGTAGATGGGAGCCTTGCGATGCCGATCGAGATACCGGGCCCGCGCATTTTCGCCTCGCCGCTCGCGCGCCGTATCGCCGTGGAATCGGCGCTCGATCTTGCATCGATTGGAGGCTCGGGTCCGCACGGCCGTATCATTGAACGCGATGTCAAGGCAGCGCTCGCGCATGCTCCGGCCGCGGGAACAGCGCAAGACACCAAGGCGCCATCAGCGCCGTTGCCCACGCTTGCGCCGCCGGACGAGCTCGTCAGACAATATTTCGCGGCCGGCTCTTTCGAGGAAATCCCGCATGATTCGATGCGCAAGGCCATCGCGCGCAGGCTCAATGAGGCAAGCCTGATTCCACACTTTTATCTTACCGCCGATTGCAACCTCGACGCTCTCATCTCCTTGCGCAAAGCGATCAACGCCGCCGCGCCCATGGATAAGGATGCCAAGCCTGCTTATAAAATTTCGGTCAACGATTTCATCATCAAGGCGCTGGCGCAGGCGCTGATCCGCGTTCCCGATGCCAATGTGACCTGGACCGAGACCGCCATGCTGAAGCACAAGCGCGCCGACATCGGCGTGGCGGTGGCAATACCAGGCGGCCTTATCACGCCCATTGTCCGCGCCGCCGAGACGAAAAGCTTGTCCGTGATATCGCGCGAAATGGAGGATTTTTCGGCGCGCGCGCGTGCCCGCAAGTTGCACCCGGAGGAATATGAGGGAGGCTCCTCGACGGTTTCCAACCTAGGAATGTTTGGCATCAAGAGCTTTTCCGCCATCATCAATCCGCCGCAAGCGACAGTCCTCGCGGTTGGCGCTGCGGAGCAGCGCGTCATCGTCAAGGATGGCGCGCCCGCCGCCGCAATCTTAATGAGCGTGACGCTTTCCTGCGATCACCGCGCGGTCGATGGCGTCTTGGGCGCAAAACTTCTCGCCGCGTTAAAGGAACTGATCCAACAACCGGCGGGGATGCTGGCGTGATGCCCTAACCCTATCCTTCCCACATGAGGGCGGCACCATGGCTGAGCCTTACGACATTCTTATTATCGGTGGCGGGCCCGGCGGTTACGTCGCGGCGATCCGGGCGGCGCAGCTCGGCTTCGAAACGGCTGTCGTCGAGCGCGAGCATTTGGGCGGCATCTGCCTTAACTGGGGTTGCATTCCCACCAAGGCCTTGCTGCGCTCAGCGGAAATTTTTCACTATATCAACCACGCCAAGGATTATGGCCTCACGGTCGAAGGCAAGATTGGTTTCGACCTCGCCGCCGTTGTGAAAAGGTCCCGCGCGGTTTCCGCGCAATTGAACAATGGGGTGGGCTTTCTGCTCAAGAAAAACAAAGTGGACGTCATCTGGGGCGAGGCGATGATCACGAGGCCCGGTGAGGTTTTGGTCGCGGCGTCGAAAAGGCCGGTGATGCAGCCGCCGAGCCCCATCCCAAAAGGGGCGTTGGGCGCGAGCACCTACGCGGCCAAGAATATCATTATCGCGACCGGCGCGCGACCGCGCGTCATACCGGGCGTCGAGCCGGACGGAAAGCTCATCTGGACCTATTTCGAGGCCATGGTGCCCGGAAAATTTCCCAAATCCCTTATCGTCATGGGTTCTGGCGCGATCGGGATCGAATTCGCCTCCTTCTATCGCAGCATGGGCACAAGAGTGACCGTCGTCGAGATACTGTCGCAGATTCTTCCCGCTGAAGATGCGGAAATCGCCGCGCATGCTCGCAAGCGCTTTGAAATGCAGGGCATCGAGATTTTGACCTCCACCAAAGTGACGAGCGCCGAGAAAAAGCCGGATGGCGTCGTGGCCACCATCGAAGACAGCAAGGGCGCGACGCGGGCCTTGGAAGCCGAACGCATGATTTCCGCGGCCGGCGTTATTGGCAATGTCGAGAACCTTGGGCTTGAGACGCTCGGCGCGAAGGTTGAGCGGGGAATTATCAAAGCCGATGGATTCGGACGAACTAATTTGCCGGGGATTTATGCGATCGGCGATGTCGCCGGCCCGCCCATGCTCGCGCATAAGGCCGAGCATGAAGGGGTGATCTGCGTCGAGGCGATCAAGGGTCTCGATCCACAGCCCTTGGACAAGACGATGATTCCCGGCTGCACCTATTGCAATCCGCAGGTGGCTTCCGTCGGTCTCACCGAGGAAAGAGCTAGAGAGTTGGGTATAAAAGTCAGGATCGGCCGCTTTCCCTTCATCGGCAACGGCAAGGCTATTGCGCTCGGGGAGCCCGAGGGACTCGTAAAAACGATCTTCGATGTCAAAACCGGAAAACTTCTTGGCGCTCATATGGCCGGGGCTGAGGTGACCGAGCTCATCCAGGGTTTTGTCGTGGCCATGAATTGCGAGACGACCGAGGCGGAACTGATCAATGCGGTGTTTCCGCATCCGACCCTGTCGGAGGCGATGCACGAGAGCGTTCTTGATGCCTATGGACGGGTGATCCATTTGTAAGCTCGCGTCGTTCGTTTTGAGCCCGAAAAAGGTTAGATAGTCCCATGTCTGATGCCCCCAGCCTTTTTGACAACAACCGCGAGCCCAACGCCGCGCCACGCCACCCGGAAAAGGCGCACCGGCCCGATCAGCCGGTCGCGCGCAAGCCCGCCTGGATCAGGGTCAAGGCGCCGGGCTCGGCGCAATGGGCGGCGACGCAAAAAATCGTCAAGGAACATGGGCTCGTGACAGTCTGCGAGGAGGCCGGCTGTCCAAACATTGGCGAGTGCTGGGAGAAAAAACACGCGACTTTTATGATCATGGGCGACACCTGCACGCGCGGCTGCGCGTTCTGCAATGTCAAAACCGGCCTTCCGCACGCGCTCGATCCGTCCGAGCCCGTCCGTGTCGGAGAAGCGGTCAAGAAACTCGGGCTCGCCCATGCCGTCGTCACCTCCGTCGACCGCGACGATCTCGACGACGGCGGGGCAGGGCATTTCGCGAAAGTGATCGCGGCGATCCGCGCCGCGAGCCCAACGACCACGATCGAGGTCTTGACACCGGACTTTTTGCGCAAACAGGGCGCGCTTGAGACGGTCATCGCGGCCAAGCCAGATGTGTTCAATCATAACCTAGAGACCGTCGCGTCCAAATATCTCGAAGTTCGGCCCGGCGCCCGTTACTTCCACTCGATCAGGCTTCTCCAGCGCGTCAAGGAAATCGATCCCGGAATCTTCACCAAATCCGGCATGATGCTGGGGCTCGGCGAGGAGCGCCATGAAGTGCTGCAACTGATGGACGATCTGCGCACCGCGGACGTCGATTTCCTGACGATAGGCCAATATCTACAGCCGACAAGGAAACATCATCCGGTCGCGCGCTTCGTGGCCCCAGACGAATTTGCCGCTTACGCCGAGGTCGCGCTCGGCAAGGGCTTTCTCTTGGTCTCGGCGTCACCCTTGACCCGATCGTCGCATCATGCTGGCGAGGATTTCGCCAGGCTGAAGGCGCGCCGCATGGCCTTGCGGGAGCACCTCTGAGTGGCTAGATCAATTCCGGCTCCAACGGAAGCAGCCTTTGGCCGCGCGACGCCGCTTGTTTCCAAATCCCATGCTGTGAGCGGGCATGCCTTCGTTCCATACTACCCATCGCGTCCGTCATGGCGCCTCCGAAATGTTCGAGCTGGTCGCCGACATCGAATCCTATCCGCGATTCGTGCCGCTTTGCCGCGCTTTGCGGGTCCGCCGGCGTGACGAGAACGATGGGAAACTAACGCTCATCGCCGATATGGAGGTTGGCTACAAGGCAATCCGCGAGACCTTCACGAGCCGCGTTACCTGCGAGCGCTCAAAGCATAAGATTCTCGTCGAATATATCGACGGACCATTCAAGCATCTCGAAAATCGCTGGACATTTCTTGATCGCGATGAAGGCAAAACCTGCCTCGTCGATTTCCGCATCGCGTATGAATTCAAGAGCCGCGCTCTGGGTCTCATCTTGGGCGGAATGTTCGACGCGGCCTTCCGAAAATTCGCCGTGGCGTTCGAAGATCGCGCCGATATTGTCTATGGCAAGGCCCCCTGACGCTCGAGGACGATCGAAATTTTTCCTTCCGCCTGCGCATCAACAAAATGCTTCGAGGAGGAGCGCGATCGCCGTCGCGACGGCGGCGGATCGCACAGCGTCGCGGCCAAGGTCTCCGAAGCGCCTTTCGAGGGCGACGATAGCGCCGCCTCTGCGTGCGAGGCCAAAATGCACGAGGCCGACGGGCTTTTCAGGCGAACCCCCGCCCGGCCCCGCGATGCCGGTGATCGAAACCGCGATGCCGGCCGGGGAATGCGCGAGGGCGCCTGCCGCCATGGCCCGCGCGGTCTCCCCGCTGACCGCGCCGAAGTTTTCCAAAATCCGCGGCGAGACCCCAAGACATTCGATTTTCGCGGCATTGGAGTAGATGACGAAACCGCGCTCGAAAACGTCGGATGACCCAGGTATGGCGGTGATCAAGGCCGCCAAGAGACCCCCGGTGCATGACTCGGCGGTTGCCAAGGTAAGCCCTCTGGTGCGGCAGGATGCAACGAGGTCCGCCGCGCGGCTCAAGAATGCGTCAGGGAACATGCCGCGTTTCCCGGCGCGAGGGGTTACGCCCGAAACCACGGACGGGCATGCCGGCTCCCGGACTGGAAGCTACGTCTCGGCGAAGAGTCCATCCTTGGGCCTCACCTCAACTATAACAAGTATTAGAGTGTCTTAAGGAAATTGACCAGGTCCTTTTTCTGTCGATCAGTGAAACCGATGTTGAAGCGCTTGTCATAGAAGTTCACGGCGTCGAGCAGAGTGGCTGCCGAGCCGTTGTGGAAATAGGGCGCGCGTGCAGCCAGTCCCCGCAGAACGGGCCCTTTGATCTTGCCGATGTCGGCGCAGTTTCCCGAGATCAATGCGCGACCCGGATCGGTGACCACAAAAGTCTGTCCCGCGAGCGGACCTTTAGTGCATTTGAGGGTGAAGACCGGTAATCCGGAAATGTCGAGGGCCGGAGGACTGTTGGCTCCGGCATCGGCGATGCCGATATCCAAGGGCGCCTTGACCGAATGATCGCCGGCGTTGGGCGTGTCGTGGCAGGTGCCGCAAACTCCATTGAAACTCTTCACCTTCAACACATCGTTTATACCCGCCACCCCTTTAATCTTGATCGGTGTGGTGTTGAAAACCATCTCGCCGCGCGCGACTGATTCGCGATCTTGCGTTTTGTCGTTCTCGCCTGGGAGGTTTTGCCAATATTTATAGAGGTCGAAGATATTTTTGTCGAAAGGCATGCCCTTATGTAGTTTGGGATCAAAAGGATCATTCACGCCGATGAAGAATTTCGCGAGCTGCTGCGAGAGCGCTTTGGGACCGCCGGTCGCGTGAAGGGCATGCAGATTGCCGGCCTCCTTATCGAAGTTTTGCGCGGTGAAAATGCCGGTCTCGAAATCGACAATCTGCCGTTGCTGTTCCACCGTGAGAGGGGTGTTGGGGTTGCCTTGCGCATGGCCGAGAGTAGCGTCGATGGCCTGGCTCTCAAGGTCGGGCTCGCGTCCATCCGCCATGATCGTCGACAGGAGTCCAAGATTGGTTGAGGGAAGCGGCCGCCGGTACATGGACATTATCCCGGTCGTTGGGCTTGTCAGCCCGGTCGTTGGGTTCGTTGTGCAATGATAAGGATCAACCACTTTCTTCAACACGACTACGAACTGCAAAATGTCCGGCGCCGGCAGCGGCATGCCAATCCGGATCAGACCTTTCTCGATCAGCAGTTTATAGGCCTCGCGCTTGGCCTTGAGCGTGGTGACATCGTCGGATGGACAAGTGGCGCCGTCGACCAGGCGGAAGATCGGATCGGTGCCATGGCTGGCCTTGAATCGGGCCTGAACGCCGGCCGCGCTGACGGTCCAGCCCTCCTGCGGCTGATGACAGGTAAAACAGGTGCGTCCGTTGGTCCCCAAATTCTGGAAGAACGCATTTGTTGCCGTAAAAGTAGGGCCGCCCGGCTGGAAGGTGGCGATCTGCCCGCTGGGATCATCGTCAGCCCCAATCCTCGGAATAATGGGTGGCGTCGGCTGCGACCCGCGGTCGGCATCTCTGAAAACGCGCATCTTCTGGGCGTGCTCGATCGCGGCCGGCGCCCACGCCCGCGTTTGGGCGGGATCATCGCTCTTGGCGGTTTGTGCCGACGCCTGCCGTAGGGAGCCGTCGAGGAAGAAGACGAGCGCGAGCCCCGCGACTGGAAATCTTAGTGTCTTGAATAGCGAAAATATAGAAATAGCGCCCTTTTTCATGGTACGCCCTCCCTTGCTTTTGCTTTGTGACCGCGCCAATCAATTTGGCCTCTCGACGGCCCTCGCCGAAATCGATCACAATATCGAGGAGCACGCACCCCCCAATCAGGGGTGACACTTGGTCATGTCAGGGGCGGAGCAAAACCACGCCAGCATGCGGCGCGGGCATACGAATCTATAGCGGTAAAAGCGTAACTCGCGTCTTCGGCCCTGGTGGTATCCGAACGGATGATTCCCCGCTCAAGCGGCGTTTAAATCTTTGGAAATTCAGCCGCCGCCCGGCAAACCGGGCAAGCTGGTCTCGAAGAACCGGCGGATGAGCTCCGTCTGACGGGTTGTTCCGGTTTTCGCAAGAATCCTGTACGCGTGGGTACGCACCGTCCCCCCGCTGATTTTGAGCCGCGCGGCAGCGGCGGGAAGGCCGCTTCCGGCAATGATTTCGGCGAGAACGCGTGTTTCGGCGGGGGTCAGCCCGAACCTTGCGGCAAAATGCTGGACCTGGGCCCCGAGGCCGGCGGCGGGATCGACAATGAAGACGGCGGCGGCCGGCTGGTCGAGATCGAAGATGGCCACGGATCGGTTCGCGGCGAGCGGGATGATATGCGCAAGAAGCGGCGGGCAACTTTCGCCGCCGCAAAGCTCAAGGGTGCCCCCGATATCGCCTTCGCCTCGTTCGGGCTGTGACCCATGGCGCGCGAGCGCATGCAGGCGATGGGTGAGCGCGGGGCTCGTCGCCGCAAGCCGCCCATGCTCATACCGCAAGCCGATTCTGCACCGCACGAGGTCGTCGGCTTTGGCGTTGGCGAAGACGACCCGGCAATCCCCGGTCAAGAGAATGACGGCGAACCCGGCGGCCGCGACCGCCGCGCCGAGCGAGGCGGCTGTTGCTCTCGTTCGGGAGAGCAACAGGCCAAGGTCACACGCCCGCTTCAAATGCGGCGCGAGGGTTTCCAAGTGCTGCCATTCCGCCGGTTCCATGCGAATCGCATCCGGCGATCTGTTGAGTGTCAAAATTCCCCATGTTGCAGGCGTGCGAAGAAGGCCGATAGAGACGACATCGGCCCATCCTTGCGGGCGCGCAAATTCATTATAAAACGCTGAGGCTCTGAAACTATCGGTCTGGGTGATGTATGAGCCGGCCCGCACCTCGCCCGGAGCGAGTGTCGCCGCCGCCCTGGCAAGCGGGTTTATTTTGTGATAGGTTTGGAGGTATGCATCGACATAGAAAGGGTCAACATTGCACGATACCGACAAATGGGCCGTATTGGCCTGACGAGCAACGAGCACGCCGCTCACCGATTTCGTCGCCTCGACGATGCGCTTGACGACGTCGTCCCAACTGGATGGGTCGATAACGGCGTCGTAAATTGCCGCGATCAGATCGCCGTCGCCCTTTGATCCCGCCATTGCTACGCTCCCCATCGCCAGCATGGCAATGCTAGAAGATCCCGCGGGCAATGTCACGACACGCAAACGGCCGAACACGATCACCCCCGAGACAAAGCTGGCGACGGTGGCGATGCCCGCCGCGCCGGCGGGTTTCGCGAAAAAGACTTGAAATCAAATGCTTGAATTTTGGCGGCTTCCTGCGCTGGGAGGCGTTTCACACCCGGGCGGCGGAAGGCTCATAACACCGGCAATACCGTCCCTCCGGTGCAAATCGGCCCCCTTGAGCCTTCCTTCCCGGTCATCTATATATCTTGCGGCTCCCCCGCCCAGCTCGTTAGAGAGGTTGCGATGAGTTCACCAACGACACCGCCAGAAAAGGGGGTACCCATCGGCCGGATACTGATCATCCTCAGTGTCTTCGCCTTCCCTGGCCTCATCTACTTAGGGGTCCGGCATCTTGGCGGTAATGTCAAATTAGTCGACATCCCGATCGTCGGGGAGTGGCAAGCGCCCGGCAAGCCCTGGCGCATCGTGTTTCGTCCGGACAAGACACTTGTGAGCTCCACGAGTCCTTCGCAACCAAGTGCTTCGCAAGCATTGATTTCGGGACCGGGCACCTACTCGGTGGATTATTTCGGCACGCTGTGGGTAAAGCTGAAGAATGGCAAGATTTATTCGGCGGCTTTGAAAGAGGAGAATCCCAACCGGTTCGACCTCATTGAATCCGAGACTCTAGTGCCGACCGTGTTCGAAAAGGTGCAGCCGCCAGAGTCAAAGCCGCCGGATTCGCCGAAGGAATCCCCGGGCTAGGGAATGATCTTATCCAAAAACTCCGCAACTTTTTTAAGATCATGCTCTCATACCCGGATTGCGCTTCGCGGCACGCGATTGGCGGCATGGCGCGGGCGCTCTCTATCGCGGCCCATGGCGCCAATGATGCGCGTAGCGATAATGCCTGTGCCCCTTGAGGCCCCAGCTTGACGCAATTGCCGGCCCGGCCGAGTAGCCGACGACCCCGCCCGCGACCAACCCGATCGGGCCGCCGACCAGGGCTCCGGCCAGAGCGCCCATTGCGCCGTCGCCAAGCCGCTCCTGAGCATTCGCAAAGGAAGGCAGAAACGATATTCCCGCAAACGCGGCCGCAACCAAAAACTGCTTCATCATGCGATGCTCCCGCGGATTTAAAGACGTCCCCATGGCGTGCCCTCGTGTCCACCAAGCCCCCTGCCTTGGCATCGTGAGGATAATGAGAAAAAGCCGTGTTCTTTTCCTGGCGTTCGCGGAGCCGAGCTCATTAGGGTCAAAACTCAGTTAGCTGTAGCCCATTGCCTATTGAATCATTTTTGTATTCGGCGGCGAAACGGAAAAGACCGCATAGGCAGGCTCTCCCTGGGCAATGACGATCTCGTCCGTGCGGTGCTCGCCAATGCTGCGACCCTTGCCAACCATGGCGAGAAACGACTTCGGATCGAACCACGGCCGGCGTTTGAGTGCCATGGCAGAGTTACCGCCGGACTCTGAAGTGCTAGATGTCAATTATCATATATTATAATAACTTTTTTCTTGGTAATAGCGTGCGCTGAGCAATTTCGAACAGATCGTCGCCCGTTATTCTGCTAGTTGAGCTTTGAGACCAAAGGAAGAGTTAAACTAGACCGTAGCCCGCCTCTCCCGTTCAAGGGCTTTGCTTGTCGTGAGAGTCGAGCGCCCGTAACCCGCTATTACCCTGTAAATGCCCTGATTTCCTTGAGGTAGACCCAAACTCTTCCGTCTGATTTTCATCCCTGCGCCTTGCCTGAATTAGCGGTCCGGTCTTGCCATGGAAAGGGTGGCGTTTTGTGCGTGGCAACAAGACTCTCGCAATTGCGGTGGGAAACTCCGTCTTAGCCGTATTATCGCCATGAACTATCGGTTAACCTTACCCTCGTTTGCTCAAATGCGCCGCGTTCTAATTAGCTTCGATCAAGGTTGATGGAACATTCCTTTAACGAACGGTGGGTAGGCTTACGATCTGCCCGCGATCACAGAAGGAATATGGGATGAGCTTTCTTCAGCGGACCGGCGAATTCAAACTCGCTGCCGCGCTGGTCGCCGCCCTTGCGATCTCGGCCTGCGCAAAGGCCCCCGCCGAGACTGCCGACACGCTCGCCGGCCTGAATGGCGGGCGAGTAGCACCTGGGAGCCCTCAGGATTTCGCCGTCAATGCCGGTGACCGGGTTTTTTTCGACAGCGATTCGAGTGAATTGACTCCGACCGCGCAGGCGACCCTTGCCAAGCAAGTGAGCTGGCTGCAGCAATATGGCCGCTACAATTTGACCGTCGAGGGCCATGCCGACGAGCGCGGCACGCGCGAATATAATTTCGCGCTCGGCGCGCGGCGGGCCGAAACCGCCAAGGACTATCTCGTGGCGCGTGGCATTCCGGCGGCAAGAATTCGCACCATCAGCTATGGCAAGGAGCGGCCGGTCGCGACCTGCAACGACGTCTCCTGCTGGGCGCAAAACCGCCGCGCTGTTACAGTGCTGACAGGAGGCCAATCCTAACAAAGGTTTCGGCGAACGGCCCTCCCCCGTCGCCGATATGTCCCGGACGGAGACAAGACCCGTCTGTTCTTGATTCCAATCCGGCACCGGCGACTTCCTCGTGAGCCGCCGGTTTTTTGTCAAGCCGAGCCCGTCCTCAAGGCTTAGAGCGTTGTGGACGTGAGCGTGGATTGGGAAGCACTCCGGCCGAGATTGACCAAGGACCCGGCGCGATCCGCCCGGGAGAAGGGCAGACCGCCACCGTTTGATTCCGTGCTGATGGTCAAGGTTATGGGGCTGCAAGCGCGGTCCAATGGGCGGATGAGCAAACGCAATGTCAGATCCTGACCCGATAATCGTATAGGATGGAGCTTTGGACTTCACTGCGAGCTAGGATAGGGTCTTCCATAGTGGCAACCCTGAGGCTTGTTTCCCGCATCGATTAAGGACCTTTTGCCGGAACGTCGCCGCAGAGGAACTCGATATTTTTCCCGGCTAGCGATGAGCAGGTTTTGATCATGGCTGACGGTTTGGCCGGACTGCTGCGCTGGTACGCGGAAATGGGCGTCGATATCGCCGTCGACGATGCTCCGCGTGACCGGTTCGCCGAAAGCCGCGCCAGCGTTTGCATTGGCGCGGAAATGCGCCGCCTCTCCGCCGCGCCTCCGGAGGCGGTCGAAGCCGGGCGTCGTTTCATCGGTCGGCCCGCCGCGGCCCTTCCGCCCGAGGCCACCGAGGCGACACCGCGAGCATCAGCCGCCGCCGCGAAAAACCTCGGCGATCTGCGCGAGCGGCTTTCGCGCTTTGAAGGCTGTGGCCTGAAGGCAACCGCGACCCGGCTCGTCTTTGGCGATGGCAATCCCGGCGCGGACATTATGTTCATTGGCGAGGCGCCCGGCGCCGACGAGGACCGTGAGGGTGTGCCTTTCGTCGGTCGCGCGGGGCAATTGCTCGACAAGATGCTGGCCTCGATCGGGCTCGACCGCGAAAAAGTTTATATCGCCAATGTCGTGCCTTGGCGGCCGCCCGGAAACCGCACCCCGACGCCGCTTGAAACGGCGGCCTGTCTGCCCTTCACCCGCCGCCAAATCGAGCTCGTGGACCCCAAAATTCTGGTCTGTCTTGGCGCCGCGGCGGCGCAAACGCTCCTTGGCGGCAAGGAGGGCATCATGCGCATGCGCGGACGCTGGTTCGCCTATCCGGCGGGCAACACCGAAATCCGGGCGCTCGCCATGCTGCATCCCGCCTTTCTTTTGCGTCAGCCGGCGCACAAGCAGCTGGCTTGGCACGATTTGCGGATGCTCGACAAGGAAATCAACCGCTTACGGCTATTTTTTAAAGTGAATGGCGAGAGAGACGGGACTTGAACCCGCGACCTCCGGCGTGACAGGCCGGCGCTCTAACCAACTGAGCTACTCCCCCGCGACGCGGCGTCGCGATGGCCGCACAGGAGACCTGCCGGATAGGATAGGCGCGGGGCCAAGTCAAGCACGACGCGATGCTTCACCAGCCCACGTCTTAGAGTTCGGGCTAGCGGCGCTTAACGTTTGCCATAAGGCGTGCTTGTTTTGGGTCCGGCGAGTCCTTCGGAGCCCACCATGGAAGCGCTTGGCGGCGAGAAACCGCGGGGCGCCGGTCCCTTGAAGCATGTTGCCCGAGGTGATCGATCTTCGCGCGCCGTGGCGGGTCGCTGTCCGCGCCCGGAAGGGTTGCGGCTGACCGTTTGCGGCACGCTCAACCATGCCGGCTCATTTCCGCGTTCAAGCTCGCGGATGATGTTATCGGTAACACCTTTCAAAGATCGTGTATCCTCGGCGTGGCTCTCATAGCTCACTCCTCGCCGGGGAGAAAGGCTCTGAAAAGCGACGCGAGGATTTAGCCATCACCGCCTTCGAGCAGCTCCTCCAGGAGCGCGACCTGCGCCAGGCCATAAGCTCCCTTCGCCAGCCCCAACGCTCTGTTTAACCTCTCCAAACTCTGCGTCTGGGGGCTCAGGCTCGGCATCGGAATTGCGCGCATCAAGCCACGGCATCCACCGCAGAACGGCCACCTTGCGCGCATGCCTCTCACCTTGAAGAAAGAGGCGATCCGGCCGCCCGGCATGAACAGCCTCCAGCAGCAGGCAAGCTTCGATGCCTTGGTTCAAGAGTTCGACACCGAACGGCCGCACGCGGCGCTAATCATCAAGTGGCCCGCCGAAATCCATTCAGCCTCGCCAGGGCCCTATGACGGCTCGCCTGAGTTCACCTCGCCGCTGCACGGCCGCGCCGTCCTCCCCACCGCCCGCGGCCGCATCCGCATGTATCGCAAGCGGATCACCATCGCAGCCGTCCGCTCCGGCCAGCGCCTCGGAATCAAGGCGGTCGACGCAGGTATTTCGATCGTCAGCTTCATGCGCGACGACCTCGGCTTGACCGTCCTGGAGCGGAAAACCTGGCAACCAATCGACAAGGCCTTCGGCCCGAGGTTGTCACCCATGACTTAGCTACGTTCCGTTACGCATGTCTCGGGCCGGACAAGACAACAAATGGCGGAAGGAGTGGGATTCGAACCCACGGTGGGCTTGCGTCCACGGCGGTTTTCAAGACCGCTGCCTTAAACCGCTCGGCCATCCTTCCGCGAAAAGACAGGCGTTGCATCCCTATATGCGGTGCCAGCAAGCAACAGCCTTATTGCCCTGATCCTGCCGCAACGTCCAGGCGAAAACGATATTTCCGGCGTGGCGATCTTGCTCTGGAGCGCTTGCCCGTCAAAGGTACCCGTGATTCGCAACGGATTTCTGAAAATCAAATAGTCGAAGCCTCGATCGGGATCTTGAAATAACGGCGCCCGTTCGACTCAGGCGGCGGCAGTTCGCCAGCGCGCATATTGACCTGCAGCGACGGCAGAAAAAGCCTCGGCGTGTCGAGCGTTGCATCGCGCGCGGTACGCTGCGCGACGAACGCGTCTTCGGTGATGCCGTCACGGACATGGACGTTTTGCGCCCGCTGTTTGGCGACGGTCGTCTCGAAGGCATGGGCGCGGCCGCCCGGGGCATAGTCGTGGCACAAAAAGAGCCTGGTTTGCGGCGGCAATTCTAGAAGCCGCCGGATCGAACGATAAAGCGCCCGCGCATCGCCGCCGGGGAAATCGCATCGCGCCGTTCCATAGTCTGGCATGAACAGGGTGTCGCCGACGAACACAACGTCTTCCAGCATGTAGCTCATGTCGGCCGGCGTATGCCCCGGCGTATAGATCGCTTTCACATCGAGGGCGCCGATGCGAAAAATCTCGCCGTCCTCGAACAGATGGTCGAAACCGGCGCCGGGCGGGATTGGCGGTTGGTCGTGGAACAAATTGCCTAAAATCTGTTGCACCTTCCGGACATTCGAACCAATTCCGAGCGCGCCGCCGAGCTTTCCCTTTAAATAGGCCGCGGCGGAAAGATGGTCGGCATGGACGTGCGTCTCCAGAATCCATTCGACGCGCAGCCCCTCGGCCTGAATCGCTTTGGCGATGGCATCGGCGGAGTGCGTCCTTATCCGTCCGGCGGCGGGGTCATAGTCGAGCACTGGATCGAGGATCGCGGCGGCTTGCGTCGGAGGATCTACAACAAGGTAGCTAAAGGTTTCGGTAACCCTTTCGAAGAACGGGATAATCCGCGCACCCATGGCCTGCTCCGTCTCGACAGCGTGGAATCTATTGCTTCTGGATCAACTATCAATGCGCGCCACATAAGGAATGCCGGCTACTGGGCAACAGCGTTGGGGTTGGACGGCGCCGCCGGTGCGCAATCCGCGCGGTTTTCGCGAGCCTCGCGGGCTATCCCGGCGATCAACCGAAAAATTCTCTACTTGCTGTCTTCGAGCCCGCCAATGTGTTTTTGGCTGTAGAGCTGGACGCCGAGTTGTTTGACGAGTTCCAATTGCGTTTCCAAAAAATCGATGTGCTTTTCTTCATCGATTAGGAGCTCGTCATAGAGTTCCTTGGAAACGAGGTCGTGGGCGGAAATGCAATATTCAGCGGCTTCAGTATAGAGCGCACGCGCCGCGGTCTCGGTGGCGAGGTCACAGCGTAGAATTTCCTCCACCGTTTGTCCGATCCGCAACGGATCGAGGACTTGCAGGTTAGGGAACCCTTCGAGAAAAAGAATACGAGCCGTAAAGCGATCGGCATGGTGCATTTCCTCGATTGACTCTTCGCGCCATTTCTTCGCCAGATCTTTATAGCCCCAATTATCGAAAATACGATAATGGAGCCAATATTGATTGACGGATGTCAGCTCGCTGCGCAGGCCGCGATTGAGATAGTCGAGGACTCTGTCGTCGCCCCTCATTTTTCAAGCTCCTTGACGCGTGCGCTCATGCCGACGACCCCGCGCCGACACCGCCATGCTTCATACCGCCATACTTCATATAGTCGGATAAACCGCGCCCGGAAAGAGGGCGTATGGGGCAGCATGGGATAGCGAGAGGCGGCTCGAGCCCGAGAGGCGCGATGAAGCGAATGGCCTACACCGGGCACAACACGCTAGCATCCGTCTCGCAAGCCTCGCGCGACGAGCGGCCGGTCGCCGTACCGGCGTCGGCCTCATCGATGATCGTCCGGACGGTGGCGATGCAACGCCCGCAATTTAGACTGCAGCCGAGACATTTATAGACCGCGAATGGCGTGCGTGGGCATGCCCCGCTGTTGAGGGCCGCTCTTATCTCTGAGTCGCTAACGACATTGCAGGAACAAACGATCATCAAGGCACCAAGCATGAAGCCATAGGACACGCCGGAAAACGGCTGCCTAACCCGTTGTCTAACAATACGCAAGACCAGAATGGGATCTTCCAATCTCTCAAAATTGAAACGACGGCCTCTCTAGATTAGAGTTGCTCAAAACAACAATTTGACAATACGCATTACTTAGGCCGCAATCCTCCGCCGCGGCGGTTCCGACGTGGCCATGATACCTTGCCTGTTCGAAACATATATGGTGTGCCGATGCGACCGCGACATGTACCGTCCGGCCGCCGATGAGGAATCACCCGTAAAAAATCCGCGATGCGATCGAACGGCGAGCGAGCCGGCAACCCCGGCGGGCATCACCTCAACCTACGCGGGGATGATCACGCTTTCGGGAGGCGACGCCAGGCACCGAACTTGGGCTTAAGCCCGGCCATCGCGTTTCGGCGGACGTCCAGGAACCGGGTTCCGTTTCAGGGCGGTCCAACCACCCCGCCGACGTTGCGCCAGCCATCTCTACGTAGCGGTCTCATCAGTCAAGAAAAATGTGCGCTGATTTATGAACTGATCAATCGTCCCGCGATTCGCCGTCTTCCTCGGAAAAGAGCCCGAGCTGGGGCCTTTCCCGCGCCGGTTCGGGGAGACCCAGGTGCCGGAATGCGTGGGGCGTCAACATTCTGCCGCGCGGGGTGCGTTGCACGAAACCCCGCTGGATAAGGAAGGGTTCGATAATGTCCTCGATCCCATCGCGCGGCTCGGAGAGGCTAGCGGCGATCGTCTCGATCCCGGCCGGGCCGCCGCCAAACGAGAGGGCGATCGTCTCAAGATAGCGACGGTCCATCGTATCGAGCCCGATCGCGTCGACGTCGAGCAGACGCAGCGCCTTGTCGGCGACGCCCCTCGTGATTTCCGGCTCGTTGTCGACGGCCGCGAAATCGCGGACCCGGCGCAGCAACCGCCCCGCTATGCGCGGCGTGCCGCGCGCGCGCTTGGCGATTTCATTGGCGCCGTCATCGGCGATGGCGATCGCGAGCACCCGCGCGTTGCGCCGCACGATTTTTTCCAGTTCCTCGACCGTGTAGAACTCGAGTCGCAGCGGAATGCCGAACCGGTCGCGCAGCGGCGTCGTCAAAAGACCGGCGCGGGTCGTCGCGCCAACCAGGGTGAACCGCTTGAGGGGGAGTTTTATGGAGCGGGCGCCGGGTCCTTCGCCGATCATGAGATCGAGCACATAATCCTCCATCGCCGGATAAAGGATCTCTTCGATCGCCGGATTGAGCCGATGAATTTCGTCGATGAAGAGCACATCGCGGTCTTCGAGCCCGGTGAGCTGCGCCGCGAGATCGCCCGCCTTGGCGATGACCGGCCCTGAGGTCGAATGGAAAGTCACGCCTAGCTCGCGGGCGACGATCTGGGCAAGCGTTGTCTTGCCGAGCCCAGGCGGCCCGACAAAGAGCACGTGATCGAGCGCCTCGCGCCTCGCGCGCGCCGCCTCGATGAAGACTTTTAGATTTTTCCGAGTGGCCTCCTGACCGGTGAAATCCGCAAGGGCCATCGGGCGCAGGGACTTTTCCGCGTCATCGTCGCGCTTCTCGGGGGTAACGAGTCGAGGGCCTGGCACCGGACGCAGCCTTATGCGAGTGGTTTTTCATAAACGATATGTTCGCCATGGACAATGATTGGGCGGCGGCGTGGACGGGGTTGAACTTTGAATTGGCGCGATCTTCAGCGGGACCCCTGATCATGCGGGACTCAACCGGCAACCTGGCTCTCGCTGGCAATCAGGCATACGGTATTTTTCGTGACGGAGCCTTTACAGCGGCAACGTATTGTAAAAAATACTGCGGCGGCTTGCAGACGCTACTCGGACACCCGGCCGCGCGCGGCAAGGGCTGCGAAATTCCCGACGCGCTGAGGCTCTTGCATGGGCGCATCGAACGCCGCACGCTTGAGGTGCTGCCCGCAAAGGCCGCCGGGATCGCGCGCGCGGGGCCGACACTCCGCCAAATCTGCCGCGGGAAGCGGTGGCGCCGGCAAGAAGTGAATGGGCAATGGCGAGAGCCGCGGGAAGAAACCATCGATCTGATCACCCGCCCAACGGCGGTACGACGATCAGGCCGAGGATCGACCACGGCATGTCATCTTGCCCTTGCTTGCCGCGCGGGTCCGGAATCTGCCGCAAAATTGTCCTCAATTGCATCGGATAAGGCCTCCCCGAATCAGGAAGCCTCATTCGAATCAGACTATTCTTGCTTCTTCAACCCGTTCGAGCCGTTCCGCACCGGAAGGGGATGGGCGCGGGCCGCCGCCGATTTCGTCTTGAGAGGTGATATCAAAACCACGCCCGTGATCGGCCGCCTGGTCGCGCGCGGGCTCGATGATAAGCTGAAGGGCTCGGCCTTTGTTGTGATCGACGGCGTTGACGGCCGTGCGCATCATATCCGCCTGCCCGATTTGGACGCGGCTGGGGATTGCGCACCCGGCTCGATCGTCGCGCTGCGGCGTTACGAAAATCGGGCTGGCCGGCAGCGGCTTGCGATCGCGGTCCGGTCGGATTTTCCGATTGACGCACAAACGAAGGCACAAGGCGCGACCTGGCTTGACCGGCGGCTTGTCTCAAAAGATGTCATGCCGATGTCATAGGGCGGCTTTGGGCATGAGGTGGGCGAGGCGAAGAGTGCCCGCATCGATCATTTAGTTGAGGAAAGGGCTCGCGCGTCGCGATGGCCGGCGCGTCGTCTTTGTCAGCGGCTTACTCAACGCTTTGCGCCAGCGCGAGCTCGAAGCCACCGTGGCAAAGCTCACGGGGGAGACCGGCCTTTCATACCAGTCGGCGGCCGAAGGCAAGCACGTCGCCAAAATTTATCGCCAGCAACTGACCCTCGCGTCCGGCCGCTTCGCCATGATCGACGACGGGCTCGGCTTCAGCCTTGTGCCCTGGTCTCCGTCTTCGGAGCATCAGCTCGGACGCCAAGTCTCGGGGATCGCCCGTTCCGATGGCGGCATTGACTGGAGCTTCGGCCGCAAGCGAGGCCTGGGGATTTGAGGCTCGACTGCCTCGCCGATCGGAAGCCCGGTATTTGCGCGCCAATGTGCGAGAAACTGCGATGCTCGGATTTTAGGGATTGCCGTACCTTCCCGCAGCATCTCACAAGTGCGCAGGCGATTGGAAAGTGATTGAGACCACATGCCTGCCACCAAGATTCTTTGGGGCCAGATCCTCGTCGTTTTCGCGCTTGTCCTCGCGACCAATTGGGCTGCGACGCAATGGACAGCCTGGCCGCTCGGCTACCAGCCCCAGCTCGGTGATCCTTGGTCCGTTGCTACGAATGTGAATGACTTGAACCGCCAGACTCTGGTCGCCACTTGATGAAAGTTAGGGGCAACGTCATCATCACACGATGCGTTTACCGAGAAAGTGATGGCGACCTTTCGAATGTTGTTTAAGCGGCACGATAGAACTCCGGGTTGAAATCGCCCTTCGTCTATCTCCTTCAGCACGTCAGGAGAAATTCGCCAGTTCCGTGCAACAAAGCTTGATCAAATGGACGCTGGCCAACGACAACGTATTTTTCCAGGACGGTTGACACACCTTCTTCATTCCGGTCTCTTCCAAAGGGTTAACGGACGGCCGTTTTCACATCTCGGCATTGTTGCTTTGGCGGCGGTGCCGTAAACCGCAGGACGTCGGTCACGTCGAATGGCTCTTGTGCAGGAATATCCATCCTGTTCCACCAGCCGCCGCCGAGAGCTTGGAAAAGAGCAGCCGTGTCGGCGTAACGATTGGCTTGCGCCTGGACGCGGGCGAGCGAAGCCGTCAAATAGGTCTGTTGCGCGGTGAGAACGGCGAGGGTCGCGACTTGGCCGAGCTCCAATTGTTTGCGCACAATCGCAAGGCTTTTGGCGGCAGCGTCCTCGGCCTTGACCGACGCCGCCATCGCCCGCGCGTCGGCCTGGATCGCGCGCAGCGTGTCGGCGACATTTTGGAGCGCGGTGATGACTGTCTTGCGATATTGCGCCTCGGCCTGGTCATAGGCCGCTTCGGCCGCCTTTTGCTTATGGTAGAGCGTGAAGCCATCGAAGAGAGGCGCCGTCACCGTCGCGGTGAGCAGATAAGCATTGGCGTTCGGCGTGAACAGCAAGGCTAGATCGTCGAAGCTGGTGGACAAATTCGCGGTCAAATTGATCACTGGCAACCGATTGGCGATCGCCACGCCGATTGCGGCGTTCGCCGAATGTAGAGTGGCCGAAGCGGCCTGCACATCTGGGCGATGCTCCACCACTTTGGACGGCAGACTGACCGGCAGCTCATGCGGAAGCCGCAAGGTCTCAAGGGTGAATTTTTCCGCTACCTCCTCGCTCGGATAGCGTCCGGCCAGCGCGGTCAGCAAATCGCGTTGTTGCGCCAATTGCTTCTCGAGCGGCGGCAAGGTCCCTTCCGCTTGCGCGAGCGCCGCCTCTTGCAGTGCCACATCTGCCTCCGCGACTTGACCAAATTTCTATTGAACGCGCAGCAGACGAAGGAGGTCGGTTTCGATCGCTATGATCTTTCTTGTGGCGGCGATCTGACCCCGCAGCGAGGCCTCTTGGATGGCCGCCACCACCACATTGGAGGTGAGCGTGAGATAGGTTGCTTCGACTTGAAACTGCTGCACGGCGGCCAGCGCCTCGTCCGTTTCCACTTCGCGGCGAACAAGCCCAAAGACGTCGGGCGTGTAGGAAACATCGACCAGAGCGGCGTGCAAGGTGAGAAAGGGGGTGAAGGCGTTCGATGAGGGCGGCGAAACAATGGTCGACGCTTTTTGGGTGAAGCTATTGTAACCGGGGCTGACGATCGGCGCGTAGGCGCCTTTTTGCGCTTCGGTCGTCTCCCTGGCGACCTGCAAGCCAGCCTGCGCCGCCTGGACGTCCGGATTATGGTTCAGCGCGTCCTCGACCAGATCATTCAGCGGGCGCGAATGAAAGATCTCCCACCATTGGCCCGCGATATCGAGCTTCTCCACGAAGCGCTGTCCCTGAGCTTTGCCAGCACCTGAGTAGGCTGACGAAGGCTTGAGCGGTTCCTTTGTATAGCCGGTCACAATGGGGGGCGCCGGCGCGACAAAATCGGGACCAAACGCGCAACCGGCGGTGAGAATGCAAGCCAAACCCGCTGCCGTTTGAGCTAAAATGATCGCGGTTCTTTTGCGATTTGAACGCAGCCGAGCCGGTTTGAACTGCATAGTCACTCGCGCGGTTTTGGAGCCATGCTGCCAAGCGGCGCTCGCGTCCGCCACAGCCGGTTTCCGCCTTATATGTCGTCCACTTCCGTGTGATCAGGCGACTGCCCAACCTCATTTCCGGTTCGCTCGGCTCTGTCTTCGCATCTTAGGAACAGCATGCGAAGCGCGGGCGCGACGATCAGCAACATAAACGGTCCAATTGTCATGCCGCCAACGACGACCGTGGCGAGAGGCCGCTGCACCTGGCTGCCAATGCCATGCGAGATTGCCGCTGGCAACAAGCCGACACCCGCGGAAAGCGTCGTCATTAATTACGGTCGCATCCGCTGTTCCGCTCCGCGAAAGACTGCTTCAGCAACCAGCATCCCGCGCACCCTCAACTCGCGGTAATAGGTGATGTTCAAGATGCCGTCCATGACGGCCACCCCGAGGAGCGAAATGAACCCGATTGCGGCGGAGACGCCAAAAGGTTGACCGGGAAAATAAAGTGCAAGGATGCCGCCAGCGACCGCAAAAGGAATGCCCGCTATCGATAGGAGGCTGTCGCGCTGACGATGATGGCGCTGCGCAAGTCACCCAGGAAAAGCCACTGGATGAAGAAGACGAGGTTGTGCAGGACCGTATGCGTGGTGACCGATACAAGCAAGCTGCGGTCGTAATGGGGAATGACCCTGACTCCCGCGGGCAATGTGCCATCCGCATTTATCTTTTCGACCTCGGCTTGGACGCGGGGGAGGACCGCGTTCGTATGCTGCGTCCGGTTCATGACGACGATAGCCGCGACGACGTCGTCGTCGTGATCACGGCCGGCGATGCCAAGGCGCGGAACGTAGCCAACCGCGACCTTGGCGACGTCCTTCACCAGAACGGGAATGCCGTTTGACTGCGTCAAGACGATATTCTCGATGTCATCGACCTTATAGCCGTTGGTGATAACATTGGCGCCGCCGTCGTCGATCAAGCCAACGCCGCGAATGTTCACGGACTGCTGCCCGATCGTGTTCTCGCGGCCACCTACGTTGATATTCGCGTTTCCGATGGCGGTGACCAGCTAAGGCACGGTGATATTAAAAGCTTCGAGCTTTTGGAGGTCGACATCGACACTGAACTGCTTGGTCGTGCCCCCCCAGCTGTTGATTTGAACGACACCCGGGATCGCCATCAAGCGCCGCGTGACGACCCAGTCCTGGATCGTGCGAAGATTGGTCAAGCCGAAATGCGGCGGACCGACAATCTGATAGCGAAAAATCTCACCGAACAGGCTCGATTGCTGGATTTGCGGAATCTGAGCTGCGGGGAGACTGACATTCTGCTGGAGACTCAGCGCCGCCTGGGTGTAGGCGAAATAATACTCGACGCCATACTTGAAGGTGACGCGAACAAACGACACAAGCCATAGAACGAGGTGGATCGTATCGCTTCGATGCCGGGCGTCGGGTAGAGACCGACTTCAATCGGAATAGTGTAATATTTTTCCATCTCCTCAGCGGACAAGCCCGGCGCTTGCGCGGTGATTTCCAGGATCACCGGCGCGGGATTGGGATATGCCTCGATATTGAGCTTCGAGAACGCGGCCAATCCTCCGGCTAGGAACACCAGCGTGCCAGTCACGATGATGGCGCGGGCCGACCTGTTGCTCGAAATTGACTAAGCCGCTCGCCTTGATGCGCTTCGTGCGGACGGTGGAGGTATCGGGCGCTACCCCAGCAGCGGCGGAGGCCTGGACATTTGGGCGTCAAAATTTCATCGTCGTACGGATGCCAAACACGGACGCGTCGGGAATGCGGCCCACGGCTGGATTTATGGGATCGATGGCGCCGTAGCCAGGATGGAAAATATATTGAAAGTCTGGCTGAACATACCAGCCAGGAATGACCTGTGCCTGATAGCTGAGTTCGAGCGCTATTTCATAGTCACGGACCGGGAAAGCGGTGTGGGAAAAGAAATCAGTGTCGGCATCCAATGCGCTCAGCGAAGGCGAAACCGGCGAATAGGCCACTGCCAGCCCCAACATGTCGTCCGGCCTCTTGTCCCAAAGGCCGATGAAGTTGATGCCCCCCTCGGCATAGTAATCTGCCAAGTTGCGGTCCGAAGGACTTGCCGACAAGCGCGCGAAAACCCCCACGCCCTTCTTTGGATTATCTCCCGGCAGACGCCAGATCATCTGATCGATGATCCCGTAGACGCCGTAATCACCCCAATGTTTCAGCACTATGCCGTTGCTCGACGGATTGGCAAGCGAAAGGCCATCTGTGCCGTAACGCTGATCCAAAAATATCTTTCCGAATTGGTACCACCCCCCGAGTCTAACGGTCCCGGCAAGTCCCAGCGAATCCTTGCCCTGATTATATTTGTACTGCGCTTCCGCGACTAGAAAGGGCGGATCCCTGAGACGGAAATTGGTCCCGCCCAGGTCCAAGATTTCCTGCAATCCGGTGAACCCCGCCCCCGAAGTATCGCCATTGAACAAGGCGGCGAGAAGGGTGATTTGATCGTTCGGGGTCACTTTCACGCGAACGCCGGGCGTCGCCAAAGGATAGTTGGGTCCGGTGCTCGGCAAATCCGCGGCCCATATATTCGGCCAGCCAAATGTCGCGTTGACAAACCAAGCGCCGAAATCACTGATGAAGAACTCGGTATCCGCGCCCAATTGACCGATACGGATCGATGCCATGTCGCCAAAAAGCTTCTGCTCGAACCAGGCTTCATAAAGCCGCGTCGTTGCCCGCGCCTCGATGGAACTGACAGTCAGAACGTTGAAAATGCAGCATGTTGAGAGACCTAAACCATTGATTTCATAAGCGTTTATATGGAACGAGGCGCCGCTCAGCCCGGCGATCCTGGCGAGATCACCTTCTAGCACTAGTTCGAGAAGGTCGTCGTAAATCGCGCGCTGTTTGACGCCGCCCGTAGGATTGCCGAGGACTTCGCCTGTGTAATTCACTTGAAAGTTAAAGCCGAGATCGAGCAGACTCTTCTTGAAGTGGCCAAGCGCCGATACGCTCGAATCTATCGAGGGTAGCAAGTCGGGCGGCGGCGCTTCGCTTAATGGCGTCGGCGCGTGATTGCCAACAGGCACTTGTGCATCCGCAAGATTGCCAGAGAACGCGATGCACGCGGCACTGAATAACATGCGAAGCCAGCTCTTGCGCCACATGCGTGCCTGCCATGTGTTCCCGCGACAAAATCGGAAGCGGCGAAACGTCGTATTCAGCCCAGAAGGCCGCTAGTCAATGACTGAGCCAAATCCGTGACACTTTTGTGTCACCGGCATCGGTAATGCGAGGCCGGATTTACGCATTGGAAGCACAAATGTAATCCCGATGAGACCAGTGATGACGAAAGGCCAAATCCTGGCGAGCCGTGACTGGAACTCAATTCGGGACATGCCCATTCCTCGGCTGATCTTAAGCTCAATTCAAATTACCATCGCACTCTGTCAGAATTCGGCATGGAGACGCAAGGCGAAAAGCGACACCGGGCCCCGGGCGAGATTATAGCCGGGATTATCGACGAATTGGTAGTCCGCGCTGACATGCAGGCCGTCGGCAATCATGTATTTGTAATAGGTTTCGAGAATGCGCTCCCCGGAGTAAGACAAGGCGCCGTCGCCGAGGATGATGTCGTTGATGCCTCCGGCGGCGAGATAGTTTGCATGCGCGTTGGATATGCCGTCTAGCACCCCGCCTATGCCAACTTGATAGCATATTCTCCTTCACCGGCTACGTTCTCAAAATCCTGAACTGGCGGATGGAGCTCAAAATTGCAGATGCAGCCGCACGCCGCCAATCGAGACCGGTCCGCGCACATAATTGTAGCCCGGATTGGCGATAAATTGATAGTCGAAGGAGAGCGCGGCATTCTCTGTGAGGCCGACCGAATAGTAGGTTTCGACGATGCTTTCGGGACGGTAACTGAGCGCGCCGTCGCCGATGTTGACGCCCAAGCCGCCGATGCTGAGGAACTTCTGGTAACTGCCAGAAATACCGCTGACGGCTGCCGCCAACCCGACCTTGTCCAGTGGACGCCCCCACGACGTTCCTGTCAAGACAGCGCCAGCCGAGATGCTTTGGGAGATATCGGTATAGATCATTTCTGATGTCCCGTTCCACCAGCCGATCCGAGCGAACAAACCGAGGTCCTTGGTCACGGCGAGCTCGGCATTGCCGACAATGCCGTATTGCGATCGCGTCTTGCGCGTCGCCGTGATGTCCGGCGTACCATCAGGGTTGATGGCAAAGGGATTGTTGAGCGTGGCGGCGAAGCTGCCGGCATTAAATTGCTCCTCGAAGCCCAAGACGCGGACGACCCCGTCCATTCCGAACAGCGAGTAATTGTGCTGGACTTCCACAATGGCCTGGCCTCGCCGGCCGATCCTGGTGTCGAAATTTTCGGCATTGGAAACAACGGGCACCAGGAAATAGCCGGCGCGAACCGCCCAGTCCTTCTGGTTCAGCTCGAGCGCCGTCCCGTAAGTATATCCTTGCTGATCGGCGGAATAATTGAACGCGCCGGCATCAACCAACCCCCAATTCATGAAACTAACGCGTCCATCGTGCGAGTAGGTGTTGGCGTCGAAGATGTCCCCAATCGCAAGCTTGCCGAACGTGAATGTCAGCCGGGAAATATCTTCCTTTGCGGCCACCTGGTTGGGACCGTCCGCGATATCCTCCTGCTCGCCGCCTAGACCAAAGACATGGCGAAAGAACAAGCGCGCTGTATTGTAATGCGGAAAATTAAAGCCGGCCTTCTGGGCTTCGATGTTCGAGAAGCCGGCGAGGCCGTGCGTATTGGAAAGACCGAAACCTTGGAACGGCTCGGGATTGTAATAGAATTCGGTCCCTGTGTAGGGCTCCTTGTAACCGAAGAATCCCGTTAAGCTGAATGTATCGCGCAACTGCCAGATCGGTCCAAGGCTGTTTGTTCCGGAGTACGCGGCGGGGAAAGGCGCGTTGGCCTGACCGATGAAAGTCGACTGCGCATGGATACTCAAATTATCGCGGACCGATTGCGGAAGAATCCCGCCTGTCGTTCCGGGAGCGACCGGATTGTCGTTGAAATGATAGTTCAACCCGAGCCGCACCGTCTGGAACGTGAGATCGGAATTGAATCTTTCGCCGGCAACCGGAAGGAAGGTGCTGACGTGAGCGAAATCGAAGAAGGCATATTCGAGCTTGGCGCTCAAATTCGCCGTCAACAAGACTTCGACCCCGGCGCCCGCCGTCCAGCCGGGCCGCCAGAAGTAGACGTTGTCGTCGACGGTACCGGTTGCGAAATCCGTGGTGTTCAATCGGCCTCGTTCATAAGCGAAACCTCCGGTGCCGTAGACGAGCCAATCGCCGAAGGTGTAACCGACACGACCGCCCAGGAGGCCGTATATTTGGACGTTGTCGTTGACGACCGACGGCCCCAGGGCGGGAATGTTCTGGTTCAGATTGCTCCGCAGGATACCGGGAAAGGAGAAGTCGGCCTCGACGCCGAGCAGGAGACCGGAGGCGGTCACGAAATTGTAACCGGCGTCCAGACCGGCAGAGAGGGGGCCCAATTCGTGCGCGGTATCAATGTGTTCCACGCCGACCACGCTCGTCCGTCCCGCCGACGGCACAGCCGAGTGTTCAGTAGAGAAACCGGGTTCAGTAGAGAAAGAGGAGCTTCCCGCGAAAATGCCTCCGACATGTCCTCCGGCGTAGAAACCCTCCCAAGGGCTGCCCGACGTAAAGACCGGCGGTGGCGTAAGGTCGGCGGCGAGAGCCGGTGACGATCGTGTGGCGCAAGCCGATAATGTAAGAATTGCAAACTTGATGGAATGGCGTTGCCCCTTTGCCGATTGCTGTCCCCGGTGCCGAAGCGAGCGAGGGACAGCTCCTACCGAGAGCCGTTGCCAGAACCGTTCGGCAAAGCTGCGTTCGAACAGTACTCCGAACAGGAGGCCGATCGTAGTCCATAGCACCACCTGGATGCCAAGCGCTGCAACACGGAAGCGCCACAGAACTACGGCCGAGAATTGTTCTGGCACCTCATTGATGTCCGGCAACGCGTATTGGGCGATCGCGATGACCAACACGAAGGCGAGGCCGGCGAGGAGCGTTGCGTTCCAGGCGCCGTATCGCGCCGTCAAGCGTCGCGCGAGCGCTACCGCCAGAACAAGCGCTGCCACCGAAATCACGAGCATCAAGAAAAACAGCTCTGTCCGGAAGCCGATCGTATCAGGATCGCCTACGGATGGCGGATTGGCGGGATATTTCAGATCTGGAACGAGCGCGATGGCGACGAAACCGCCGAGTGCCAGCAATGCCGCGGTGCCGCGCGGCCCGAGGCTGCCGACACGACCATAGACGAACGCGAAGGCGAGCGAGAATAAACCACCGATCGCGGCGCTGTAGACGACGACACCAGTGAATAGGCCGATGCCCGCCTGCGTCGGACGACTGACTAATTCGGGTGCCGGCACCTCGCCTTTGGCCCGGCCCATTTGTTCTTCGAAGGCTATCGCACGATCGACTTGTGGTTCACCGAACACCCTGGCAAAGCCAAATGCGAGCAGCCCAGCCACCACGCCGACGAGCATTCCGCGCAGGAGAAGACTTCCAACCATGATGCCGCCTCCTCAATGGCAGGGGAAGGCAAGGAGATGACGGCCATCATGTACAAACTCGTGAACGTACATGCCAGAAATGAGAGACATCGCCCCCTCTTCCGCGCCGACGAAATAGATCGCAAGAAGCAGTATGAGCCCTGCGAAAATCGCCCACGGGAGAAGCTCGCCGATCGGGATAGGAACCGGACGGATGTCGGGTGCTAGGGTAGTATTGGTCATGTCGATTCTCCTGGGATGATGCGTCCCGCGGATCGAAACGGAGTGATTGCGAGTGGGTCTGACTTCCGGCACAGCCCCAAAAAAAGGAACTGACCGATTACAGTGGCGCGACCGTGCCGGAGTTCCACCGGCTTCCAAACCCGCAATCGTGATACAATACCATTGGTGTGGGGCTGCTGTCAATGAACCAGGAGCGGAACCTCAGGGCAATCGGGTGAATGGTCTCGCGAGCGAGGAGACGCAATTTTGGGGTCCCGCAAAGAATTTCTGTAGGATGTTGCTATTGTATCACTCATCAATTGCGCCCGGCAATGCCATGCGTCGACCATCCGGTTTGCGCCGCACTCAAACTTGTACAAGATTTTGATCCATCCCGACGCTAAGAGACAGCCATCAACAAGCGATAGACTTGGAGCACCCATGGTAATGCTCTTCCGGCAAGATGCACCGTCTCCTTGTGCCGATGCGATCGACCGGCCACCCCTCGTTGCATTCGGACTTTCCGCCCTTGGAATCGTCTTCAGCGACATCGGGACGAGCCCGCTTTATACGCTCAAGACCGTTCTCAAGCTAACCGGCAGCACGCTGACGCCTGGCGTCGTCTTTGGTGTCCTTTCGCTCATCCTGTGGACACTGATCATTATCACCTCCGTGAAATATGTGACCTTCGCGATGAGCATCGACAATGACGGCGAAGGCGGCATTCTTGCTCTCATGGCGCTGCATTTCATCAAGAAACATCAACGGCCGGCGATCGTCGCCGTTGGACTGTTTGGCGCCGCGCTGATCCACGGCGATGGCGCGATCACCCTCGCCATCTCGGTCCTCTCCGCTCTCGAAGGCCTCAATATCGCAACGCCGGCGTTAACGGCTTATGTGCTGCCGGCCGCGGTGGCGATTCTCGTCGCGCTTCTTGCGATACAGCCGCTCGGGACATCGCGGATTGGCAAGGCCTTCGGCCCGATCATGGGTTTCTGGTTTCTGTCGATCGCAGTGCTTGGCGTATGGGGGATCGTGCAGCATCCAGCCGTGCTCGCCGCTCTAAATCCGCTCTATGAACTTCGCTACTTATTGTCGAACGGTTACGCGAGCTTCGTTGTTCTCGGCGGTGTCTTTCTCTGCGTGACCGGGGCCGAGGCTCTCTATGCCGACAAGGGACTAAACACCTAGTACATCCGGTGTTCGGCGCGGCAATCTCGAACTGCTGTTTAGGCTAGGAGCCTGCGTCTGTGGCGAACTGCTTCCGGTTCCGCCGGGCTGGAACGACTGGGCGCCCAAACCTTTTGAATTGTCGCACCGCCTGGACTTATTGCGTTAAACCGTCGCCGATCTCTGCCGTCGGCTTCGTGTCCGGCTACTGGCAACTTGGACACTCGGAACCTTTTGGAAGTTAATATCTATAAACACCGATTGCATTTTGCGCTTTAAACTATCGCCTTCGACGGCCGCCGCCGGCGGGTATGGGGGTCTCGATCGGCTTCGGGGCCGCCTGAAAGGGCCGGATCATTGAGCCCCCGGCAGCGAACCGCCACCTCCGCCTGGCGCGCCAGCCGCCGCCAGGACCTGTGCCGGCCGCTTCGGCCCTCTGGAAACCCCGACATCCATCGGGGTGGCCTTTTCCATCCTCTCGGGAGTCCAGTAGTTCGTGACGGCGGCCGGCGGCTGGTCGCTGGAGATCTTCGGCGGCGCGCTCTGACCCACCGCGACCCCGGATATGCTGGTGGCCAGAGCGGTCGCCATCAAAAACCGGCAACCGGCCATGCGCCGGATATGTCTCGATCCATTTTGTACCTCCATATGTTTCACGAAATGAGGATTTTTAAATGAGGAACTTTGACCTCACGTTTTTAATCCGGCAGAATTTAGGGCTTGGCGCCCCCTGTTTAGGAGATGCGCCACAATCTTGACGGTGAGTTGGCAAGTAGGCTTGACCATTGCTCCCGTGGCAGGCCCCACCCGGACACGGGTCAATGGACCCTGCTGGCCGACGCGGTCGGAAAGAGCCCGCTCCTTGCAAAGCGAGCCCGCTTCAGGGTCTTGCCTGTGGCCGCGTTAACGATGTTTTTAAATGCGTCAGGCCGTCCAGTTTGAATCCTAGCGTTCCGGTTGTAAAGTAACCTTTGGTTAACGGTTCCGCCGGGGCGGCTCCCGTGTGTATTCGCGTCAAGCCTTGGCCCCTCGCGAGAGAGTTTGTAAGAGGCATTCGATGGCGAGTTCCAACAAAGCACAAGATCCTGCCGCGGCGGCGCTTTTGGCCATCGAAGAGGCGTTGAACCTGCGCGCCGCCGGCCAAAGCGCAGGAGGGGCCGAAGCAAATCCCATCGGGCCAACCAGCGCGGACAAGGCGAAGGAGCGCTCGTTTGGCGAGCGCGAAGCCGCGACGCCGCGGCCGGGCCCTTCGCGGCCGCCGCGCGATGCCGCGCGGACGCCGGAAGCGACGGCGATCGACGAGGATCGATTATTCGGTCCGGCGCGCGCGAGGCCCGCCGCGCCAGGCGCGGAAATTCAAGCGCCGGAGCGCTCCAGCGGGACCGCGCCGTCGCTGCAGCCGGCCAACGACGATCGCCAATCGGCCGGCGAGATTCTCCGGGCGTTTCAGAGCCGTTCCAGCAGAATTCCGGCGACTGTCGTCGTCGCCTGCTCGGTTTCGTGGGTCATCCTCGTCCTCGGCTACGTTATTGCCAACCGCGCGGTCCTTTTCAATCTTCCGCCGGGGTCTCTGTTGCCGCAAGCGATACTTTATCTAATGACCATCGCCGGTCCCGTCGTCCTCTTCTTTGTGACGGTGGCGTTGCTTCGCCGTGGTCAGGAGATGCGGCTTGCCGCCCGTTCGATGACCGAGGTCGCGGTCCGCCTGACCGAGCCCGAAACCATCGCCACCGGGCAAATGGTCACGCTTTCCCAGGCAATCCGCCGCGAGGTCGCTTCGATGGGAGATGGCATCGAACGCGCGCTCGCAAGAGCGAGCGAACTCGAGACTCTGGTCAGGTCCGAAGTCTCCAATCTGGAACGATCCTACGCGGACAATGAGCGTCGCGTCCGCTCCTTGGTCGACGGATTAGCCACCGAGCGGGAATCCATTCTGACCAATGCCGACCGCGTGCGCGGCGCGATCGCCCTGGCGCACGATAACCTTTCCCGCGATCTAGCTGGGGCCTCCACCCGTTTCGCGGAAAGTGTCGGCGAAGCCGCTGGCCGTGTCACCGCCTCGCTTAACGCCAAAGGCGAGGAGATCAAAACGGTGCTTGGCCGGGGCCGGGACGAACTCGTCGATCAATTGTCGTCGCATGGGAATGATCTCATCACGCGGCTGACCCAAACTGGACAAGACGCCACGGCGAGTCTCGCGGGCGCGAGCGATGGCATCGCGCGGACGCTTGCCGATCGCTTGGCGGAAATGAACACCAGGCTTGAGACCGCCAGGGAGACTCTCGCCGCCGATTTGGAAACTCGCGGCGATGCCCTCGCGCAACGGGTCGACGCCACCGGCGCGCGGATTGCCGACACAATCTTTTCGCGCGGCGAAAATCTCGCGGTGCGCTTGGCCGAAACCAGCAACCGCCTGCATGACGTCGTCGCGGTGCAAGGCAATACGCTGCACGATAATTTGGCCGGGATGAGCGAACGCCTCGCGGGCCTTATCTCGGACCGCTCCGCCGAGGCGCGGGATTCCTTCGAACACGTGACAAAGACTCTTGCCACGCTCTTCGATGAAAGCCAGGCAAGACTTCATACCCAACTCGAGCAGCACGGCGGCGAGCTTCATCGGCGCTTCGCCACGACCGCCGATGCGACGACGGCCGCCCTAGCGAGCCATACCGAAGCGTTGCACCAGCGGGTTACCACGACCGTGGCGGACAGCCTGGCCGCGTTGACGAGCCATTCCCAGCACTTGCATGACCATTTGGCGTCCACAGCGCGCGACACGATCGGGACTTTCACCAGCCATACAGGTACGCTAAACGAACGTCTCGCCGCGACGCTAAACGAAACCGTCACGGCCTTGACGGATCACTCCGAGCAGATGAGCGAGCGGCTGGATTCGACAGCGCAGGCCACGGTTGCCTTGCTCACGAGCCAAACCGGAGCGCTGCATGAGCGGCTCGCCGCGACAAGCGCCGAGACTTTTGGCGCGCTGTCAAACCATCGGGATGAGATGACCGAACGCCTGGAATTGACCGCGCAGCGTTCCGTTGCCGCGCTCACCAGCCATACCGAAGCGCTCCACGCCCGCCTGAACTCGACCGTCGGCGAAACCCTTGACGCCTTGTCGAACCATTCGGCCGCGATGAGCGAGCGGCTCGAAACAACCGCGCAAAGCTCGGTGACGGCGTTCACGAGCCAGACCGAAGCGCTCCACGCCCGCTTGAACGCGACCGTCGGCGAGACGCTCGGGGCATTGTCGCGCCATTCGGACGCGATGAGCGAGCGGCTCGAAACAACCGCGCAAGGCTCGGTGACGGCGTTGACGAGCCAGACCGAAACGCTCCACGCCCGCCTGAACGCGACCGTCGGCGAGACGCTCGGGGCATTGTCGCGCCATTCGGACACGATGAGCGAGCGGCTCGCAACAACCGCGCAAAGCTCGGTGACGGCGTTCACCAGCCAGACCGAAGCGCTCCACGCCCGCTTGAATGCGACCGTCGGCGAGACACTTGACGCGCTTGCGAGCCACGCCAGCGAGATCGGCACCCGCCTGGAATCGGGCGTAACCCAATCGGAAGCAATCCTTGCGAGCCACACCGAAACCTTGCAATCGCGTCTGGCTTCGACCGTTGGCGAGACGCTGGGGACCTTGACCGGATATTCCGAACAAATAAGCGAGCGGTTGGAAGCGGTCGCAAAGCAATCCGCCGCGGCTTATGCAAACCACGCCGAAACACTGCATGAACGGCTCGCGGCGACGCTCGACGAAACGTTTGGCGCTCTCACGAGCCATGCGGATGAGATGAGCGAACATTTGGCGGCGGCCGCGAGTGGAGCCGTCGCGGCGTTCGCGGATCACACGGGAGCGCTGCGCGAGAATTTCGACATGACCGCCCAAAATGCGATCGCTTCGATCGGCTATCAAGCCAACGATCTCAACGATCGCTTGGCGGAAACCGCGAATGAGGCGATCAATGCGATCGCGACCCATGGCGACCGGGTCAACGAAGCACTCGCCGGCCGGCTCTTGATGTTCGAGGAAACCGTTATCGGACGCGGCGGAGAGATCGCCAGCAACATCGACGAGCACGCCGAACGGTTTACCGCGACTCTTGTTGATCGCCTGGGTTCGATTGAAACCACGCTCACCTTGCAGGGCGGCGACCTAAATGAAAAGCTTGGCTTACGCGCGCGGGAGGCCGCCGCGGCGCTGGAGGCGCACATCGAAGCCTTCGAATCGCGAGCAACCGCCAAGATCGATGAGGCCGGCCAGGCGCTCGACAAGCTCGTTTCCCGGGTCAATCTAGGACTCGATTCACGTGCGCAGGTGCTCAGCGAGACTTTGACAGGCAGAGCCCTCGATATCGCGAGAGCTCTTGGCGAAAGCGGCAGCGATGTGATCCGCGCGCTCGAGGAAAAGGCTCAGGAAGTCGGTGCGACCATGACGGCTCGCTCGGCTGCCATCGCCGAGACGCTGGACGGCGGGGTCGCGCACTTCGAGGAACGCGTCGTCGGCCGTCTTGTGGCGGCTGCGGGAGACCTCGACGCGACGAGCCGCGCCGTCGCTGAAACTCTTGCGTCGAGGACGCGAGAGATCGATCAAACGCTCGGTCTTCATGCCGGCAACATCAACGCGGCGCTGGATCGCGAAGCAGGTCACCTTGGGCAAGTGCTCGCGGGGCGCACCGAGGAAATCCGTGACACCGTCGCGCAGGCGGTCAAGGATCTCGACACAACGCTGGCCGGGCGCGCCGGGGAGATCGGCGATGGACTCGCCCAGCGGATCCATGAAATTAGCATGGCCTTGGCGGGCCGCCTGGGCGAACTCGAAGGCACGCTCGGGGAGCGCGGTCAAGCGCTCCAGCGAGCATTGGCGGCCCGCGCGGGCGATTTGCGCGAGCTCTTCGATACCCGCGGCGAGCGACTGGTCGAGGCTCTGTCCGCTCGCGGCAATCAGATTGCGCAAGAGATGACAAGCCTCGGCGAAGTCGTCACCCAAACGATCGAGGGCCGTGGAACCGCCATCGTGCAGCACCTCGGAGAAAAGCAATACGAACTCACGGCGGCGATCGAGCAGTCGACTGCGCATTTGCGCGCGGCGATCGAAACCGGCGCCGCGGCGTCGATTGGAGCCCTCGTCGATACCAATGAAAAATTGCGCGGCGGGATGACCGAGGTGATCGACCGCCTCGTCAACAGCAGCGCGGGATTGCAAAGGGCGATTAGCGCGACAGGCCGCGACTTCGCGGCGGCGGAGCATTCGCTGAGCGAGCGCATGGACTATTTCCGCTCCATATTCACCAACGTCGCCGGAGAGATCGATCAACTCAACCAATCCACGCGGGCCGCGCTCGACGAAGCGAGCAGCCTTGCCGAAACGATGGCACGCCACAAACAGGGCTTGGCGAGTTCCGCGGCCGATCTTTCCCGCCAGCAAGGTGACCTCGATCAAGTGCTCACGGCGCGGCGCGACTCACTCGAATCGCTTGTCAACAGCATCAAGGTGCGCCGCGAAGACCTGGAAGACCTGATGCAGTCTTTCGCGGGGCGTATCGAGGATTCGTTTGAAAAAGCCGCGACGCGCGCGCGCGACATCGGCGCCTTCTTGACCGAATCCTCGCAAGCCACCGGCGGAATGATCGACCGGCAATTCGCCGGCATTCGCGCCAATATAGAGCAGCAGCGCGAGAGCACGGCGGCGGCGATGCGCGCTGCCTGCGAGCAGGCCAATGCGGAGCTTGCAGGCATGTTTGGGCAAACCACGGAGCGTTTCCAATCCGCCGCGGCGGAGCTGCGCGATATGTCGCGCGAGATCCAGCGCGAACTCGATGCGACTCGCGAAGCCTTGCGCCGTGGCGCCGCCGAATTGCCGCAGGAGACGGCGCAGCAGGCGGCTGCCATGCGGCGTGCCGTCGCCGATCAGATCAAGGCGCTCGAGGCGCTGAGCGAAATCGTGACTCGCTCCGGCCGCGCATACGACGTTTCGCAGCCGGCTCCGGTCAATGCCGAACGCGCCGCGCAGCCGGGACCGCTTCGGCGCGTTGAAGCCTCGCGTGCGGCGGAACCACCGCGCGCTCCCGAGCCCCCTCGTCCGGAGGCGCAAGGGCCGCGCTCCGCTGCCCGGCCGGCCAACGCCAAAACTTCCGAACGCGGCGGCGGCTGGATCTCGGATCTTCTCGCCCGCGCGGACAGTGAGGAACCTCCGGTTTCTTCCAATTCCCCCGCCAAGCCGACGCAACCGGCGCCGCGGCTCGAAGCAATTTCTCTCGATGTCGCGCGGATGATCGATCATGCCGCCGCCGCCGCCGCCTGGGACCGCTATCGCCGCGGCGAAACCAATGCCTTCTCGCGGCGGATCTACGTCGGCCGCGGTCCCCAGACATTCGACGAAATCCACCGGCGCTACCGGCTCGATCGGGAGTTCCGCGCCACGGTCGATCATTACGTGCAGGAGTTCGAACGGCTCTTGGCCGAACTCGGCCAGGATGAGGCAAGCGAGGCCGTCGCCAAGACATATCTTTTGTCGGAGACCGGCAAGGTTTACACCTTGCTCGCCCATGCGGCAGGCAAGCTGGGCTGAACCGCGCGCGTGTCGCGAGCAAATGGGCTCATTTCATCGATAGGGACACAGCTTAAAATCGAAGGAGTTGGAGCATGTTCCGATCCCCGAGCAAGTTTTTCGGGACATGCTCGACTTAGGCAAAATCCGGTGCTTTGCCCGCCTTCGCGGAGGCAGGAACTCCGGCTTTTTTGGTTTCTAACGCTTCATTTGTCCGGAGCGCGGTGCCAGCCGGCCTGTAAGCCGGGTTCTGTATGGCGC
Source organism: Methylocella sp. (assembly GCA_050728655.1). Taxonomy (GTDB): domain Bacteria; phylum Pseudomonadota; class Alphaproteobacteria; order Rhizobiales; family Beijerinckiaceae; genus Methylocapsa. The sequence continues at coordinate 36,153 of JBOHJQ010000018.1, forward strand.
GGTTTCGCGCGCGCGATGGCCATTCCTCTGGGACGGCCGTTGCCGGCCGCCTCGAGCAACCAACCCGGGCAACGATCCGGAGACGGATCCAAGGATTCCTCAATCGAGAAACGCCTTGCGTCGCCCCTATTCGGTTTTGCTCCCGGTGGGGCTTGCCAAGCCGCTCATGTTGCCATGCGCGCGGTGCGCTCTTACCGCACCGTTTCACCCTTGCCTTGCGGCGGTTTGTTTTCTGTGGCGCTTTCCCTGGGGTCGCCCCCGCCGGAAGTTATCCGGCACCGTGTCTCCGTGGAGCCCGGACTTTCCTCCACTGCGAAAGCGGCGGCCATCCGGCCGGCTGGCCCGATCCCCTTAGGCGCCCTGGGTCATTTCGTCAATTATCGATTTGGCAACGCGCGCGTGGTACAAATGCCGCGTGGGGATAAATTCCGCGCGCCCAAGTCGATTTCCGGCTTGACCCGGCCACCGGCTAGGGTGTCTGAACTGAGTGGGGATAAGCGCAGGAAACGCTAGGAAGAGGCATGCACAAGATTTTCCCTTTGATGATATTGATCATCTCGTCGATCGCGCTGGCGGGCTGCGGCTATACGCCCGAACAACGGGGCGTAAGTGGTGCGGCTCTTGGCGGCGCGACCGGCGCCGCAATCGGCGCGGCCACCGGTGGCGGGGTCGGCGCGGCTCTCGCTGGCGGTGCGCTCGGCGCGGCGACCGGCGCGATTGTCGGCGCCAACACGGCACCACCGCCACCGCCTCCTGGCTATTACGGGGCGCCGCCGCCGCCACCGCGCTGCGCACGGTTCGGTTATGACGCCTATGGCAACCAAATCTGCGTGGCATATTACCGCTATTGAAACCCGACAGCACTTTGCCCGCCACGCTCGATCCCTCGCCCAACCACGGCGAGCGCAAAGGCGGCCAGACACCAGACTCGATTCTTTTGCATTACACTGGCCTGCCGACCGGAGGGGCCGCCTTGCGGCAACTCTGCGATCCGGCGACGGAAGTGTCTTCGCACTATCTTGTTTTTGAGGATGGACGCCTCTTCCAGCTCGTGCCGGAGGCCCGCCGCGCCTGGCACGCGGGCCGCGGCATTTGGGCCGGCGAGAGCGATATGAACGATGTTTCGATCGGGATCGAAATCGCCAATTCTGGCCTTCGAGGGGGCTCGCCGGCCTATCCATCGGCGCAGATCGAAACCGTCATCGCGCTCTGCCAAGATATTATCGCACGCTGGCGCATCAGGCCCGAGCGGGTTCTGGCGCATTCGGACGTATCGCACGCCCGCAAGATCGATCCCGGCGAACGTTTCCCCTGGGGGCAACTGGCCAAGGCCGGAATCGGCCATTACGTGACGCCCTCCGCCATCGAGGACGGCCCGCGCCTGGAACCCGGCGCCAAAGGCGAGGGCGTCGAGGCCCTGCAAGCGATGCTCGCGAGCTACGGCTACGGCCTCGATTTAACCGGTCTTTATGACACCATGACCTTATCCGCGATCACCGCCTTCCAGCGCCATTTCCGGCCGGCCCGCGTCGATGGGATCGCGGATCATTCGACCATCACGACCTTGCGGCGGCTGATCGGCGCATTGGCGAATGGTTAGGCCGGAGTCGCTTGGGCCGGCCCCGCGTAATCAAAGCCGCCACGGGGATCGCGGCCTTTCGAGGCGCCCATCACCCCAGCCGCGCAGATGACATTAGAGAAAGGCGCTGGTCAGGCCCATTCGAAGTGCCAGACGCCTCCTGAAAGCGCTGCAAGGCGCGGCGCGGTTCATCCCTGAGCCTCGCCGGTGGCCAGCGGGCCGCCCGCCAGGCGTACCGCCAAGCGATCGAAATAGAGGTAAATCACCGGCGTCGTAAACAGCGTCATGACCTGGCTCACGATGAGCCCGCCGACGATGGCAATGCCGAGAGGATTGCGCAGCTCCGAGCCGGTGCCGGTCCCGAGCATCAAGGGCAACGCCGCCAGGATCGCGGCGAAAGTCGTCATCAGGATCGGGCGAAAGCGCAGGAGACAGGCTTGGAAAATGGCCTCGCGCGGGGCCATCCCCTCGGAGCGTTCGGCGTCGAGGGCGAAATCGATCATCATGATCGCGTTCTTCTTGACGATGCCGATCAGCAAGATGATGCCGATAATGGCGATGACATCGAGCTCATGACCCGATGCCATCAGCGCGAGCAGCGCGCCGACGCCGGCCGAGGGCAGTGTCGAGAGGATCGTCACCGGATGGATGAAGCTCTCGTAGAGCACGCCGAGAACGATATACATCGTGATCACGGCGGCGATAATCAAAAACAGCTCGTTGGTTGCCGAGGCGCGGAACGCCGCGGCCGCGCCTTGAAAGGATGTGATGAAGCTGCCGGGCAGACCGATCTCCTGCTCGGCCTTTTCGATTGCCTCCACGGCGGCGCCGAGCGAGCCGCCTCGCGCGACGTTGAACGAAATGGCGGTGGCTGGAAACTGCCCGAGATGGGTAATCAACAACGGCCCTTGGCGCTCGTTCACGTGGACAATCGCGGACAGCGGAACTTGCCCGTTGCTGCCCGACACCGATGATGGCAAGTAAAACGAGGAAAGACTGGACAGCGCGCGCCGCATGGATGGGTCGGCTTCCATGATGACCCGGTACTGGTTGGATTGGGTGTAGATGGTCGAGATGATGCGCTGGCCGAATGCGTCGTAAAGCGCATTGTCGACGCTGGCTGGCGTAATCCCGAACCGGGCCGCGGTTGCCCGGTCGATGACGAGATCGACCGCGAGCCCTTGGCTCTGCATATCGCTGGCGACGTCGCTGAGCTCCGGCAGTTGCCCGAGCCGTTGCATCAGCATTGGCACCCAGATTTTAAATGCGCCGGGATCCGGGTCTTGCAAGATAAAATGATATTGCGCGCGGCTGACGCTGGAATCGATCGTGAGATCCTGAACGGGCTGCATGTAGAGCGAGACGCCAACGATCCCGGCAACCTCTTTCTGCAGGCGGCGGACGATTTCGCTGGCGCCGAGCCCCCGCTCGGCCCGAGGCTTGAGATTGATCAAGAACCGGCCGCTGTTGAGCGTGGTGTTGTCGCCATCGACGCCGATAAACGAACTCACATTGTCGACCGCCGGATCGCGCAAGATGGCATCGGCGAGTTGCCGCTGAAGGCCGGCCATCGCCTCAAAGGAAACGCTTTGCGGGGCTTCTGAAATCGCCTGGATCATGCCAGTATCTTGCACCGGGAAGAATCCCTTCGGAATCGCGACATAGAGCACGATCGTGAGGGCGAGCGTGGCGATTGCAACGAACAGGGTAAGCGGCTGGTGCCGGAGCACGATGTCGAGCGCCCGGCCGTAGCTTGCGACCAATCCGTTGAATGCCCGCTCCGCCTTGAGATCGAACCGGTTGCGCTGCGCCTCGGGGCGATGCCGGATGAGGCGCGCGCAAAGCATGGGCACGAGCGTGAGTGAAACGATCGCCGAAATCACGATCGTGACCGCGAGCGTGATGGCGAACTCGTGGAACAGACGGCCGACCACGTCGCCCATGAACAAAAGCGGAATTAGAACGGCTATCAAGGACACGGTGAGCGAAATTATGGTGAAGCCGATCTGCTCCGAACCTTTGAGCGCGGCCTGCAAAGGCGGATCGCCGGCTTCGACGTAGCGGGCAATGTTCTCGATCATCACGATCGCGTCGTCGACAACAAACCCGGTCGAGATCGTCAGTGCCATCAACGAAAGGTTGTCGAGGCTGAAACCCACAAGATACATCGCGACAAAGGTGCCGACCAGCGACAAGGGCACCGATAGGCTTGGGATGATGGTCGCCGGAAGAGTCCGCAGGAACAGAAAGATCACCAGGACGACAAGCGCCACCGCCAGGGCCAGTTCGAACTCGACATCCGCCACGGAAGCGCGAATGGTCGTCGTGCGGTCGCTCAGCACATCGACCTCGACGGCCGCCGGCAGGTTCGCCACGATCATCGGCAGCAGGCGCTTGATCGTGTCGACGACCTCGATCACATTCGCGCCCGGCTGGCGGCGGACGCTGAGGATTATGGCCGGCTTAGTATTGTCCAAGGCGCCGAGCTTCGTATTTTCAGGGCCTGGGCCGACGCTGGCGACGTCCGAGAGCCGGACCGGAGCGCCATTGCGGTAGGCGATGACGAGCGTGCCGTAGCCGGCGGCGCTGGTGATTTGGTCGTTCGCGTTGATCGTCGAAGCTTGTGCCGGACCATCGAAACTCCCCTTGGGCATATTGACGTTGGCATTGGCAATCGTGGTGCGAAGATCGTCGATATTGAGGCCATAGGCGGCTAGCGCCGCGGGATTGAATTTGATCCGCACGGCCGGCCTTTGGCCGCCGCCAATGCTCACCAGCCCGACGCCCGGCTGCTGTGAAATTTTTTGCGCGAGCCGCGTCTCGCTGATGTCCTCGAGCTCGGTCAACGGCAAGGTCTTGGAGGTGACCGCGAGAGTCACGACCGGCGCGTCGGCCGGGTTCACCTTGGCATAGACCGGCGGCGTTGGCAGGCCGCTCGGTAGCAAA
>JBOHJQ010000019.1:0-40618 GCA_050728655.1 Methylocella sp.
AGGTCTGACCCCCTATGAATACATCTGCAAAATCTGGACGAAAGAGCCGGACCGCTTTAAGGTCGATCCATTCCAGCACAACGTGGGACTAAACATCTTATCCGGGTGCGAAGCCGCCAAGGTGATCGACGAGCCGGTCAAGACCATAGTCGAATGCGTGGCGGGGCTCGTGCCGGAAGGCCCGTTGCGGACATTGCTCTACGTCATCGCCGGTCTTTGCGTCGCCGTCGCTCCTTTCATCTATAAATATTATCTCGGTGTTCTGGCGCAGGGGGCGAAGCCGGAAGGCTCGATTGAGCGGCAGGATTATGACAGCCTGCGCGCGAGCCTCAAAGAGGGCAATCTCGCGACGCGGCTCTATGCGAAATGGCTGACCAAATTCCTTGATGCAGTCGAGTGGTTTTTTGGCGATGCCGGCATGGCGGACCGGACCTTGTTTCCACACGCCTTTGGTCTGAAAAAACCGGCGCCATTGTGGACGGCGCCCGCCCTCGACCGCTGCCTACTTATTGCGTTGCTCTATCCCATCGCGACGATTTTCTTCATTTGGGCCGTGTCCGGCCATGTCGGCCCGGCAGAGGCGGCTCTATGCCTGTCGCCCGCTATCCCTAGCTGGCAGAGAAGCTTAGCGGTCGCTGCGTTTGGGTTTTTCAGCTTCGCAATTTGGGGCGTCAACCTAACGCGGGGATGGAAACACTGGCAGAGAGTCGCTGCCGCTGTCGCTGTCGGTGGCTGTGTCACTGCTGTTTTAGAGTTCGTCGGCCCTGGCGGTTTCGCGGTCGTTGCTCCCGCCTCTTTCACTTTAGCTGTCGCTGGCTCTGTTGTTTTCGATGACGCCGTAGCTGTCGTTTTCCCTGGCGCTGCGGCTGTCGCTGTCGCTGTCGCTTTCCCTGCCACTGTCGCTGTCGCTTTCCCTGCCTCTGTCGCCGCTGCTTTCGCTGGCTTTACCGTTGTCGCTGGCCTTACCGCTCTCGCTGTCTTTGTCGCTGGCTTTCTCGGTGTCGCTGTCGTTTTCAAGGGATTATCCGCCATAGCCATCAAATACCGATGGCAAGGGGTTTTCCTCGCGCTCTTTCTCCCCGTGATGATCGTGGCTTGCCTCGGTGCGGCGGAGCTGCTGTCGCCTTCGCCTATCTGGAGCGCGTCCGGTCCATTGCTGCTCTTCCTGGGCCTGCTTACGCTAATTAACGCGCCTTTTGATTGGGCGTCGCTGGGGCTTACGCGGGCGCTGCTGCGGCGCGGGCTGGAGCTCGGCGGCTGGTGGCCTTATTTTCTAGCCTTTGTCGATGCAGCTCTCGCTGGAGTCATCATCGCGCTGCTCGCGCTCGTCATGGTGATCGGCGTGCAGGCCTTCGACGAATTGGCGGTGCATGGCGGCGGCGAAAAAGCCGCCGTGCTGCCCCTAGACGCCCTCTTCGACGGCATCGCAAAGAATCCGGGGGCGCCGGAATATTGGTGGGCCTATGCGCTTTTGCTTTCGACGATGATCCCGAGCCTCGTAAATCTCGCCATCAGTGGCATGGCTTTGTCGCGCGGGATTCCCGGCTTAGGTCGGTTACTCTTGCGCTGGATACCCGAGGGGAGAGAGGTGCCGGACTATAGGCGGCCGCTCGCGGCGCTTGTCCTCACCGGTCAGATGTTTTCGGGCGCCTTCCTCGGCATCGCGGCCCAGGCGTTTCTCGCCTGGGGCCTCATTTTTCATGTCATGCCGTGGATCGGGCTCGACCTGCTCGACATGGCTCGCGCCGTCGCAAAATTCGACGTTCCGCTAAGGGCATACCAGCTCTTCGCGGGCAACCTGTAGCGGACTGCTTCAACGGCCGGGCAACCGGTCAAGTCTCGCCTTTCTTGCACTTCTCGCGGAACTCTTTCCGCGCCTTGCCATGCAAGCCCTGCGTGTCGGCCTTGGCCGAACATTCCATGGCCTTGGGGGACATCGGGGCCTTCGGTTTTGGCACCTTTGGCGCCGCGGGGACCGCCGGGGCGGCAGGCGCTGCCGGAGCTGCGGGCGGGCTCGCCTGCATTTGCGCATAACCGGATTGACCGAAGGCAAAAACAAGGGCACCGGCGATCATTAAAAGGGGAACGGTTTTCATTAGAGCCATCCTTGACATCGAAGTTGACGTGCCGGTCGAGCTTAACCTTTCGCCGTGATTAATCCAAGCCAGAAATGCTGCGGTTTCGCAAAAAAGCCGCAAAATTTACTTTACATATAAATATATCTGCATATTGTGAGTGGAAACGAACGTTTGCAGGACCCCAGTGCCGGACCACATTCCTTTCGACGCCATTCTTGCTGCCACCGCTGCGGCGGGCGAGGCCACGCGGCTGCGCCTGCTCGCCCTCCTCGGCGAAGCCGAGCTCACGGTCAGCGAGCTCGTGACGATTCTCGGCCAATCGCAGCCGCGCATCTCGCGCCATTTGAAACTGCTTGTTGAAGCTGGGCTTGTCGAGCGCCATCGCGAGGGTGCCTGGGTCTTTTTTCGAATCGCGCAGACGGGGCCCGTGGCCGGTCTTGCCCGCGACCTCGTGGCAAGGCTCGCGCCAGGCGAGGCGCGTCTCACAGCCGACCGCGCGCGGCTCGCCGAGGTCCGCCAGGCCCGCGCCGACCAGGCGGCCCGCTATTTCGCGGCGCAAGCCGCGAACTGGGACGAGGTGCGTGCCATGCATGTTCCAGAAGAACGCGTCGAGGCCGCGATCCGCAAGGCGATCGGCGCGGGCCCGGTGCATGCGCTCCTTGATCTTGGCACAGGCACCGGCCGGATGCTCGAACTCTTGGGGCCGCTGGCCGCGCGGGCTCTTGGCGTCGATCAATCGCCGCACATGCTGAGCGTCGCGCGCGCGCGCATCGAACGCGCGGGTTTGCGCAATGTGCAATTGCGCCAGGGCGATATTTATGCGTTGCCTGTCGAGCCGGATTTTTACGATCTCGCGATCATGCATCAGGTTTTGCACTATCTCGACGATCCCTTGCGTGCCATTCGCGAGGCCGCGCGCGCCTTGCGGCCGGGCGGCCACCTCCTCATTGTCGATTTCGCGCCGCACGGCGAAGAGACTTTGCGCGCTGCGCACGCGCACCGGCGGCTTGGCTTCGCGGCCGGGGAAATCGCGGGGTTCCTGGCCATCGCCGGATTGGATTTGATCACTAACGACGATCTTGCGCCAGGCGCGGGCGAGGCGGGTAAGCTCACGGTGTCCGTCTGGCTCGGCCGCGACCGAAGGGTAATCGCCGATCCTCTCCCTTTAACCGCGCGAGAAGTCGCATGAACGAGAACCCGTCCTGTAATTTTCCCCGCGCGAGCCGCACCGTCTGTCCCGATATCAAAGTCTCCTTTGAGTTTTTCCCGCCGGCGAGCGAGGCGATGGAGGCGACCCTTTGGGAGTCGATCAAGCGACTTGCGCCGCTCGGTCCGAGTTTTGTCTCGGTCACCTATGGCGCCGGAGGCTCGACCCGCGAGCGAACCCATGCGACGGTCGCGCGGATCGTGAACGAGACTCTCGTGAAGCCCGCCGCACATCTCACCTGCGTCGCGGCGGCGGGAGACGAGATCGACGCCATTGTCCGCGATTATTGGGACATCGGTGTCCGCCACATCGTCGCGCTGCGCGGCGATCCGCAAGGCGGACCGGGGACGAAATTTTGTCCGCATCCCTACGGCTATGCGGATTCCGCCGCGCTGGTCGCGGGAATCAGGCGCGTCGCGGACTTTGAAATCTCGGTGGCCACCTATCCGGAAGGCCACCCCGAAAGTGTCTCGGCGGACTCCGACATCGATGTCTTGAAAGCAAAGATCGATGCCGGAGCGAACCGGGCGATCACCCAGTTTTTTTTCGAAAACGAAGTCTACTTGCGTTTTCTCGACAAAGTGCAGGCGCGGGGAATCGATATTCCGATTACTCCGGGCATAGTTCCGGTGCAAAGTTTCAAGCAGACGGCGAAGTTCGCCAGGCAGGCCGGAGCTGCGATCCCGCAGTGGCTTGCCGATCGTTTCGAAGGACTCGACGACGATCCGCAAACGCGAAAACTCGTCGCCGCGACGGTCGCCGCCGAACAGGTTCTCGATCTCGTCGATCACGGCATAAGAGATTTTCATTTCTACACGATGAACCGCGCCGACCTTGTCTATGCGATCTGCCATCTTTTGGGGCTCCGGCCGAAACTCGAGCAAGAGGCCGCTTGATGACACGAAGGCTTACGGGAGAAGAAACGCGCGCTGCTCTTCAATCCGCCGCCCGAGAAAGAATTTTGGTGCTAGACGGCGCCATGGGCACGATGATCCAGCAACACAAGTTCGGCGAAGCCGAGTTCCGCGGCGCGCGTTTTGCCGATTGGCCGCGCGACCTGCGTGGCAACAATGATCTCTTGAGCCTCACCCAGCCGCAAGCGATCAAAGCCATTCATCTCGCCTATTTCGAAGCCGGCGCCGACATCGCCGAGTCAAATACTTTTAGTTCGACGCGGATCGCGCAAGCCGATTATGGGATGGAGGAGCTTGTCGCCGAATTGAATTTCGCCTCGGCGCGGCTCGCCCGCGAGGCCGCGGACGCGGCGGAACAAAAGGACGGAACCCGCCGCTTCGTCGCCGGCGCTTTGGGGCCGACCAATCGCACCGCCTCGATTTCTCCCGACGTCAATAATCCGGGCTTTCGCGCGGTGAGTTTCGATGATTTGCGCGAGGCCTATGCCGAGGCGGCAGTCGCGCTGATCGAGGGCGGCGCGGATGTTTTGATCGTTGAGACTATCTTCGACACTCTCAATGCCAAGGCGGCGCTTTCCGCCATCGATGGCGTTTTCGATGCGCGCGGCGAGAGACTGCCGGTCATGATTTCCGGCACGATCACGGACTTGTCCGGCCGCACGCTGTCCGGCCAGACGCCTGAGGCGTTCTGGCATTCGCTGCGGCACGCAAAACCCTTGACGATCGGCCTCAATTGCGCGCTTGGCGCACGCGAGATGCGGGCCCATCTCGCCGAGCTTTCCAAGATCGCGGATACGCTCATCTGCGCCTATCCCAACGCCGGTCTGCCAAACGAGTTCGGTCTTTATGACGAAAGCCCCGAATATATGGCCTCGCTCATTGGCGAATTCGCGGAAGCCGGTCTCGTCAATATCGTCGGCGGCTGCTGCGGCACCACGCCCGAGCATATCCACGCGATAGCCGCGCGCGTCAAAGGGATCGCGCCGCGAAAAGTGCCGCACATCGCGCCGTTGCTGCGCCTCTCCGGGTTGGAACCGTTTGTGCTCACGCCAGAAATTCCCTTCGTCAACGTTGGCGAACGCACCAATGTCACCGGCTCCGCCAAATTCCGCAAATTGATCAAGGAAGGCGATTTTTCCGCCGCGCTCGATGTCGCGCGGGATCAAGTGGCGATGGGCGCGCAGATCATCGACGTCAACATGGACGAGGGTCTGCTCGATTCCGAAAAGGCCATGGTCGAGTTTTTGCACCTCATCGCCGCCGAACCCGACATTTCGCGTGTGCCGGTTATGATCGATTCATCGAAATTCCAGGTCATCGAGAGCGGCCTAAAATGCGTGCAAGGCAAGGCCATCGTCAATTCCATATCGATGAAAGGAGGCGTCGATCAATTTGTCACGGAGGCAAAAACCGTGCGTGCCCATGGCGCCGCCGTCGTCGTGATGGCCTTCGATGAAAAGGGCCAGGCCGATACGCGCGAACGCAAGGTCGAGATTTGTTCGCGCGCCTACGCCATCTTGACCAAGGACGCCGGGTTTGCGCCCGAGGACATCATCTTCGATCCGAATATTTTCCCGGTCGCGACCGGCATCGAGGAACATGATAATTACGGCGTCGATTTCATCGAGGCCGCGCGGGAAATCCGCAAGCGGTTCCCGCTCGTCCATATTTCCGGCGGCGTTTCCAATCTTTCCTTCTCGTTTCGCGGCAATGAGCCAGTGCGCCAGGCCATGCATTCGGTGTTTCTCTATCACGCGATTGCCGCCGGCATGGACATGGGCATCGTCAACGCGGGCCAGCTCGCGGTTTATGCCGAAATCGAACCGGACCTCCGCAACGCCTGCGAGGATGCCGTCCTCAACCGGCGGCCGGACGCCACCGAAAGATTGCTCGCGCTCGCGGAAAGCTACAAGGGGCCCGGAATGCAGGGCCCGGAGAGAAATCTCGCCTGGCGCGGCGAGCCGGTCGAGAAGCGGCTCGAACATGCGCTGGTCAACGGCATCACCGAATTCATCGACCGCGATGTCGAGGAAGCGCGTGCCGCCGCGCAAAAGCCGCTCGATGTCATCGAAGGGCCGCTGATGGCCGGCATGAATGTCGTCGGCGATCTATTCGGCTCGGGAAAAATGTTTTTGCCCCAGGTCGTCAAGTCCGCGCGGGTTATGAAACGGGCCGTCGCCTATCTGCTTCCCTTCATGGACGAGGAAAAGCGAAAGACCGGCCTCGGCGAGCGATCGAGCGCGGGCAAAATCCTGATGGCGACGGTCAAGGGCGACGTGCATGACATCGGCAAGAACATCGTCGGCGTGGTTCTTGCCTGCAACAATTACGAGATTATCGATCTCGGCGTGATGGTTCCGGCGGCCAAGATTTTGGCGACCGCACGGACGGAAAAGGTGGACGCGATCGGCCTATCGGGTCTCATCACGCCCTCGCTTGACGAGATGTGCTTTGTCGCCGCCGAGATGGAGCGGGAAGGTTTCGATCTGCCTCTCCTGATTGGCGGCGCGACGACGAGCAGGGTTCATACCGCGGTCAAGATTCATCCAAATTATGCCAAGGGGCAGACGGTCTATGTCACCGACGCGAGTCGCGCGGTTGGCGTCGTGCAATCGCTTTTCTCGGCGCAGTCCCGCGCCCTCACCATCGCGACGGTCCGGGCCGAATACGCCAAGGTCGCGGCGGCGCATCGCCGGGGGGAGGCCGATAAGCAAAGGCTGCCGATAGCAAAAGCGCGCGCCAACGCCTTCAGGCCCGATTGGGCGAACTACGAGCCGCCGCGCCCGGTATTTTGCGGCACAAGGGTGTTTCGCACTTATGCGGTCGCCGAGCTTATCCCGTATATCGATTGGACGCCGTTTTTCCAAACCTGGGAAATGCGCGGCCGCTATCCCGCGATTTTGGACGATCCGGAAAAGGGCGAGGCCGCGCGGCAACTATTCGACGACGCCCAGCAAATGCTGACACGCGTCGTCGAGGAACATTGGTTCGATCCCAAGGCCGTCGTCGGCTTCTGGCCGGCCAATAGCGCTGGCGATGACATCAAACTCTACACCGGCGAATCGCGAACAAGCGAGCTTGCGACGTTCTTCACATTGCGCCAGCAATTGTTACGCCGCGACGGGCGTCCCAATCTCGCGCTGGCCGATTTTCTTGCCCCGGCCGGGACCGGCAAGGCGGATTATATCGGCGCTTTCGTCGTCACCTCGGGCGCGCAGGAAGGCAAGATCGCCGACCGTTTCGCCAAGGCGAACGACGACTATGGGTCGATCATGGTGAAGGCGCTCGCCGACCGCCTTGCCGAGGCTCTTGCCGAACGCATGCATGAACGCGTGCGCCGCGAGTTCTGGGCCTATGCGCCAGAGGAATCCTTGACCAGCGAGGAAAGGCTCGCCGAGGCCTACCGCGGCATTCGGCCGGCGCCGGGCTATCCGGCACAGCCCGATCACACGGAAAAAGCGACGTTATTTCGCCTGCTCGCGGCGGAGCGGAGGATTGGCGTGACGCTGACCGAGAGTTTCGCGATGTGGCCCGGCGCTTCGGTGTCAGGACTTTATCTCGCGCATCCGGACGCGCATTATTTTGGGGTCGCGAAGATCGAGCGCGATCAGGTCGAAGATTATGCGCGGCGCAAGGGGATGGCCATGGCGGAGGCGGAGCGCTGGCTCGCGCCGGTGCTCAATTACGATCCGACGTCGGTGGAGGATGCCGCGGCGGCAGAGTGATTTAAGGGATATTGTCGCATATAAATTAACATTCTTTACATGAGGCCATCAGTTATCAGGCTAAATTTCCGCAAAAGAGAAGTCCTTTTGAGATTAGGCCTTTAATTTCCACGAACCAAATTTTTGACCTTGGCCCGCAACTCAAGCGACGGATTGCCCGTAACTCATGCGGGAGCGCGGAAAAGCGCCCATGTCGGCGTCGTCACGACTGTCGCACAAGGCTCACAAGATCGCCGTAGGCATTGTGTGGGGACCCGGGAAGCATCCGTGTTGAACCCATCGGCAAGACTGTCATAAGACTGTCACAGGAGACTAACATGACCTACGAACATCACGCTGACCGGCGTAGCTTCTTGAGGACCGGTGCGATTGCGGGCACCGCGCTGGTTGCGGGGACATCCCTTCTTATCCCGGAGGCCTCAGCTAACTCAATTCCCCAAGGCGATATCGATATCCTGAAATTTTTGGCCGTGGCTGAAATCCTCGAGAGCGATCTCTGGGAACAATATAACGAACTAGGTGGGATTCAGGATACCGAAGAGCCAAATGGCAGCGGGAACCCGGCCTTCACCGCGGCGCTAAAGAACCTCGATGGGGACATGGATCAGTATATCCACGACAACACCGATGACGAGAAGAGCCACCGAAATTTCATCAACGCCTACCTTGTCTCGAAAGGCGTCGCGGCAGTAAACCTCGATGCGTTTCGCACTTTGCCGGGCAGCCAGGCCACCGGGGCCAACAAAAGAAAAAAACGGCTCACCAATCTCATGCAGCTAACCGTCGACACCAGTTGGTGGACGCGGTATCGCGCCAGAGCCCATAACCCTGATCTTGACCCGTCGTTCGTGTTTCCGCAAGCGATTCCAAGCTTGTTCGCCGGGAAGTTTCCGGCAATCCCCCGAACCGACGCCGACCTAACTCCTGATGGCCACATCCAGGCGATCGCCAACACGGCGGCATTCCATTTCGCCACGATCGAGCAAGGCGGCAGCAGCCTCTACCCGGCGCTGGCTCGGAGGGTCACCGATCCAGAGGTATTGCTGATCCTGCTCAGTATCGGGCCGACCGAGACCTCCCACTTCCAAACCTGGCACGACAAGGCGGGCAACGCACCCCCTTTGACCGATCCGACCAATCCCGCGCTCGTGTTTCCGAACCTCAATGCGCCTCCGTTCGGCGGGCAACGGTTCCAGACCAATCTGATCATGCCCGAGCCGTGCACGTTCATCAGCCCGAATTTCCCGCGATGCTCGATCATACGCCCGATACTGACTTTCGGCGCCGTGGCGGCTGTCACAGGCCTCGCGGCAAGCGGCCTGTTCTCCGGCCAAACCCAGGCGTTCTTCGACGCGGCAACGGCTCTGGCAAAAGCTGCGGATGCGGCTATTCGCCAGTGTTAATGTGAATTTGGAGAAGCGCAGGTGGCCGTGCCGGTCACGGCCACCCTATCTTTATTCACATCTACGAGGCGCTGGCTCGCGCCGGTGCTCAATTACGATCCGACGTCGGTGGAGGATGCCGCGGCGGCGGCGGAGTGAACCGCGTTTGGCTGCGTCGACGCACAAGCGGCCGGCGCAGGAAACCGAAGCTGGATTTTAAGGCCCGGTGCGTTGTCGACCATTTCAATGCGAGCCCCATGAAGACGGGCGACGGCGGCGACGAGGCTGAGGCCGAGCCCGTTGCCAGGCGTGCTGCGACTTTGTTCAAGCCGGTAGAAGCGCTTGAAGACATGCTGATGTTCATCAACGGGAATTCCCGGCCCGTCATCGGCGACCGAAATGACGCCACCGCTGTCGGTCTGTTTGACCTCCACAGTCACCTGACCTGCGTCACGGCCATGTTTGATGGCGTTATCGACGAGATTGGCCACCGCGCCGAACAGGAGATCTCTGTCGCCCCTGGCGGGCACGCAAGGATCCCCGACAGCCTTGAGCTCCCCACCCTTGTCTTCCGCCGCGGCATCGAATAGCTCCACGACCTCGCTCGCGATTTCGGCTAAGTTTACGGGATGGAACTCGGCCGTTCGATCGTGCGCCTCTATTTGAGAGATCCGGGTGAGCGAGGAGAACATGCGAAGAACACCGTCGAGGTCCGCCATGGTGTCGGCGATCAGCGAATGGTCGTAGTCGCCGTCGCGTTGCTGATCGTAAGCCCTTTCCAGCCGTCCGCGCATGCGGGCCAGAGGTGTGCGTAAATCGTGCGCCACATTGTCGGTGACCTGCTTCACCTCGCCCATCAACGCATCGATGCGGTCGAGCATCGAATTGAGGTTCGCGGCGAGTTCGTCCCATTCGTCGCGTGTCCCGCGGAGCGGTATCCGCTGGCCGAGGCCACTTTGCATGATTGCGCGGCTGGTCATGTTGATGGATTCGATGCGCCCCACCGTGCGCCGCGTGATCGACACGCTGACCGCCCCGCCAAGCACGATTATCCACAAGATGCACAGGGCCATGGCCACTTTGATCTTGTGCGCAAATTCGTCGAGGTCGTCGACGTCTTTTCCGACCAGCAAGTGGCTGCCGTCCGGGAGGGTATCGAACGTCGCCCGCCACATTGGTCCGCCTTCGCGCGCACTAAAATTGTCCCATCCGCTAGAGCCTTGCATGGCCGATGGCCAGTCTGCAAGGTTGCCGGCAAGCGGAGCGAACGCAGAGTCGGCGAGCAGGTAAACGCTGCCGACGAAGGGTTGGTCGGCGAGGCGTTGCGCGATCATGGCGATCAGTCCGCCGCGTCCGGCGCTGGCGTACGTTTTTTCCAGGATCGCGAGTTCCGCCATGATCGCGTGATCCGATCGGCTGCGCACGTAGGAAACGGTTGACCGATAGACATAGCCCAATAAGGCAAAGAGCACAGCGCCGACAATCGCGATCCAGATCAGCGCCTGCTTGAACGTGCGGGACCGTAAGGTCTTAGCCAGGAGCACGGACACAAAACCCGACGCCGCGGACAGTATGGATGAGTGGATAGGCTTGCGCAGCATCGATCTTGCGGCGGACGCGGCCGACATAAACGTCGATGATGTTGGTCGTCGGATCGAAATGGAGATCCCATACGTGCTGGAGCAGCATCGCCCGCGGGACAACCTGGCCTTGATTGCGAACCAAGTACACGAGAAGCTTGAATTCTCGTGGCAGCAGGTCGATTTTCCGGCCACCGCGGCTCACGGTGCGTGCCACTAAGTCGAGCTCGAGATCACCGGCGCGCAACACTGTTTCCTTGACAACGCTATCGCTGCGCCGGGCGAGCGCCTCGATACGGGCCAGCAATTCGGCGAATGCAAACGGCTTGACGAGGTAGTCGTCGCCGCCGGCGCGCAGTCCCCGCACCCGATCATCAATCTCGCCGAGCGCACTTACAATCAAGGCGGGCGTGACGATCCCCTCTTCCCTCAATCGCCGGATGACAGCGATTCCATCGATGCCTGGAAGCATGCGATCGATCGTCATCACGGCATAATCGCCAGAACGTGCGCGCCTCAGTCCGTCGTCGCCGCCGACAGCGAGATCGACCTCATAACCGCTTGTCGAAAGCGAATCCACGAGCTGCTCGGCCGTCTCGCGGTCGTCCTCGATCACGAGAATGCGGCACCGCCCGCCTGCCATGCCGTCGCCTCTCCAAACCGTTGCTCTTGGGCATTCGCCCAATCTTCTTGTCATAAAAATGAAAACTCAAAAACTGACTTTATTGTCAGAAACTGTCGCATTAGTCATTTGAATATTTTGGTTTGTTTGTTTATCGCGATCTTAACCGGTGTTTCTCGCCGTCGTAATTCTCGGCTGCGGCGGCGGCGCCCGGCAATCAACATGAATTCCTTTGGTGGAGGCTCAGACTCATGAAAAGCAAATTCTTCGGTTGTGTCTCCGCAGCCTTGCTTGGTGCGGCAATCGCCCTTCCAACGCCAGCCACGGCGCGTGGCGGGTTCGGTGGCGGCGGAATGCATTTCGGCGGCAGCTTCGGCGGCTTTCGTGGTGGCGGTTTTGGTGGTAGCCACTTTGGTGGTTTTGGCGGCCACTTTGGCGGTTTCGCGCCGAGGTTTACTGGCCGGAGCGTGGCAATTGGCCGCTTCGATCGCGATGACCGCTTTCGCCGATTTGGCCGCTTCGATCGCGATGACCGTTTTTTCTTCCGGCGCCGCTTCTTCCGCAACAACTTCTTCTTCGTCGGTGCGCCTTTTGCCGTGGGTTACGACTACGGCTACGGTCAGTGCTGGCACCAGATCTGGACAGGTTACGGTTACCAGTGGGTCAACGCCTGCTATGACTACGGCTATGGCTACTGAGTAGCCCACGGAACTCCGACGAGGAACACGGAGGCGCGATGCACGGCCGCTGGGATGGCAATTAATCAATGCCCCAGAGCGAGATGGCTCCCACTTTTGCAAAAAGATCTTAGGCCCTCACAAGCTTAAAGAATAAGGGCTGACATTCCATCCGATGGAGAGTGTCCAATGCCGGTTGCACGTCTTCTAGCCCTCGTTTTTGCGATTTTCGCCTGCTGCGCCAACCAAGTCGCCGAGTCCCGCTCACTCTGGACCGTCGATCCGGCAAAGACGCGAATCACCTTCGTCATCGATGCGATTGGCTTGCTGCGAACCACGGGCCAGTTCACCAATTTTCAGGGCAAGATCGCGATCGATCTCGACAATCCGCAGGCGAGCAACGTAACATTCAAAGTCGCGGCAGACTCGATCGATACCGGCTCGTCCGCGTTAAACGGCTTTCTGCGTGGCGAGCCGTTTTTTGATGTCGCGAATTATCCGTATATTTCCTTCGCCTCGACACGCGTCGAGAAGGCCGATGCGCGCCATGCCAATGTTACTGGCAATCTCACCATGCTCGGCGTCACAAAGCCCATCAGCCTCGGCGTCGAGGTCGACCGCAAACTCGCGGGCGCAGGCCAGCGGGTCGGCGTCAAGGCGACAGGAACAATCGACCGCCGCGATTTCGGCATGGACTCAGGCTACCCGGTCATCAGCGAAGCGGTTCATCTGACGGTCACAACGGAAGTTGCTGGCGAGCCATGATCCTTCCTCAGCCGCAACCTCCCGCGATGCTCAATCATTCGCCCGACCTCGGAAAGAATCTTCGCACGCGGTGGCGGTGGTCAAATTCCTCGCGGCGCAGGGCCTGTTCATGGGCCAAAAGAAGGAGTTCCATGATGTGGCCGGCGGGCTGGCAGCGGCGCAGTGATATTTCCGCGCATTTCTTCGTGCAGAACAAGTCCTTTGAGATCAAGCCTCGCAATTTTGTGAACGACATTTTTGAGTTTGGCCGGGAATAAAAACGACGGCCTGCCTGTCTACGCGGCGGGGGCGCGGGAAAGCATTCGTGTCGGGCTCGTCGTCACAAGATCGTTGAAGCTTGTGGGTAGGACGCGGGAGCATCCGTGTTGAACTCATCGATACCACTGTAACAGGAGGTTTATATGTTTAACGAACATCAGGCTGACCGGCGTAGCTTTTTGCGGACCGGGGCACTCGCCGGCACCGCGCTCGCTGCCGGCGCATCGGGCGCATTCGCGCAGCTAGCCAACACATCTCGCCCGACAAAGGGCGATATCGCAATCCTGAGATTCCTGTCGGCGCTTGAGCAGATCGAGGCCGATCTCTGGCTGCAATACGCCGAGCTCGGAGGATTCCAGGACAGCGAACTCCCAGGACTCCCCACCGGAGGGAACACGCCCTACACCAATGCGCTGAACAACCTCGATGCGGACATGTCACAGTATATCCACGACAATACGGATGATGAGATCACCCACCACGCCTTCCTCAACGCATTCCTGGAGTCGATCGGCGCAAAGCCAGTTGATCTGAGTAAATTCCAGACTTTGCAGGGCAGCCAAGCAACAGGAGCCAACAAAAATAAACTACGGCTCACCAACCTCATGCGGCTCACCGTCGACACCAGCTGGTGGACACGGTATCGCAGCAGCACCCATAATCCTGATCTTGACCCGTCGTTCGTTTTTCCGCAGGTGGTCCCAACCTTGAACACTGGGCAGCATACGGCAATCCCCCGGAACGACAACGATACAACGGATTCCACGGGGATTCAGTCAATCGCCAACACGGCGGCGTTCCATTTCGGGTTTATCGAGCAAGGCGGCACCAGCCTCTACCCAACCTTGGCCCTGAGGGTAACCGACAAGGTGGTCTTGCGAATCCTTCTCAGCATCGGCCCGAGCGAGACCATGCACTTCCAGACTTGGCACGACAAGGCGGGCAACGCGTTTTCGTCTCCCAATAATGTGACATTTGGCACTCTCACGTTCAATGTATCTACCAGTGGGGAGGACTTGCAGCCCAATTTGATCATGCCCGAGCCATGCCCGTTCCTAAGCCGGAAGTTCCCGGCGGTTTCGATCATTCGCCCGGTCTCGATCAATCCTTCAATCTTCGGCGCGATGGCGGCGGTCAATGGCTTCGCGGCCGACGGGTTGTTCATCGGCCAATCCGATGCGTTCTTCCGAGTCGTACGGGAGCTGGCCGAGGAAGCAGATGAGGCTACGCGCGAGTGTGAGGCGGATTAGCACTGAAGCGCAGGTGGCCGTGCCAGGCACGGCCACCTGTCCTTATTACCACGCGTGAAGCCTTGGGTAGCCGCGCTAAGCGTTTGCGCGCCAATCGCAGCACACCACGCTTCTGCCGCTGATGCCATTGAAAAGCTGCTGGCGCGTCGCCCCGATCGTATGCGCAGCTGCGGCGATGCTCAACCCAAGCTCCTAAAACTTCGCATCGACCAATTCCCCAGGGTGCGCAGGGTTTCATTTCCATGGCGGCCTCCTGGAATGACTGTCGATCAAGTCGAGATCGCATGCGCGCGCATCGGCGAACCGGAAAATGACCCGCCAATTGGCGCGCGCCGTAACGGCCCAAAAAGGCCCACGTTAGCGGCTAACCCAACCGCACCGTATAAATTAACGAGATTGAGGCGCAAGAGTGCCGAATTGCCTTTGCATGGGTTCATGCGATAATACCACTGCGTTTAACCTGGGACCGTCGAGACGTCGCAGCTGCCGGAAATCGGCAATGAATTTCCGGGAACGGCGAACTAAATGGCGCGCCGCCGATGCGGCCTGATCACGGGCGAATGCCGAGTGTACACCGGCGGGCGAAAATCAATTTGGCGGCTCACGGCAATCCCTCGGGCTAGCGCGACTACTATTAATGACCGTCGCGGCCGGCGCCGCCAAGATGGCTCGCCATCCGAAAGCCACAAGTAAGGAGCGCGAAACCATTGGAACTCGAAGGCATGAAGCTATTTCGACCGAAGAAATTCGCCGACGCGCGCGGATATTTTTTTGAAACCTTCAACGCGCGGACTTACGCGGAGTCTGGAGTCGCTTGTGTTTTTGTCCAGGACAACCAGTCCTTGTCGCGAAAAGCCGGAACGATCAGGGGCCTGCATTTCCAGTGTCCTCCGGCGGCCCAGGCCAAATTGGTCCGGGTCGTGTGCGGCGCGATCTTCGATGTGGCGGTCGATCTGCGCCGCGGCAGTCCCAGTTACGGCCGCTGGTGTTCCGCGACGCTGACGGGCGATGGCGGCGAGCAGGTTTTCGTGCCGGCTGGCTTCGCGCATGGCTTTTGCACGCTTGAACAAGATACCGTGGTCGCCTACAAAGTCGACAGCTTCTACTCGCCGTCATGTGACGCTGGCTTGCGTTGGGATGATCCCGACCTGGCGATCGCGTGGCCGGTCCGTCCGGTTGACGCAGCGATCTCCGAAAAGGACGCGGTCCTCCCTTTTTTTAAGAATTTTGTTTCGCCCTTTGGCATATGAGGCCGCTATGAATAGACGATTCATGATAACGGGAGGCGCGGGCTTCATCGGATCGGCGGTGGTGCGCCACTTGATCGAGACGAGCGCGCACGAAGTCTGCGTCGTCGACAAACTGACTTACGCCGGAAATCTCGATAATCTCGCCAGCGTCGCCGGTGATCCGCGCTATCAGTTCAAGCGGGCGGACATTTGCGACGCGCGCGCGATGCGGCAAATCTGCGCGAGTTTTCGCCCTGATACAATCATGCATCTTGCCGCGGAAAGCCATGTCGATCGGTCCATCGACGGGCCCGGCGCCTTCATCGAAACCAATGTCATAGGCACTTACGTGCTGCTTCAAAGCGCACGTGAGCATTGGCAAAACCTTGAGTTGGCAGGACAGGCGCGGTTTCGCTTCCACCATGTCTCGACCGACGAAGTCTTCGGGTCACTTGGCCCGGATGGGTTGTTTCTAGAAACTAGTCCCTACCAGCCGAATTCGCCCTATTCCGCGTCGAAGGCAGCCTCCGACCATTTGGCGCGGGCGTGGCATCGTACATATGGCATGCCAGTGGTTGTCTCGAATTGTTCCAACAATTATGGGCCCTATCATTTTCCCGAAAAGCTCATCCCGCTCGCCATTCTGAACGCGCTTGAGGGCAAGCCCATCCCCGTTTACGGGGACGGCGGCAATGTTCGCGATTGGCTCTACGTCGAGGATCATGCCAGGGCGCTGGTCCAAATCGCTCTCCTTGGCCAGCCTGGCGAAAGCTATAATGTCGGCGGCGCGAGTGAAACAACCAATCTCGACGTCGTGCGCCGCATCTGCCGGCTGATGGATGAAATGGCGCCGGACAAGGCGCGTGGATCGCACGAGCGCTTGATCGTCTATGTGACCGACCGGCCGGGGCATGACCGGCGCTATGCAATCGACGCGGGCAAGATTAAATGCGAGCTCGGGTGGGAGCCGCGCGAGACCTTCGACTCCGGCTTACGCAAGACGGTTCGATGGTATCTCGACAATCCACATTGGTGGCAACGCATCCGTTCCGGCATCTATCGGGGTGAACGGCTTGGAACCGTGGCATGAACGGGCCGATCCTCGTATTTGGCGCCGAGGGTCAGCTTGGCCACGAAGTGATGGCGCTCGCCAGAGCCCGCGGTATCGCGGCGACCGGTTGTAATCGCGCTAGAGCCGATGTCACGGACTTCGCCTCCGTCAGCGCCGCGATCCTCGCCGCTAAACCGCGCCTTGTTCTCAATGCGGCCGCCTATACGGCCGTCGATAGAGCGGAAACCGAGCCGGAGGCGGCATTCGCCGCCAACGCGGTGGGAGCGGAAACGATCGCCCGCGCGGCCGCAAGGCGGCAGGTGCCGGTCATCCAAATATCGACGGATTATGTTTTCGACGGCATGAAATCCGGCGCCTACATAGAGACCGATCCGATCGCACCGCTTGGCGTTTACGGCACGACAAAAGCCGCGGGCGAAGCCATGGTGCGTCAAGCAAACCCGCGCCATTTCATCCTCCGCACGGCCTGGGTCTATGGCCGGTTCGGCGCGAATTTTCTCAAAACGATCCTGCGCCTCTCACGCACGCGCGAGGAACTGCGGATCGTCGCCGATCAGCATGGTTGCCCGACCGCGACGCAAGACCTCGCGGAAGCCGTCTTTGCTATCGATCGCGCATTGGCCCGCGGCATCGAGGCCGCTGGAACCTATCATTTTGCCGGCGATGGCGCCACGACCTGGCATGGGTTCGCCAGCGCCATCGTCGACGCCCAAGCGCAAGCGACCGGGCGGCGGCCGAAGGTTTCGGCGATCGCGACCGCGGACTATCAAACCCTCGCCCGGCGGCCCGCCAATTCCGAACTTAACAGCGGTCTGTTTGCTTCTGTCTTCGGCTATCGTGCGCGCGATTGGCAGACACGGGCGCGGCAGACGGTTGAAATGCTGCTCAAGGAGACGCGAGCCGAAACATGAAGGGCATCATTCTCGCGGGCGGTTCTGGCAGCAGGCTCTATCCCCTGACATTGGTAATTTCCAAGCAATTGTTGCCGGTCTACGACAAGCCGATGATCTATTATCCGCTGTCCATCCTCATGACGGCGGATATCCGCGATATCTTGATCGTCACGACGCCCCAGGATCAGAGTCTATTCAAGGAGTTGCTTGGCGACGGCGGCAGGTTTGGAATCCGTCTCAGCTTCGCGACGCAGGACACGCCGCGCGGGCTCGCCGAAGCCTTCACCATCGGGCGCGATTTCGTCGGCGGCGATCGTGTCGCTCTCATTCTTGGCGACAACATTTTTTATGGCCATGGCCTGCCGGACCTTTTGGCCTCGGCGGCGGCGAGACCCTTGGGTGCTACGGTTTTTGGTTATGTTGTGGCGGACCCGGAAAGATACGGTGTCGTCGAAATCGACGCCACCGGGCGAGCCATTTCGATTGAAGAAAAACCGGCGCGGCCGCGCTCGACGCTGGCAGTTACCGGACTCTATTTTTACGACAACAGCGTGCTCGACATCGCCACCTCCTTGCAACCTTCGGCGCGCGGTGAACTCGAAATCACCGATGTCAACAGGGTCTATATGGAGCGCCATCAACTCGCCGTCGAGATCATGGGCCGCGGCTTCGCCTGGCTCGACACGGGAACCCACGAGAGCCTTCTCGAGGCCGGCAAATATGTCGAAATTCTCGAGCGGCGCCAGGGTCTGAAGATCTCGTGCCCCGAGGAAGTCGCGTATTACAAGGGTTTTATCGATCGTGACCTTTTGGTCGCGAACGCCGGCCGTTACGGCAAGTCGGGCTATGGAGACTATCTGACCCGGATCGCCGGAGCCGGACCTCCGCGGGGAGCCTGAACCGGCCCTTTTCGCGGGAGTGGAAGGGGAGAGCGGGAAAAACCCTGCATCGGCCGACACGACGATCGCGTAAGGTCGCTTGATGCTGACGGTCTTAGCCGGGCTGGCCGAGTTCGAGCGCGAGCCGATCCGCACCTGCACGGGCGAAGGGCGCGCGCGTGGCGTGGCGAACGGCGTCCGGCTTGGCCGCGAGGCGACGCTCACCCATCATCAGCAGCAAGAGGCGGTCAAGCGCCGCGCCGCCGGTAAGGAAACGCTGGGCGAGATGGCTCGCTCCTACAATGCGAGCGGCTGGACGATTTCGAGGCTTGCGCCATGAAAAGGCTCAACGTTGAGAGTCAAAAATTGGCGTCGCCGTTTGTGCCAAGCTGGAGAAGCTCGGAGCGGATGCCGGGCGGAGCAAGCTCACATGGATCATGAATGTCATTTGGCATCGATTCGGTCGAGTATACTTGACAACTGCTCAGCCAGCAGTGCGCTGCCCGAAGTGATCATGCTTAGATGACTGCCAGGAACTGTGCAGATCTCGATATCTTGTACCAATTTCTCCCAGATAAGCCGGGGATCGTCCGGGAAATACGTGCTATCTTGGCACTGAATGAATGTTATTCTCCCTGGAAAAAATCGCGGCCGATAGTTGGCCCAGGCTATTCCTGTGATGTCGCGCGCCCGCTTTATTGCTGGCGGAACTTCGAAAGGGGTCCAGCCCGAGGAGGTGCCGCGCCAGCGCCGAAGATGAGCGACCAAGTACTGCAGTCGCAGAACGACGTAAGGGACGATTTCCCGCAACGACAATTGTCGTAGGCGCGCTAAATGATGCTTGACCCGCTTGCGCAAGATCCGTACCCAGCTTCGGTGCGGCCAATATCGAGGGTGCGGAAACGTGTCCAAGAAGATCAAGCACGCAATTGTTTCGCCGCGTTCAATCAGACGATGGGCAACTTCCATCATGGCAAGGCCGCCGAACGAAAGGCCGGCTAGGAAATATGGGCCCTTCGGTTGGAACTCCTTGATTATATCGTAATACAATTGGGCAACATGCCGCATGTCGGTTTGTGATTCCGTAAGCCTATTTGTTATGTGGACGGCATAGATCGGATGACCAGATCTGATGTTGTCGCCAATCTGCCAAAGTTCCATGACATTGCCGCCAAATCCATAGGCGAGGAAGAGAGGTGGCGCGTCTGCGCCGGACTTTATCAAGACCAAGGGAGATGATTCAGCGGCGCTCTCGGCTTCCAATATATCGGCCATTCCGGCGATTGTTGGGACGTCATTTATTACCGACTGTACAAGCCGGCGCCCGGTAATTTTTTCGATTTCGTCAAAAAGAACCGCGGCTCGTTGCGCGTCGCCCCCCAATTCAAAGAAGTTATCGTGAGGACCGATTCCTGAGCAGTTCAACACGCGTTCCCAGATCGTCGTCAATATGTCGATAATCCACCGTCCATGCTTGTTGCGCTCTGTCGTCGGGGCATCCATCGAGTTCATCCAAACTTAAAGTTTAGCCAGCGTTAGCTTAAGGTGGGTGAACGTAGAACTTTGCCAGAATGGCCAAGTCAAATCATTTTGACAAGTCCGATCCCCTCCTCCAAATCAGCATGCGCCGAATGGAATCCCGCACCGCAACTCACCACAAGAACCGCGAAACACTTGCTCTCAGGTCTCGGAACATTTTGGTAGGGTCCACAGCGCCGGGAAATGGCGCCGGCTTGTGGGATTGGGCTTGCATGAGCGGCTCAGTCGATCGCCATCAGGCCTTTGGCGAAGCGCCGGCCATTGGCGGCATACTGCAGGGCGCTGTCGCGCAGGTCCCGGGCCGACGCTTCATCTAGAGTACGCGCGAGACGGGCAGGGCAGCCAATAATCAAACTATCGTCTGGAAACTCCTTGCCTTCGGTTACCAAGGCATTGGCGCCGACGAAACAATTGCGGCCGATTCTGGCGCCGTTCAAAAGCGTCGCGCCCATCCCAATGAGGCTGTTTTCGCCGATCGTGCAGCCATGCAAGATCGCGTGGTGGCCGATGGTGCAATCTTGACGGATGATCAAGGGAAAGCCCAAGTCGGTGTGCAGCAGCGATCCATCCTGCACGTTGGAGCGGGCGCCAACGAATATCTCTTCGATGTCGCCGCGCAGGACGGCGCCGAACCAGATCGAAACATCGGTTTCGAGCCGCACCTTGCCGATGACTTGCGCGCCGGGCGCGATCCAGAAACGGCCATCACTTGGCAGAATGGGCGAAACGCCATCGAGCGCGTAAACCGGCATTTTCATTGGACTCCAACGGCAGGCCAATCGTCTTGGACAAGCGTGATTTCAGGTATTGCCTCAGTTTGACTTCCTGCAATGATTGGGTTTGCGAAATTCGGAGGCCCACCTTTGCAATCCGCGACGGCCCTCGCAACGGACATTGAGCAATTTGGACGATGTCGATCGCTCGTGCACCGCAACCTTAGAGCACCGCGACTGAAAGAAGCCGCGCTACTGCGGAAAGAGTTCGCGGTAGGGCTGTGCCTCGTCAACCACCCGAGCAAACGAAGGACGTTCCAGCAGCCGGTCGAAATATGCTTTTACATTCTGATGTTTGGCGTCGAATGGCAGCACTAGATCGGCGTAAAAAAGGGCGGGCGCAGCAGCGCAGTCCGCCATGGTGAAAAACTCGCCTATAGCCCACGTTCTATTCTCCATTTCCTGCTCCAAGACTCGATAAGCGGTTCCGAGTAAAGCCTTCGACTCTTCGACCCCGTAAGTGTCATGTCGACCTTGCGGACGCAGCCTGTCGGTCACGATCTTCGCCATCGGCAGTGCGACGTAGTGATCATAGAAGCGATCCCAAGTCCGGGTCAGCAAGGCAAGTTCCGCATCCGCCGGCACGAGGGACGTTCGGCCCGGGTAATGTTGCGCCAAATATTCAATGATGATGCTCGACTCAGGGATCGTCCGCCTCGCCGCCTCGTCGCGCAGTACTGGAAATTTCCGGATGGGCCAGATCGCCTCAAACTCCGTGCGTGATTTTTCGTCGCCAAGATCGACGACACGCGGATCGAACGGAATGTCGTTTTCGTAGAACGCGATGAGCACCTTCTGACAAAACGAAGCGAACGGGTGAAAGTACAGCCGCAGAGACATGTATGAACAACCACCTCCCTGTATTGTGCTGCCAATAAGCGGACATTGACGCTGGAGGCAAGAATGTCGCCAATGGGTCGAGAACCGAAATTGAAACTGAGATTCTACCTGATTTCACGATTCATGAAAACTGCCGGTCATGGTTTAATCGCCAGCGCACAAAAGTTCTTATCCCTCTCGACCACGTGCGCGTTGACGAACCCCGCCGCCGCGAGCGCTTCGGCCAATCCGGTGTTCGGCTGCCCAGAATAGGGCGTGAAGCCAAGCGCTACTTCGCCACCAGACTTGAGAACCCGCCGCATTTCCGCTAACCCCGCCACGGCGTCGGGCCAGACCTGCATGGAGTTGATCGCCAGGGCTTTGTCGAATGTGTTGCCTGCGAATGGCAAGCTCGCGACGAAGCCGTGCCGCAGTTCCACCTGGCCACTCTCGACAGCTTTCTTGTTCCGGGTTGTGGCTTGCGCGACCATTTCCTTGGAAGCATCGATGCCTGCGACAT
Source organism: Methylocella sp. (assembly GCA_050728655.1). Lineage (GTDB taxonomy): Bacteria > Pseudomonadota > Alphaproteobacteria > Rhizobiales > Beijerinckiaceae > Methylocapsa. The sequence goes on from JBOHJQ010000019.1 coordinate 22,182, forward strand.
GTCCCGCCGGCGCCGCGCTGGACAGCAGCTGAATGCCCACGCCAGGACCAAATCCAACCTCGAGCACCTTATCGCTCGGCTGGACGTCGAGCAGATTGGTGACCCAAGCGGCGCACGTCCGGTTCGTGCCCGCCATAATCGGCCCCCCTAATCTTCCCAGGAAACCCTGTGGACAGCCAAATGCGTGCATCAAAAGGCTATTTTCACGACTCAATACGCACCCCTGGATGACAAAATCGGTTGGTCCCTATCGCCCGACTTTTCATAATTCGTCGAGATCGAAATCGAGGATCGCCATCTGTAACGTGAAACTCTTCGCCTTCGGATCGTCCGGCGAGATCACCCCGAGAAAATCGCCGCCGTTGGTCAAGTCGACCGAATCGCCTTTTTTGCCGCGCGGCACGACCGTCAATTTGCCGGTCTCGAAAAGCCGCCGCAAATAATCCTGCAACACCGGCCGCTCAACCGGAATCTTCATCTCGAAGGAGAAAGACCTGTCGCCGTCCTCGTCATCGACCGTGATCGCGCCAATCCGTCGCTCACCGAGCTGCACATCGGCAGCGTCCGGATTTTGTTTGCCGGGCGTAACCTTGATTCCCTGGGTGTCGAGGGATTTGCGCAGGAATTCCTGCAATTTCCGCAATTCCGCCTTTTCCACGACGCGCTCCTACGGCACCCCGCGCTCCCCGGACCGCCAGCTGCTCACCGGCCGGCAGGGCCGAACCTCTGCCAGAATAGTCCGCGGGTGGCAACCTCGACCAACTTCAAAGCAAACTAGTCGTTGACCGGCGTGGGAGCAAGAATCTGATCCATGACGCGCGAAGGTTCGTCGCACCCCGCGTCGCCGACAATTCTCGCTGGCACGCCCGCCACCGTCTTTTTGTCCGGCACCGAATGCAACACAACCGAACCAGCGGCGATGCGCGAGCAACAGCCAATCTCGATATTGCCGAGAATCTTGGCTCCGGCGCCAATCAGCACACCCGGCTTGATCTTCGGGTGGCGGTCGCCGCGTTCCTTGCCGGTGCCGCCCAAGGTCACATCCTGCAGCAACGAAACATTGTCCCCAATCACCGCGGTCGCGCCAACGACAAGACCGGTCGCGTGATCGAGGAAAATACCTTTGCCGATCCGTGCCGCGGGATGAATATCGGTCTGGAACACCTCGGACGAGCGGCTCTGGAGATAGAGCGCGAAATCTTGCCGGCCGGCGGTCCAGAGCGCGTGCGCCAGCCGATGCGTCTCGATCGCGTGAAACCCCTTAAAATAGAGTACCGGCTCGATCAGCCGCGTGCAGGCCGGATCGCGGTCGACCACGGCGGCAAGGTCGGCGCGGAAGGCCTCAGGGATAGAAGGATCGCCCGCGATGACGTCGAAATAGGCCTGCTCGATGAGATCGCCCGGAAAGACCTGGTGTGCGAGCCGTGCGCTCAGCCGGTGGACGATCGCCGCTTCGAGCGAATCCTGATTGAGGATCGCCGAAAAGATGAAACCGGCGATGTCCGGCTCGTTTCGGACAGCGTCCTCCGCCTCGGCGCGCACATGCGCGAACACCGGATCGGTGTGGGCAAGCGTGACGACCTTTGCTGTTCCCTTGGCGGAAATCATGACACTTCTAGCCCAACTTGGCCTTTGCGACCGAGGTCAGCCCAAACCTCGCCTTCGCGGTCATTAGCACGGCGCAAAAACTTGCGCGAGCCAAGTTTGGCGCGCCTTCGCGAAGATATAAGCCGCCCGGGCTGGACGATCAGGGGCGCTGTTCGAGAAATTCTAATACGCTATTTTTATAGACTGTGTCTCCTACCGCGCGATTGTGGTCGCGGCCAGGAATATCCACTGCCCGCGCCCGCCTGAACAGAGCGGCGAGTTCATGCGGGTCGCCGGCGACATCGTCCTTGGTTCCTACCGCGACCAGCACGGGGAGATAGATTTCGCCGGCTTCGGTCTCGCTCAGAACTTGGCGGGCACCCCGCGCGCAGGCGGCGAGCGCCTTGAGATCGCTCTTGGTCGCCTCGGCGAACGCGCGGAACATCCGCTGCATCGGATCGACCAGACTGGCGAGCGAGGGCGCCTCCATCGCCTCGGCAATTGCAAGCGGAAGCCCGGCGCGATCGACGAGATGATGGCCGAGACCGCCGAGAATCAGCGAGCGCACGCGGCTTTCATGCTCCTTGGCAAGAAAGGCGGCGATCCGCGCGCCCATCGAATAGCCCATCACATCGGCCGTCTCGATGCGGAGATGATCGAGAAGCGCGCGCGCGTCCTCCGCCATCTTCGGCATAGCATAGGCGGCGGGGTCATGGAATTTTTCGCTGCGGCCATGCCCCCGGTTGTCAAAAGCAACGACGCGCCGCCCCGCCTCGGTCAAGGTCTTTACCCATTGCGGGAAAACCCAGTTTACCGCATGGGTCGAGGCGAACCCATGAATGAGAAGGATCGGCTCTCCACGATCGCCGCGCGCCGGCCGCTCGTCGATAAACGCCAAGCGGACGCCATGGTCCAACACTTCGAACATGCCCGGATTCCATTTCGCGGCAGTGTATCCCGCCCCCGGCAAGGATCTGCTTGCATAAAAACATGGCAGACCGTGTGAAAACTTGGCCGAGTGTCAAGCCATTCCGGATTTTTGGGGTATTTTGACCCGTTTTGAGCGATTGCGCGTTTGCCGATCGGGCAAAGCCGCTTCCGACGAGCCCGTTTTCAGGCAAAATCCGAGTTTTCAAACGGCCTCTCCCTCTTTGCCTGCCTTTCTCTCCACGGCCACGGAAAGCCGCCGGAATATATTGGCGCCGTTGCGCATTGCCCGCAGCCCAGCGCAGCTGAGCAGGATTGAAATTGGCTTTTGATAAATCGAGCAACGCCGGATCAAAGCCTTGCGCCCGCATCAGGGTTGCAAGGCGTGACTCCAGCCTCGATGAGCTCGTTCGCCACGAACAGCTGCAAGCCCCGTTCTTCGCGGCACGGCGGCAGGCCGGCGTGGGCGAGATGAATATGGGCGAGCGCCTTTTCGCCTTCGGTCCTCATGCGGCCCTAGCCACCGATAGTTTAGAACGTCACGGTTATATGAATAGCTTAAGCTTTGTCTTGTACTACCTCTAAGATCCTCCTTGCGACAAACGATGTCTCCTTAACGGGCGTCGACTTCCAACGGTCTTCAATCTCCCTAAGGTAACGCTCCATTTGCTCCGCCGTGCAATGGTTCTTTAGAAGTCCGATAATGCCTGGGATAAGATCATCATATTCATCGGACAGATTCGGATTGTCACCGACGATAAGTGGATCCCAGTCTCGCAACAGTATCGTGCGGATGCGACTAGCCTCGTTGTCCTCAATCATCTCGGGCCTCCTTGATGAATATATTCGAGGATTTCCTTGATCCTGGGATAGAAATTCGCTGCAGGGTAAGTCGTGATCACGGTGCCATCTCGAAGCACAACAACGCCACCTCTATCTGAAAGAAAAAGAAACTTATCCTGAGTTTGCTGGAGAATGATCAAGGGATGATCCACGATATCTTGTGGGTAATTTAATGATACTCCGCGTTCGGCCATCATTTCGATGGCGTGAGGATCAAAGTTGCCAATGGTGAGTTCCGGCTTTTCGACTCCCACGCCCAATTTTCCAAAATCCTGACCCACGAAGTCGGATGGCTTTGGGGGGGAAATTTCGACCTCTGGGAGTGAGGTCTTCGGAGCCGCGCTTTCTGGTTCCTCTTCATGAGACGGTTTTGCTTTAGGAACCGGTTCGCCTTCCTTTGGCTTTAGCAATTCCGAAAAACCGCTAGAGCGGATCCCGTTTAGGTGGACCCATATCCGGCATTGCGAAAATAGTTGAAGCATTCTTCTGGGGAAAAGTCATCGAGGGCAACTCCGATGGCATCCCAGAGTGCATCGACGGTTCGGCGCGCCATTTTGCGCAATGTGTGTTTGAGCTTGGCGAAAACCTGCTCGATGGGATCGAGATCCGGGCTGTAGGCCGGCAGGAAGCACACGGCTGCGCCCGCCGCTTCGATGGCTTTGCGAACGTCGGCGGGTTTATGGGAACCGAGCGGAGCACGCCAGATGCCCCTGGCGGGCGGAGAGTTGTCCATCAGCACGATTTCGCCGGGCGACAAGGTCGATACGAGCATCTGCGCGACATAGGCAAGGAACCTCGCGCCATTGATGGGCGAAGCAACCGCCGGTCAAGCGGTTGCGGAGGGCCGTCGAAGACATAGGGAGCGGTCACGCCGTCATAGCGCAACGCGGCCAGAAAAGTCGTCGTCTTCCAGTGACCGAAAGGGGTGTGGGCGATCCGCCTCTTGCCTCTTTCACAGCGCCCGTAGCGGGGCGTCATGTTGGTCGAGGCCCAGGTCTCGTCGATAAACACAAGCCTTTGAGGATCAAGGCTTTTCTGCATCTCGCGCCAGGCCGCGCGGGCGACCTTCACGTCCAAGCGCTGTTGCTCGGTGGCATGCAGGGTTTTTTTTAAACGTCAATTGCAGATGCAGCAAGAACCGCGCGACCGCCGAGCGTCCCACTGCGATCCCGAGTGCGGTGATCTTTTGCCACAGCTCGGTGATCGTCAGATCGGGCTTTTCTGCGACAAGCGCCCGCACCTCGTCTTCATGCCCGGCCAGGGCATGGCGCTTGTGGCCGCCGAACTTCCGTGGCTGCCAACCGCCCGTCGAATCGACCCGCTGCATGAGCTTAATCACGCAACTCGCGCTGACATCGAACAGCCGTGCCACCTCGTGCCGAGACTGTCCGGAACGAACAGCCCACACCATGCGTTCCCGCAAATCCTGCGAATAAGGACTTGCCATCCTAGCTGGCCTCCTCCCAGCCAGCAGGGTGAATCATGATTCACGCCGTTTGGGAATCCCCTCCCGATTCCGCCTTTTCGGGACCCGCTCTAGCAGTTTGCTGAAAAACGCCTCGCCATCGAAGCGAAGTGATGATTCAATCCGTGATAACGAATCGCGGTTGGAGGGCCAAGCTGCGCGGAAAGTTTCGAGATCAAGGAAGCTTGTTTTCTTACCTATCGCCCGAGACCCGGGTGCCGGCCAATCATCGGTTGCGGCAGATAGGTGCGCTCGCACGGGAAGTCCTGAAGGATTTGAGCCGAACTTTTTGCAAGCTCTATTCGAGCGAGGGACGGCCATCGATCGCACCGGAACAATTGTTGAGCGCCTTGCTGCTGCAAACCTTCTGCGGCATTCGCTCGGAGCGGCAGCTGATCGAACAATTGGACTATAACCTGCCTTATCGCTGGTTTGCCGGTCTTCCGCCCGATGATAACATATGCGACCCGACGACCTTTACGAAGAATCGCGACCGGCTGCAGCAAGGCGATGTGTTGCAAAAATTCATGATGAAACTGCTCAACCTTCCTCAGGTGAAGCCATTGCTGTCAGAGGCGCATTTTTCGGTCGATGGCAGTCTGATCGAAGCCTGGGCCTCGCAGAAAAGCTTTCGCCCCAAGGACGACAGTGACGACGCAAGCGACGGCGCCAATTTCCACTTGCAGAAACGCACGAACGAGACGCATGCGAGCACGACAGACCCGGAAAGCAAGCTTTACCGCAAGGCGGCCGGACGCGAGGCAAAGCTTTGCTCTATCGGCCATGTCACGATGGCGAACCGGAATTGGCTAGCGGTGACGGGCAGGGTCACGGAAGCCAATGGCATTGCGGAGCGGAAGGCATCGGAATCGATGTTGGAAGCCAAAGCCCAAGAAGCCGGGCGCCGCGTCACCGCCGGCGCGGACAAGGCCTATGACACTGCCTATCACGCCGCTGCGCTTCGGGCCGCCAATGTCACGCCGCATGTTGCGCAAAATGATTGCGTGACGAAGACCGGCAAGTGGCGAAAGAGCGCCATCGACGGCCGCACAACGCGGCATAGGCTATGCCATGCCGCGGACGCGCCGTAAGATGATCGAATGCATCTTCGGCTGGGCCAAGCAACACGGAACCATGCGCAGGACCAAACATCGCGGCGTTCATCGCGTGGGTGGCGATTTCCTCGGCAACATCATCGCCTATAATTTGATCCGCATCCCGAAGCTCGTCGTGGCCTAAGGGGAGGAGTGTGTCCAGATCCGAGGAATTGGGCCTCCCAAACGAAACAGCGCCGTAAAATGTGGTCAAACCCAACGAAATCCGGGCAGCTCTGTTCGCCACTGAAAAGAGAGAGCCTACATTTCATAGGTTTTTCCGCGGACTGCTAGACGCCTCGCGGCCTTCGCAAGAAAGCCTCGGTGAGCCTTGCGGCGTAGCGGGCCATCAGATCGACCTCGAGATTGATTTCATCGCCCCGCCGTCTTTCGCCCCAGGTCGTGACTCTTATTGTATGCGGAATGAGGTGCACGGAGAAGATATCCCCTTCGACCGAATTGACCGTCAACGAAGTCCCGTCGAGCGCGACAGAACCTTTTTCCGCGATGAAACGCGCGAGGGCCTGCGGAGCCCCAATGTCGATGCGCCGCATGCCATCGAAATCCGCGATCGCGACGACCTCCGCCACTCCGTCCACATGGCCGGTCACGATATGTCCGCCAAGCTCGTCGCCAAGCCTCAGGGGCCGCTCGAGATTGAGCCGCGCACCCGGCGCCCAATGCCGTGCGGTCGTGCGGGCGAGAGTTTCCGCACCAACATCGACTTCGAACCAGCTGCGACTGTCACTTTCGCCACCCGCGACGACGGTCAGGCACGCTCCGCCGCAGGCGATCGATGCGCCGGGCAAGATCGTCTCCGCCGGATAGGAACAGCCGATGCGCAGATGGTTTAACTTGGCCCCTACGTCAACCCGTTCCACCTCGCCGACATCGCTCACAAGGCCCGTGAACATCAAACCACTCTTTCGTAACGGGTCAGCCGGTCGGCTCGGAGCATTCGCGTCTCGACAACGCGATAATGCAGCGGGTCGCCAAAGAGGGCGGCCGTGTCCGCGTCGAGGCCCAAGACGCCTTCCCGGCCGAGGGGTTCTGGCGCCGTCAAGATAATGACCTCATCAGCGAGTCCCTCGCCTATCAATCCCGCCGCGACGCGCGGGCCGCCTTCGCAAAGAATCCGGGTCAAGCCGCGCGCGGCCAAGAGGTTCAACGCGGCGTGAAGATCGACCCGCTCCGCCGCGTCGCGGCGCACATGCGCGACCTCGATATGCGCCTCGCGCAAGCACTCGGCCTTCGCTTCGCTTGCACCTTCGCTGGCGATGGCCAGGGTAGGAAACTTTGCCGCCGTCGCCGCGAGCTGTGCTCGAGCCGGCAAACGAAGATCGCTATCGAGCACGACGCGCAAAGGCGTTCGGTCTTCGAGACCGGGAAGCCGCACGCTCAATAGGCAATCGTCCGCCAAGACGGTGCCGATGCCGATCATGACCGCGTCATGCATCGCGCGCATGACATGCACGAGCCCATTCGCCGGCGCGCCCGTAATGACGAGACGCGGATCGCCGGCTGGTCCCGCGGCATAGGAATCCGCCGTCACGGCGAGCTTCAATGTGACCATGGGGCGCCCTAGTGTGACGCGTAAAAAATGGCCGAGATTGGCCCGCAGCGCCTCTTCGGCGAGCAGGCAGCGCGTCACTTCAATGCCGGCATCGGCCAGGATTTGTGCGCCAAAGCCGCAGGCCCGAGGATCGGGATCGTCGACAGCATAAACAACGCGGCCAATTCGCGCGGCGATAATCGCATCCGTGCAAGGCGGCGTCCGTCCGTGATGGCTGCACGGTTCCAATGTCACATAGAGTGTCGCGCCGCGGGCTTGCGTCCCCGCCTCGCGCAAGGCCTCGGTTTCCGCATGCGGGCGGCCGCCAGGCTTGGTCCAGCCGCGCGCCACGATGACGCCATCCTTGACCACGAGAGCGCCGACCGCGGGGTTCGGCGCGCAAAGCCCGAGCCCACGTCGGCCAAGGGCGAGAGCCGCCACCATGCGCCGCGAGTCCTCGCGGGGGTCGATCATACCCGGCCCGGCATACGCGTTTTTGCCGGAGGCGGTGTTGATTCGTCTTCCGGGGACGCGCCGGCGTCATTCGCGAGTCCGTCGACCAGCGTATTGAAGTCCCGCGCCTCGCGAAAATTGCGATAGACCGAGGCGAAGCGCACATAAGCGATGCTGTCGAGCGCGCGAAGACCTTCCATGACGAGCTCGCCGATCCGGCCGCTCGGAATTTCACTCTCGCCCTGACTTTCGAGCTGGCGCACGATTCCATTCACCATCCGCTCGACCCGGTCCGGCTCGACGGGCCGCTTGCGCAAGGCGACCTCAATCGAGCGCATAAGCTTTTCGCGGTCGAAAGGCACCCGCCGGCCGGTTTTTTTCAAAACCACCAATTCCCGCAGCTGCACGCGCTCGAACGTCGTGAAACGGCCGCCGCAATCGGGACAGATCCGGCGGCGGCGAATGGCCGACTGATCGCCGGCCGGGCGAGAGTCCTTCACCTGGGTTTCAAGACTGCCGCAATAAGGGCACCGCATGGCGGACCGGCCTCAACGCATGAATTTATAAAAACGCGGCCAGCGTTCGCGAGATACCCCAAGGCGCCAACGATCGCCGGCCTCAATAAACCGGGAAGCGTTGCGTCAACTCGCGCGCGCCGGCCTTGACTTTGGCTTCGACCACAGCATTGCCCGCGTCGCCGTGCTTGGCCAAGCCGTCCAAGGTATCGGCAATCAGCTCGCCGACCTTCTTGAATTCGGCGATTCCGAAACCGCGCGAGGTAGCGGCCGGCGTGCCCAAGCGAATGCCGGAGGTCACCGTGGGGGGCGCGGCATCGAACGGCACGCCGTTTTTGTTGCAGGTGATCCCGGCGCGCTCGAGGCTCGCTTCCGCCGCCTTGCCGGTGAGTTGCTTTGGCCGCAGATCGACCAGCATCAGATGATTGTCGGTGCCGCCGGTGGTAATCGCGTATCCGCGATCGCCGAGCGCCGCGGCGAGCGCCTTGGCATTTTCGGCGACCTGCTTCGCGTAAAGCTTGAATTCGGGCCGGAGCGCCTCGCCGAAGGCCACCGCCTTGGCCGCGATCACATGCATCAGAGGGCCGCCCTGAAGCCCCGGAAATACCGCCGAATTGATCTTCTTGGCGATCGCCTCGTCATTGGCGAGAACCAGTCCACCGCGCGGGCCGCGCAACGTCTTGTGGGTCGTCGAAGTGACGACATGGGCGTGCGGAAGCGGCGAAGGATGCACGCCGCCCGCGACTAACCCAGCGAAATGCGCCATGTCGACGAAAAAATAAGCGCCAACCGAATCGGCGATCGCGCGGAACCCGGCAAAATCCCAGTACCGGGGATAGCCGGAGCCGCCGGCGATGATGAGCTTCGGCTTATGCTCCGCGGCAAGCCGCGCGACCGCGTCCATGTCGATTCGATAGTCGTCGCGGCGCACGCCATAGGAGACCGGCTTGAACCATTTTCCAGAGACATTGACCGGCGAGCCATGGGTCAAATGGCCGCCCGCGGCTAGGTCAAGCCCCATAAAAGTATCGCCCGGCTGCAATAGCGCGAGAAACACCGCTTGGTTCGCCTGGCTGCCGGAATTCGGCTGCACATTCGCGAATTTGCAGTCGAACAGCCGGGTGACGCGCTCGATCGCCAGAGTCTCGACGATATCGACGAATTGGCAGCCGCCGTAATAGCGCCGGCCCGGATAGCCCTCGGCATATTTATTGGTCAAAACCGAGCCCTGCGCTTCGAGCACCGCTTTCGAGACGATGTTTTCCGAGGCGATCAGCTCGATTTCATGCCGCAGGCGGCCGAGCTCGAGCTCAATCGCCCTGGCTATTTCGGGATCAGCATCGGCGAGCCCCGCCGCGAAAAAAGAGTCCGGCGCTGCGCGGCTGGTGACGGTTTGGCTCATGCTGGGAATTCCTGCGATGGCGGCCCGGACCTGGCCCGGCGGCACGGAGCGCCAACACCCGGCACGGGGATGCCGAAGCGATTTGGATAACACGTCGTTTTGCCCGCGTGAAGGCGCTGACAGCCGCTTTCGCAGGCGAAAGTGCCGTTTCGGGGAACCCCATCCAAAGCACGGCGGTTGACCCATCCAAGAGTGCGGTTCCGCCGTGACGCAGTCTTGACCCGATGTAGGATTTTGCGCGCGGCAACCCAAGGTGTCCGAAACCCCTGCGATATCCGCCTGGCCGCTTATCTGGCCTTGACCGCGAGCAGCGGCCGGTTAAGCTCCGTACGCCAAGTGGCCGGATCGGCGTTCGCCTCCGGACCCACGAGGTAGCATTGCCAAAAGTCCGAGCCCGATGTGTGCCCGTTGGCCACGATCCAAGCTTCGAATTCGCCCCAGGCGGCGCCAAGGCCTTCGTAATTGCCGTGATATATCGTCCGCGCCACGGTCGCTGCGGGGAGTTGGCCCGCCGTCACGCGGCCAACAGGTTTAACTTGCGCCGCGACGGGTAAGCAGATTTCAAAGTCAAAAGTGTCCGTGGGGCGCCGAAAGTGATGATCGAACCAGGGGCCTGTTGGTGCAATGCCCTGCGCTGCGACGGCGGCCCTTAATTCAGCGAGTCCTGGACCCATGACCTTGCGCATTTCTCCCCACGGAACGCAGAGGTGAATGCTGGCAATGAGCTGGGGCGCGGTCTCGATCACCTGTGGTGCATCAAGCATAATATTGCTCCTTGGGGTTGTTGCTCCTTGTTGATCTCGGGTAGTGCCTCAGTTTGAATCTTGCGGTCGATCCACTCAGGTCGTTCGCAGACGCCGCCTTCCGACCCGGAGCCGTCATAGCTCTAAATGATGGTCTCAAGTCGGACGTAGCTTGCTTCCATTCCGTGCTCCATGCTGGTTGCAAGCATGGCCGCCCGCGTCTGGGCATCCGGCAGGGTCATCCGCATTGTCATCAGCGTGCCGGTCCCATCCGGCTCGAACCTCGTTTCAACGTGGTTGTCCGGCGTCGGGTCGGGCAGGTGCATCCGCTCCACGTGAACGATCCGGCTGAATGGCATCAGCTCTAGATACTCGCCGGTAAGGTGGAACCCGCCCCCTTTGCTGTTTGTCCACTCGTAGCGGATCTTCCCGCCCGGTTGCGCCTCGCTGATACAAATGGACATCGTCCAGCCGTCCGGGCCGAGAAGCCACTTCTGAATCAGACTCGGCTCGGTGTGGGCGCGATAGACGGCCTCGGGCGGCGCCGCAAAGCGCCGGGTCACAACGACATGCCTGTCGCCTTCGGTCTCAAGTGTCAGCTTGTTCATGGCATATCCTTGCGCTCTACGGGCTTCATGGCGGCCAGAACGTCGTCCAGCCGGTCGTAGTTCTGCGCTAGGGCTTCACGCAGTATCCCAAGCCATTGATCGATTGCGGCAATCCCGTCTGGTGCCAGTCGGCAGGGGCGTTTCGTACCCTCGATGCGGCGGACAATCAGTCCCGCACCCTCGAGCACTTTTAGGTGGCGAGAGATGGAGGGCTGCGTCATCTCGAACGGCTCAGCCAGCTCCATAACCGTCGCTTCGGCCAAAGCCAGGCGGGAAAGAATCGCTCGACGCGTCGGATCGGCGAGCGCAGAAAAGGTGGCATCGAGGTTAGACATTTGGCGGCACCCGTTATATAATATGCAAGTTATATAACTAATTGGTTATTGTCAAGCGAAATGCAGTCCGCACAACGCTTCGGCCTGCGCTGCCAGAACTGTCAGGTGGTGGCGCTCGGCATCGCAATGCGGGTCGCGCGCTCCTCATGTGTTTCCACTTCCGCCCCATGGCGGAAATTCAAACTGAGACATCACCTGATCCCGCCTTCCCCAAGCCGGGAAGGCGAGTTCAAATGGCGCTACGCATGAGCAGTCGGGCGACGCGGTTTGGCCCTGCCGACGCGGGTCAGCCCTTGGGCCCGACCATTGCGAAGATGGCGCCCTGCGGGTCGAGGCAATGCGCGATCCACATGGGGCCGGGAACCTCCGTTGGGCCGTGGATAACTTGGCCGCCGCTGTCCTTCACACGTGCCATCGCGGCCTCGACGGCATCGACATTGAAATAATAAAGCCAGAAAGGCGCCGGCGTTTGCGGCATTTTTGTCATCATGCCTCCGACCGGCGCGCCGCCCGTCGCAAAGAGCTGATAAACGCCCATCGCGCCCATGTCGATGGCTTCGGCTTTGGTCCAGCCGAAAAGACCTGCATAGAAGGCGAAGGCGCTTTGCCCGTCGCCCGCATGCAATTCATGCCAGCCGATATGGCCGGGCGTCCCTGGCGCCGCCGGCACGGGCTCCTCATCGCTGTTCCCTTTAAACAGAATGAACACCGCGGCATGCGGATCGGCAACGACACTGAAGCGGCCGACGCCTGGAATATCCTCGGGAGGGCGGTGGACCGCGCCGCCGGCCGCCTTTATGCGTGCCGCGTAGGCGTCGACGGCATCGACCGCGATATAGCCGTTCCAGACCGGACGGGCGCCGCTTGCCCGCGCGTCCTCGGGGATCGGCATCAGCCCGCCGACCATCGTCGGCCCGACGGAGAGAAGCGTGTAGGAGCGATCGGTCATCCCGGAATCCTTCGCGTCCCAGCCGATCACACTTCGATAGAAAGACTCAGCGGCTTTGGTGTCGCTGGTCATCAGGTCGTACCAGACAAATTTTCCTAGAGTTGCGGACATGGGTTCTGCTCCATCTTTGCTCTGTCTATGCTATGTCGCTCACTGCTCGCGGCGGCGCTCACGCCTCCACAATCATTTCAAAGCCGCCGTAGATGAGACGTTTGCCGTCAAACGGCATAGCGTTCTTGTCCGGTTGCGTGCGCGGGTCCGCCATGACCTTCTTCATGCCCTCGTCACGCACATTGCGTGAAGGCCAGAGAATCCACGAGAAGATGACCGCCTCGTCGTCCTTGCGCTTGACCGCCATGGGAAAGGACGTAAGTTTGCCCTCGGGCACATCGTCCTCCCAGCATTCGACCACTTTCAATGCGCCGTGTTCCTTGAAGACGACGGCAGCGGCTTCGGCGAATTCCTTATAAATATCGCGATTGGCGGTCGGGACGGCTGCCACAAATCCATCGACGTAGGTCATGGTCTCTCCTGTTTCGGTTTGGGTTGATTGAACAGCATTTCCAGATATCGCCGTAGGTGCCCAAGGCATTCTCCGGCGATCTCAGGACCGTTTTTCGCCTTGGCGAGGATGAAGGCACCCTGGATCACGGCCTGGGTGTAAAGCCCAAGGCCCTCGGCGCTCCACGCCGCATTTGGCGCATAGAGCGACTTGGCCGCGGCGATATCCTTGGCGACCTCGGCGGCATGCGCGCTGATATGCGTGGCGCAGGCTTGCCGAATGACGGGATGGGACTCGAAGGTCTCCTGAACCATCGTGCCGAGCAGGCAGGTGAATTCGGGCAGGCTGCCCTGGAGAATGGCCATTCGGAAATCGACGTAACCTAAAAGGCGGTCCAGGGGATCCTGCAAAGCGTGATAGGGGGCCTGCGCAAACAGGCCGTCCGCCATCGCCGCAAAATGCCCGGCGGCAGCGAGCGCAAGGTCTTGCTTGCTCTTGAAGTGATGGAAGAAGCTGCCCTTGGTCAGCCCGGCGGCCAGGCATATGTCCTCGATGGTCGTCGCCGAGTAGCCTTTGGCGCGGATCATATGAACGGCGGCGTCCAAGATTCTCGTTTTCGACTCGTGCCGCGTTTGGACTTTGGTCATTTCCATACCCACTAATCGGTATAATACCGACCAGTTGGTATTTGTCAATAGTCGATTTAGGGCGGCGAGGGTTGGCCTTAGCTGGCGCGGAACCAGTGGTCACGTGCACAGGATTATGCAATAAGTACATTATTGTTCTAAATCAGAAAGTTCCGTTGCGTTTTCCTATCTTCTGGGAGGGGTGCACGACGTGGCGGATGCGGCTGCGCCCTTCAGAAAGGACGGCGTTAAAGCCCTTTCGCGATGGATGAATGTTACCTGAGCCTTCAGCGCTTCTCGGAATTGACGAAGCCGCCGTCCGCAGCCTCGTGCGGAATCGCCCAGCCGAAATAAACTTCGGCATCGACGATCTTCCCGTCGTGAACCGTTAGAATTTCGCTGTTGCGGAAGCGCTTGCCGCTCGTGCTTCGGCCCTCGTAGGTGACGAACACGAGATCGCCGTCCGGCACAATATGGATGAAGTCGAACCCCGCGAGCGTCGCGCTGTTCGGCCAGCAGCGGGCAAAATAGGTCGCTCGGTCGATGCGGTTGTCGAGCGGACTGGTGAAATGGAAGTCGTCTGCGATCAGCGTTTCGATCGCCGCACGATCCTTGTCGACATAGGCTCGATAGCTCGCGCGTGCGACCGCAGCCGGATTGTGTTTCATCTTTGTTCCTTCGGTCGCTTTAGGTTGACAATGCGTTGCCCCGCGAACGATTAAATTGGAAAGTTGCGACTGTCCTTGTCTGGAGCACCGAGCATCACAGTCCAAACATCACAGCCCAACACCCGGTCGTCATGCCCTCGCGATAGTCATGTTGCATTTCGCGATCCAACAATTCGATCAGCAGTCGGCCTTCGATCCAAAGCTCGATGCAATTGAAGGGGCCACGGTTGCATCGACGAGACAGCCATCGCTCGCGCCGACCGACCGCAATGATTTGATCGCTCGTAAGAGGCGAAGCTATGGCGACATGGGAAAAGGTCGCGGCATTGTCTGGTTGCTGGGGCCTACAAACAACTTGCGTCAATCCAGGCTCCAGTCGATGCGTCGTGGGGTAGACTTCGATTGCGACGCCATCGTCGGCGCGTGTAAATGCGATCCACGAGTTCGGAAAGGGCGGGAACGGCAGCGACTTGCCGCCAAGCAATTCCGCCAGAACGGATGCGACATGTTGCGGGTCAACCGCGCTGATAGAAACGTGCAGGATCAAATCGGCGGCGCCATTGCTGAAGTTACCTACGCACCGTAGCATTGGGCGCTCGCTCGCGACAGCGTGCCTTTTCCAGCTGGAGAGGCGATTACGGATTTGCGAGCGAACGTGCAAAAATCAAGACATATGACGGTAACTAGAGCCTTGATTTTTAAGGGTTTCCTTGTTGCAGAAGTCCGGTGCGGGAACATTCCCTCGTTTACTTCCGGGGTATTGCCAAATGCTGAGACCAAGCGGCGCCAGCTCTTGCGTCCCACCTGATGGAATGACGAGGGTTAAAGACGGCTTCGCGCGTCCCGAATTTAGCCTTATGTGGCATTGACGACGGCTTCCGCCGCGTTCATTGTTATGGCGATAAGCTTGAAGTCGTGATCGGCGATGGCGAACAGTCCGAAGCGCAATTGATAGCCCCAATTGGGTACGCCAGCCGTGAACTCTAGGCTGTTCAACAGAGGTTGGATAGACGCCTCTTGCGTAGGCCACCAATCGACATCGCGTCGATACGGGCAGAAACCGCCGCCCATATCGTATTGATATGGATCGCTAGGCTTTACGATGCCAATGGCCGTAAAGGACTGCAATTTGTCTTTGCCTCGAAAGCTCATGGTCGGCGAATAATAGACCACGCCATCACCGGGATGCACCCGCCGTATGGGGGCGGCCTTGCCGTGACACACTTGCATAAAGCCTTGTTCACGGCCCCGGCGCACGTGATCAGCTGACGCTACCGCAACCCATTTCTTAGGCGCGCTCATGCCTGAGCTTCTGCGTAGGCGATGAACCGGTGTGTTTGCTCGGCAGCGCCGGCCGCCTGCTTTTGCGCAACCACACGGTCCCAGAGAAAGCCGAGCAATCCCCAGACCTCGATTTTGACGGCCACGTTCGTCTGGCCAGCTGATTCGGAAAATTGGTGCGATGTGCGCATTTTTCCGAACGGCAGATGCGCAATGTCGGCAAAGCGCGTCGGCGCGTCGGCTTCGACAATTTCCATTGCCACCTTGGGACCACCTTTGGGCTTAAGCGTGAATCGTGCGCCCGGTTGCACGTAACCGTTGTGCTCCGTGCGCTCAAGTTCGGTGTCCCAGTCTGGCCAATGGGCGATGTCGGTGATGGCGCGAAAGAGTTTGGTGGCGCTCACAGACGTTTTCGTTTGGTAGGTATAGGTTTTGATTGGGCTCTCCTTTCGAGAATCCTCTCTTATTGGGTATTGCCTATTGCTGGTCACGGACGAGACCAAGCGGTGGCGGCTCGAACATCTCGTCTGAAGACCTCGATTCCGTCAGCGAATCTTACATCAAGCATGATTTTCGGCAACGTGTCGGGCTATCGACGCCGCTGCCGCCGTTCTCGCAATCGCACAGAAAAATCGATCGATCTTACAAAATGAAGGAGGCGCCGCTGTCTTCGGCCTTGTAAGGTTCTTGGCCCCAATCGACCAAAATGTTTCAGCTGAATCATTTTGCTACGATCCGCGCGGCAGCCCGCGGAGTCCGAAGCCCCGCCAAAATCCCCGCCTCCGGACGCGGCGCCCAACGCTGAGGCCATCTCTCAGCGGCGTCACGCTGCCAAAGGCCAACAGGAGGCTCTCCCCGCGCGGTCTTCCGCCGAGCCATGACCAACAACCTCGAAGGTGAAACTCGAAGAAGACGGCCATGCACGCAAGAAGAAGCGGAATTTTGCGAGCAGCTCTACGGCGAACCGAGGCTGCCGTGCACGCGCGACCAAATTTTCTTTTTCACAACAAGGAGGAGCAAGGCGTAGACGATGAGGAAGACCAGAACCCCAAAGCCAAGGCGCTTGCGTTCCTCGAGCTTCGGCTCGGCGGCCCAGATCAGGAAGGCCGTCACATCCTTGGCGTATTGCGGAACCGTCTTAGGCGCGCCATCCGCGTAATCGACAATACCATCGCTCAGAGGTTTTGGCATGGCGATCTTGTGGCCCGGAAAATATGCGTTCCAGTTCAGGTTGTCATCATTCGTGTAACCGTTCAAGAGCGCATAGATGTAATCGGCGCCTTGCTCCTCGTATTGAATGATGGGATCGAGCAGAAACAGCGGAAAACCGCGCTCAATGGTGCGGGCCTTGGCGAGCAGCGACATATCGGGGGGCGCCGCGCCGAGTGCCGCCCGCGCGGCTTGCTCGTTGGCAAAATTCCACGGGAAGTAATCCGATGGCCGGCCGGGCCGCTCGAACATTTCGCCGGCATCGTTTGGGCCGTCCTTGATCTTGTATGTGGCGGCGAGCGCCTTGACTTGCGCGTCCGAAAAGCCGGGACCGCCGGGATCCGCCAAATTGCGGAGCGCAACCAATGCGAGGGAATGACAATTGGAACAAACCTCGTGATAGACCTGAAACCCCCGCCGGAGCTGCGCCTGATCGTAGCGGCCGAACGGGCCATGAAAACTCCATGCCTGACGCGGCGGATTGGGCTGCCCCTGCTTTTCGACCGGCCCCGGCTGAGCCTCATCGGCCGCGACCACCTTGGCGGGGCGCGGGACCAGAGCCGCCACGAGAACCGCGCAGAGAACCAATCCAATCGCGCGGCTAGTCCCGTGCCTCATCGCTTATTTCCTTGTTGCCTTGCGGTCATTGCCCCGGTTTGCGCGCTTGCATGGAATTGGCGTGCGCCGCCAGGGCTTCGCCAGGCTTGCCCAGCACCGCGTCGCATATGGAGGGGGGCAGGGGCCGCGGCTTCTCGAATCGCCCAAGCAACGGCAGGATCACCAGGAAGTAGAGGAAATAATAGACGGTCAAGAACCGCGCGGCGAGCACATAGCCGCCTTCCGGCGGCTGCGATCCCATATAGCCGAGCAACACCGCGCAGGCGACAAAGAGCCAAAAGAAAATCCTGTAAAGAGGCCGGTAATCCGCCGATTTGACCTTGGAGGTGTCGAGCCACGGTAGAAACGCGACAATGAACACCGAGACGAACATCGCGGCGGTTCCACCAAGTTTTGACGGAATCGAGCGCAAGATCGCGTAAAACGGCAGATAATACCATTCCGGCACGATATGAACCGGAGTCTGCAAAGGGTTAGCTTCGATGTAATTATCGGCATTGTAAAGATAATTTGGAATGTAAAACACAAACCAGGCGAAAAACACGAGGAAGCAGACGAGCGCGAAACCGTCCTTCACGGTAAAATAGGGATGGAAAGGCAAGGTGTCCTTGGCGGTCTCCTTTTCGATTCCGGCCGGATTGTTCGAGCCATGCACGTGCAGCGCCCAAATATGCAAGACGACGACGCCCGCAATCATGAAGGGCAGCAGATAGTGAAGCGAGAAGAAACGATTGAGAGTCGCGTTATCGACAGCAAAGCCGCCCCACAGCCAAGTCGTAATCGAATCGCCAACCCACGGAATTGCCGAGAACAGGCTGGTGATGACCGTCGCGCCCCAAAAGCTCATCTGCCCCCATGGCAGGACATAGCCCGTGAAGGCCGTCGCGATCGCCAGGAGAAAGATGACGACTCCGAGCAGCCACAAGACCTCCCGCGGCGCCTTGTAGGAGCCGTAATACATGCCCCTGAACATGTGGATGTAAAGCGCGAGGAAGAACATCGAGGCGCCGTTGGCATGGGCGTAGCGCAGAAGCCAGCCGTAGTTCACGTCGCGCATGAT